>CALUIB010000003.1 GCA_944320595.1 uncultured Muribaculaceae bacterium | reverse complement strand
CGGACAGCTGGAGACAGCCGCCCGGGCCTCACTTTTTTGCACCCCAATCGGTCCAATCAGGCCAATGGGGTATTAGGCAAATGGGATACTGGGTAGTGGCTTGGGTCTATTCTCGTGATTTTTATTAGCTCGATTGGAGTGGTTGGGCTTGTGTAAAAAACTGATGCATGTAGTGTAGTTGTGGGTGATTTATGTGTAACTTTGCAGCGCGAAAGGAGAAATGTGTGTGATGAACAAGAGGATTTTTTTGTCGTTCCCACATCTTGGTGGGTATGAGATGAAATATATAGAGGAAGCATTCAAGGAAAGTTGGGTGGTTCCGCTTGGCCCGAATGTAGATATGTTTGAGCAACGGCTGGGGGATTACCTTGGCGAAAGCCATGTAGTGGCCTTGAGCGCGGGTACTGCCGCTATCCACATAGGGCTTGTAATGCTTGGTGTGGAGCAGGGCGACGAGGTACTCTGTCAATCATTCACATTCTCGGCGAGTGCCAATCCTGTGGTGTATCAGGGGGCAAAGCCTGTATTTGTGGACAGTGAGCCTGATACATGGAATATGTCGCCCGATGCGCTTGAAGAGGCGATTATCGACCGCCATCGTGTTACGGGGCGTTATCCGAAAGCCATAGTGGTGGTTCACTTGTATGGCATGCCAGCCAAAATGGACGAGATAATGGCTGTGGCCGGTCGTTACGGCATACCAGTGCTTGAAGATGCAGCCGAGGCTTTGGGCTCGGAATACCGTGGGCGCAAGTGCGGAACAATAGGGCGGTATGGCGCTCTAAGTTTCAATGGCAACAAAGTGATAACGACTTCGGGCGGCGGAGCATTGATTTGCCCGACAGCCGATGCTGCGGCTCGGGTGAAGTTCCTTGTTACGCAGGCTCGTGAGAAAGTCCCTTATTATTACCACAAGGTAATAGGCTATAATTACCGCCTGAGCAACGTGAGTGCGGGCATAGGCTGCGGCCAGATGGAGGTGCTTGCCGACCGTGTGGAACGGAGGCGTGAGATACATGGACTTTATGCCAAGCTGCTTGGGGATATTCCCGAAGTGAGGGTGCATGGCAATCCTTCGTCCGATGTGAACTCGAACTTCTGGCTTACGACAATACTTTTTGACGAGCGTCTTGGTTTCACTCCCGAGGACTTGCGGCAGTATCTTGATACCAACAATATAGAGTCGCGCTGGCTGTGGCGGCCTATGAATATGCAGCCGGTGTATGTCGATGCCCCATTTTATGGCGACGGTACAGCTGAGCGGCTGTTTGGCCACGGCTTGTGCCTGCCGAGCGGAAGCATCCTCACCGACGATGAGATTGCTGCTGTTGCCGATGCGGTGAGGACATTTGTAAAGTCTAAATATTAGAAACTGTTTTGAATTTTTACAGAAAAGTGTTTAAGCAATGAAACTGTGGAGTTCTTTGTTCATGCCTTGAGCGTCTTTTCGGTCATTATAGATTGTTTTTATCGGCTAGAAAATACATCTCAAATCATTGAACAAAAAATTCAAAACAGTTTCTTAAGGATAGAGGTTTTAGATAGCCATGGCCAATAAAGATACCGATTACTTGCCATACGTTTATATACTCGATCTCGACGATACCTTGTATAAGGAAATAGATTTCGTGCACTCGGCATTTTGCCACATCGACCGCTTGCTTGTGGCCGATTACGGTTATCCTGCCGGTGAGGCTCGGCGTGTGATGGTAGAGGCACTTATGGCCGACCGTAACCCGTTTGACGCGCTTGATGCCAGGTTGCGGCTTGCAGGTATTAATATTCCCAATTCAATAAGTTGGATGGTGGATGAATATCGCTACCATATCCCACAAATATACCTGTCGGACGATGCATACGATTTTGTCAACCGCCTTGACGAACTCGACATAGAGATGTATATCATAACCGATGGCCGCTCGGTGACGCAGCGCAACAAGATACGCGCATTAGGGCTCGACGAGTATATTCCTCCCGAGAATGTGTTCATAAGCGAGGAGGTGGGCGAGGAGAAGATAAATGGAGCCTCGTTTGCCAAGATAATGAAACGCTTTGACGAGGTTGGCTTGCTCGACGAGACACAATTTGTGTTTGTAGGCGACAATCCGGGCAAGGATTTTGTGATAGGCAACACTTTCAAGTATCCTACCGTAATGTTGCTTGACGACGGGAGCAATATCCACAGGCAAGATGTGCATGTGCCGCGTGAATACAAGCCGAAATTCGTTGTAAAGGACCTTTTGAGCGTTATCGATTTGATGAACCGTGGCGCGTTTGCGTGAACGCAGCACCGCAGTCAGCAGGCAAGTTTTATACCGCCATACAATCCTAACAAGCCAAGCGCGAAACTGGCTGCGGCATACGCGGCAGCCGTGATTACCCCCTGCGTGCTTGCTAACGTATAACTTTCATGCATGAACGATGAGAACGTGGTGAACCCGCCGCAAAATCCCACTGCAAGGAAGGTGCGCATTTGCGGCGAAAGCGTACCGTGGCGTTCCAGGTACCCATAAATGATGCCTATGATGAAACATCCAACGACATTGACAATCAGAGTGGCCCATGGGAATGATTGCAGCACTTCGGGCTTGAATATACGGCCTACGAGGTAGCGAGCCACGCCGCCTATGCAGCTGCCTGCCCCCACTATAATAATGGTTTTAAGCATAATGCGTGTTCTTTAAAGTAGATTATATTTGAAATATACCATGTCGCGCAGCTGCTTGCCTTCTTCGATTATGGGGTGGTTATAATTACGGGTGAAGAATTCAGGCACAATGTGGGAATAGGTGAATCCGCAGCTGCGGTAAAATTCGGTGGTGGCTCGGCTGTCGCCCGTGCCTACCATCATGGTGTGGCATTCCCCGGCGTAACGAGTGCAAAGGTATCGCACCATGGCGCGTCCTATTCCACGGCGGCGGTGCTGGGCGGCAATGGCTATGTTTTTCAGCTCGCATATCCCATCGCCTTCATACGTCACTACTGCTACTGCCACAGGCTTGCCGCTGTCGTCGAATGAGGCGTACACGTCGCCTCGCGCGAGGTATCGGTCAATCATTGATTCTTGTTCGTCGCCCTCAAGCAGCAGGGGCATGAGCTGACGCTTTTGTCCGTTGTCGATATGTGTTATTTCAATCATGCTGCCAGTCGTAGTTGTGGCAGTTTGCTGCCGAAATGCGTTGGAACACCTTCAGCCCGAAACGTGGTGTTATGGCAAGCACGTGGTCGAAGATGTCGGATTGTATGCGTTCGTACTCGGGCCACACGGTGGTAGTGGTGAAACAATATATTTCCACAGGCACCCCTTCGGGTGTTGGTTGCAACTGCCGTACCATTATCATTTGGTTCTTGTCGATTTCGGGGTGCGAGGTTATGTATTTTCTCAAGTAATGGCGGTACACCTTCAAGTTTTCCACGGGGCAGCCATATTCGGCGAGAGCCTGGTCGGCTAGCCCGTCGGCGATGTACCCGTCAATCTCCTTTGCGGTGCAGAACCGCACCGAACTCACGTCGATATACACCGACCGCATAATGCGCCTTGCCCCCGTGTCCCACATCCCGCGCCAGTTTTGGAATGAATCGCTCACGAGCACGTAAGGAGGAATGGTCGTGACAGTCTTGTCGAAGTTGCGCACTTTTACGATGGTTAGTGAAACCTCCTCGACATATCCGTTAGCCCCATATTTCGCCATCGTTATCCAGTCGCCCGGGCGCAGCATATCGTTGGCCGACAGTTGCACTCCGGCCACAAGGCCCAGGATGCTGTCCTTGAAAATCAGCATCAGCACGGCAGCCGATGCGCCAAGCCCGGCAATAATCGAAGTGGCATCGCTATCCATCAATATGGCTATTGCCACAATCACTCCCACGCTTACCGACACGAGTTTTATCATTTGGTAAACACCCTTGAGCGGGCGGTTGCGCAAGTGCTCGTGCTCGTTAGACATTTTGTAGAGCGTGTTAAGGAACGTATTGATAAGCATCAGCGTCACCACCACTAAATACACTTCGCACACCTTTGTGAGGAAAGCGAGCAGCTGCGGCATATCGTTGAATGCCATAGGCATCATTATGTAAACCAGTATTGGGTCGATGACGCGGCAAAATCCCCTAAGCATTTGTTTGCTGAAAAGGTAGTCGTCCCAGGTGGCCTTGGTCGATGCCGTTATACGATGCACGGCCGGCATAATCACACGGGTGAAAAGCACGTTGATAATGAATATAAGCAGCAGCATTGCCAAGATTACGGCAATGCGTGCCGCCCACGTCATGTCGTTTTCCACAAGCCCGGTACTTACCAGCAGCTGCATCATTTCTTCATTGATGTGTTCCATTGTGAATTATTTTTTTCAAAGATAGTGCAAGGCGAGCGCAGAACAAAACAAACCTGTTTGTTTTTTATGCCGAGCCGCCTATATTATTGAAAGATAGTGCAAGGCGAGCGCAAATGCAAATCATGCTTGCATGAATTTGCAATTAGCCGAGGCGCAGCCTGTCTTATGGAAAGATAGTGCAAGCCGAGTATCTCGACAAATTATGCTTTCATGAAATTTGATTTGCCGAGACGTAGCCGTAATTAAAGGAATGGTCAGTTGAATATGAGGCGCAGGCGGCGCAGCAGCCGGTGGGTGTAATAGTGGGCTTTCTCGGGTTCGGGCTGGCGCACAAGGTGCTCGATTGTCATGCCGATGTTGTTTACCCAAAACACGAAACGGCTGTCGGGGGTGTATCGGCGTGAGAAGTCGAGCAAGTTGCCAAGCTCGAAGTCGTTGCTCACTATGCCGGCACCTGCGAGCATGGCATCGTGTGCGTTGCATTCCTGCTCTATGTGCGCCGGCACCATCAATATGGGCTTGCCCATGTACATTGCCTCGCATATCGACTCGAAACCTGCGGTGCTGGCGTAGGCATGGCAGCCTGCCATCTGCTTCAGGAATTTGTTGTCGTCGAGTTGGTGGAACATCAGTGTGTCATCAACTTTCTTCACAGTGCTTTCGCCGCGGCGGTCCCAGAAGAAACGCAGCGGTACGCCGGGACACCGCTTGTGCCATTCCATCACCTGCTCGGCAAATCCCGAGTTGACCATGTACCCAAGCACGTAGTCGCCACGGGAGGGCGATTGCCGCAGTGCCTCGCGGCGCAGCAGCGGCGGAACCACGTATATGTGCTGCTGCACGTCGTCGGGCATACGGCGGAACGACAGAGCCAGCAGGCGGTTGGCGCCTATCGAGGTGATGCGGGTGAACATCTTCAGCATTTCGAGCGAGAGACGGTTGACACGAGGGAACTCGAAGTCGCGGTGCAGGAACAGGTATTGGTGGCCTATGCATATTTGCGTAGCCTGCGGACGGCAAAACAAGTAGGTGAGGCCGGTGAGTAGCTCATAGAAGTTTACCACCACGTCGGCTCCCGATTCCCTTATGCGGCGGTTGATGAAGGCGATGCTGCGCACGAATGTGGGCAGCCGCCACACGTTGTAGGCTATGCTGCGGCCCAGCTTGTTGCGGCGGTTGGCCGGTGTGGGCAGGAAATTGGGGCTTTCAAACCGTAGCAGTGGGGCTTTCAGTCGTCGGCCGAAGAATTCTGGCAGTTCCCGTTGGCTGCTTTTGCCCACCAGCACCTCCACCACTTGGTGTCCTTGCCGGGTGAGGTGTTCTTCGAGAGTGAGGGCTTGTGTGAGATGGCCGCGTCCTTCGCCTTGTACTATGAACAGAAATTTCATGATGCTATGGTTATAATTTGCGCCTCGGTCCTGTCGTCGTGCGGCAGGCTGTCGGCAATGTCGGTATAGTATATAACATTCCAGTTGCCGTCTTCGTCTTCGGCCAGTGCCGACATCGTTTCCACCCAGTCGCCCGAGTTCAAGTAGTGTATTCCCTCGTAGTAGGTGTTGTCGGGGTGGTGTATGTGTCCGCATATAATGCCGTCGTACCGCCGTGCCCGGGCAAACTCGGCAAGCGTGTGCTCGAAGTCGGATATGTAGTTTACCGCCGATTTCACTTTCTGCTTCACTTGTTGCGAGAGCGAGTAGTAGGGTTTCCCTTGCCGTGCGCGCAGCCGGTTGTAGAGGCTGTTGAACGACAGCAGGAACGAGTAGCCCACGTCGCCAAGCAGTGCAAGCCACTTCATTTGCGTGGTCACGCGGTCGAATATGTCGCCATGGGTCACGAAGTAGCGGCGGCCTCGGCTTTCAAGCTCGTATTCGCGCACGATGCTGATGTTGTAGAATGTGAGCGGAGCAAGGCCGTCGAGGAAATCGTCGTGGTTCCCACGCACATACACCACTTGAGTGCCCTTGCGCTCCATCATTTTCATCAGTATCTTGAAGAAACGCGTGTGGTATGGCTGCCACTTCCGCATACCGCTTTTTTTGAGGTGCCATCCGTCGATAATGTCGCCGTTAAGTATCAGGCGGCCACAGTCCACGTTGCTTAAGAAGTGGCACACTTCGTCGGTCTTGGAGTGCGATGTGCCTAAGTGAATGTCGGATAATACGATTGTTCGGTAATACTTTCTTTGTTCCATGTTGGCGCTTTTGTTCTAAACGTCACAAAGATATGGTGCAAATATAACAATTAAGTTGCGTTTTCATGATGATTTGGTAACAAATATTTTCATCGGGATGCAATGCCTGGTTGCCTGCTTTATTGGCATTTTTCGCACATAAAGTTGTACTTTTTTTCAAATATGGTGTTAAAAATGAAATTTATGACGCAATTTTAAGCGGATAAGCCCTATATTTGCATACTTTAATCATTGCTGTGGCAAATGTTAACAGCACTATGCCGCAGACGGTGGTGTTATGCTTAATTGGAAAAAGGTGGCCGAGCCATGCTGGAAAGCGATACGCATAGGGCAGGCCACGGTTTCGACAAACGTGACATTGAGATTTTTATGAATTTGGAGATAATTTTGGTATTAGCCGCCCTTGTGGTGATGCTTGCCGCCTTAGTTGCCGACAAGCAACGTCCGGGCATGATACTGTTTTCGGTGGTGGTGTTCTTCCTGTGCTGCCGCATTATTTCTCCCCGGGAGCTGCTTGAAGGGTTCAGCAACAAGGGCATGATTACGGTGGCGCTGCTTTTCCTCGTCAGCGAGGGAGTGAGGCAGTCGGGGGCGCTGAGCCAGCTGATAAAAAAGATTTTGCCGCAGGGCAGGACGGCTGTGTGGAAGGCCCAGCTGCGTATGTTGCCCGCCATAGGTTTCATATCGGCGTTCCTGAACAATACGCCAGTGGTGGTCATCTTTGCGCCTATCATAAAGCGTTGGGCGCGGTCGATAGGTTTGCCGGCGACGAAATTCCTCATACCGCTATCCTACGTTACCATCCTTGGCGGCTTGTGCACGCTGATAGGCACATCGACCAACCTCGTGGTGCACGGCATGATGATAGAGGCCGGATATGAAGGGCTTAGTATGTTTGAGCTGGCATGGGTGGGGGTACCCATAACCGTTGCCGGCATCGTATATATAATGTTCGTGTCGAAACGTATGTTACCCGACGAGCGCCGCGGCCCCGAGATTGTGGAAGATGAGGAGGAGAAACAGGAAAACCTGCACCCGGTGGAGGTTGTGCTGGGGCCACGTTTCCCTGGCATCAACAAGACGCTGCGCGATTTTGACTTCAAGCGGCACTACGGGGCCGAGGTCAAGGAGATAAAGCGCGGAGGCCAGGCTATAACAAAGCGCATCGACAAGACGCGCCTGTATGAGGGCGACACGCTTGTGGTGCTGGCCGATGATTCGTTTGTCGATACGTGGGGAGAGTCGTCGGTGTTCTTGATGATTGCCAACGGCAAGGATGCCGTGCCGCAACCCAAGCGCGGCAAGCGGGCATTTGTGCTGACGTTGCTCATATTGATGATATTGGGGGCGACCATAGGCGAGCTGCCCATAACGCAAGAGATGTTCCCCAACATAAAGCTCGATATGTTCTTCTTTGCCGCAGTCACCACGGTGATAATGGCGTGGACCAATACGTTCCCGGCGCGCAAATATACCAAATTCATATCGTGGGATATATTGATTACCATAGCCTGTGCATTTGCCATAAGCAAGGCCATGACCAATTCGGGGCTTGCCGACCTGATTGCCAATTTCATCATCGGGCTTAGCAACGACCACGGGCCTTACGTGCTGCTGGCCATATTGTATATAATCACCAACATTATTACCGAGCTTATCACCAACAATGCGGCGGCTGCGCTTGCCTTCCCGCTTGCGCTGTCGCTTGCCACGCAGCTTGGTGTCGATCCCATGCCGTTTTTCATAGTCATCTGTATTGCTGCATCGGCTGGGTTTACCACTCCGATAGGCTACCAGACCAACCTCATAGTGCAAGGTATAGGTAACTACAAGTTTACCGACTTTGTGCGCGTGGGTTTGCCGCTCAACATAATTGTGTTCCTAATCTCGATATTCCTGATACCGCAGATTTGGCCTTTTGAATTTTAATGCAAATAAAGAAATATGGAAAATAACAGCAATAACATATACCCTGTATTCGACAAGATGCTTGGTCGCGCCGACAAGGAGTCTCTGCTGGGGCAGCATGGACTGATGGTGTGGTTCACCGGGCTTAGCGGTTCGGGGAAAAGCACCGTGGCGATAGCCCTTGAGCGCGAGTTGCAGCGACGCGGCATACTGTGCCGCCTGCTCGACGGCGACAACATACGCACCGGCATCAACAACAACCTTGGTTTCAGCGAAGAGGACCGCATGGAAAACATCCGCCGTATAGCCGAGGTTGCTAAGCTCTTTGTCGATACCGGCATCGTCACGCTTGCGGCATTCATAAGCCCGCTGCGGCAGATGCGGCAGATGGCAGCCGACATAATAGGCCGTAATGACTTCGTGGAGGTGTATGTGGGCACACCCATCGAGGAATGCGAGCGGCGCGACGTCAAGGGGCTGTATGCTCGCGCCCGCCGTGGGGAGATAAAGGACTTTACTGGGGTTTCGGCCCCGTTTGAGGTGCCCGAGGCACCCGCGCTCACTCTCGACACTTCGCGGCTGCCGCTACAGCAGTCGGTCGAGGCGGTGCTGCAATTAATATTACCAAGGATAAACAAGGAAGAAAGATAATGGAAGAAAATTACAAGCTAAGCCACTTGAAGGAACTCGAAGCCGAGTCGATACATATAATACGCGAAGTGGCAGCCGAATTTGAAAACCCGGTGATGCTTTACAGCATCGGCAAAGATTCCAGTGTGATGGTCCGCCTCGCCGAGAAGGCATTCTATCCAGGCAAGGTGCCGTTTCCGTTGATGCACATCGACTCGAAGTGGAAGTTCAAGGAGATGATACAGTTCCGCGACGAGTATGCCAAGAAATATGGCTGGAACTTGATTGTGGAAAGCAACATGGAGGCTTACAAGGCCGGCGTGGGCCCGTTCACGCATGGCAGCAAGGTGCACACAGACCTAATGAAGACCCAGGCACTGCTGCACGCGCTCGACAAATATAAATTCGATGCCGCATTCGGAGGTGCCCGCCGCGACGAGGAGAAGTCGCGAGCCAAGGAACGCATATTCTCGTTCCGCGACCGTTTCCACCAGTGGGATCCCAAGAACCAACGCCCCGAACTGTGGGACATATACAACACACGTATCCACAAGGGCGAAAGCATACGCGTGTTTCCGCTTAGCAATTGGACTGAACTTGATATATGGCAATATATAAGGCTTGAAAACATACCCATTGTTCCGCTTTACTTTGCAAAGATGCGCCCGGTGGTGGAAATCGACGGGAACTTGATAATGCCAGACGATGACCGCCTGCCCGAAAAATACCGCGACAAGATACAGATGAAGATGGTGCGTTTCCGCACCCTTGGCTGCTGGCCGCTCACCGGTGCGGTGGAAAGTCAGGCCGATACCATCGAGAAGATAGTAGAGGAGATGATGACTACCACCAAGAGCGAGCGCACTACGCGTGTAATCGACTTCGACCAGGAGGCCAGCATGGAGCAGAAAAAGCGCGAAGGCTACTTTTGATAATTGACAATTGATTGTAAAAAAAACTACGAAAGAAAATGGCAGAGGATAAAGATAAAAATGATAATGAATTGACAAATAACGATGGTCAATTGTCAATCAAGGAGTTCCTCGACAAGGACGAAAAGAAGGACTTGTTGCGGTTCTTGACTGCCGGTTCGGTCGATGACGGGAAATCGACACTTATCGGGCATTTGCTGTATGACAGCAAAAAGATATATGAAGACCAGCTTGTGGCCTTGAAACGCGACAGCAAGCGAATGGGCAATGCCGGCGACCACATCGACTATGCACTGCTGCTCGATGGCTTGAAGGCCGAGCGCGAGCAAGGCATTACCATAGATGTGGCTTACCGCTATTTTTCAACCAACAACCGCAAGTTTATCATAGCCGACACACCGGGGCATGAGCAATATACGCGCAACATGATTACCGGCGGTTCCACGGCCAACCTTGCCGTGATACTTGTCGATGCACGGCTCGGAGTCATTACTCAGACTCGCCGCCACACCTTCCTTGTGTCGCTGCTTGGCATAAAGCACGTGGTGCTTGCCGTCAACAAAATGGACTTGGTGAATTTCTCGGAGGAGCGTTTCAACGAGATTGTGGCCGAATACATGAAATTTATAGGCCAGCTGGGAATTCCCGACGTGACTTGCATACCGCTGTCGGCACTTGAGGGCGACAACGTGGTGGAAAAGTCGGAGCGCACACCGTGGTATCATGGCAAGACGCTGCTCGAATACCTTGAAACTGTGGAAATTGACAACGACCACAACCTGAAGGATTTCCGTTATCCCGTGCAGTATGTTTCGCGCCCTAACCTCGACTTCCGCGGTTTCTGTGCAAAGGTGGCATCGGGCGTGGTGCGCAAGGGCGACGAGGTGGTGGCATTGCCGTCGGGCAAGCGGTCGCACGTGAAGAGCATCGTCACCTACGACGGCGAGCTTGACTATGCCTTCCCACCGCAGTCGGTGACGCTTACGCTTGAAGATGAAATAGACGTGTCGCGCGGCGATATGCTTGTGCACCCCGACAATATGCCGCTTGTGGGGCGCAACTTCGAGGCTATGCTCGTGTGGATGGACGAAGAGGCGATGGATGCCAACAAGTCGTTCTTCATAAAGCAAACCACCAATACCAGCCGTGCGCACATCGACAGCATAAAATACAAGGTTGACGTGAACACCATGGAGCACTTGTCGATAGAAAACGGCAAGCTCACTCGGGAAACCGAGCCTATGCAGCTAAACCAGATTGCGCGGGTGGTGATTACCACGGCACGCGAACTTTTCTTCGACCCGTTTGATAAAAACAAGGCCACAGGCTCGTTCATCCTTATCGACCCTATAAGCAATAATACCAGCGCGGTGGGAATGATTATAGGCAAGGTGGAGGACAAGGATATGCTTGTCGATGTGGACTTGCCAACGCTCGACTTGCCGAAACTGGGAATTGCCCCCGAGCATTACGACGCTGTGGAACGTGCCGCCCGTGAACTTTACCGCCAGGGCATAGAGGTGAAAATAATCAAGTAAACAGCAGCAAGAGAAAAAATGGGATTGATAGAATTTAACAAGTTGCCGGTCAATACCTTGGTAGGTGCCGACTGGAAGACTTTCAAAGGGATAACCGCAGGCAGGACTGTGGAAAAGGGGTACAAGACCAAGTATGCGCTCACCAAGGGCGTGTGCAGGCTTATGTCGCTTTTTGCCCCGATACAAGACCGCCGTTACGACAAGTTGCTGCGCGACAAGCCGCTTGAGCATGAGCCGGTGTTCATATTGGGGCATTGGCGCAGCGGAACCACGTTTGTCCACAATGTGATGGCCTGCGACCGCCACTTTGGCTATTGTACCACCTACCAGACGGTGTTCCCTCACCTGATGATGTGGGGGCAGTCGTTTTTCAAAAAGACGATGAGCTGGCTCATGCCCGATCATCGACCCACCGACAACATGGAGCTTGCCGTTGACTTGCCGCAAGAGGAGGAGTTTGCCCTGAGCAACATGACGCCTTGCAACTACTATAACTTTTGGTTTTTCCCTAAGTATATGCAGGAGTATGCCGACAAATACCTGCTCATGGACGACATCACCGATGCCGAGTTGCGCGAGTTTGAACAGGTGTTCACGAAATTGATAAAAGTGTCGTTGTGGAACACGGGTGGAACGCAATTCCTAAGCAAGAACCCACCCCACACAGGGCGTGTGAAGGAGCTTGTGAAGATGTTCCCCGGTGCCAAGTTCATATACTTGATGCGCAATCCTTACACCGTGTTTGAAAGCACGCGCAGCTTTTATGGCAACACCATCAAGCCGCTTATGTTGCAGTCGGTAAGCCCCGAGGTGCTTGAGCGCAACATACTGTCGGTGTATGCCAAGCTGTACCATAAGTATGAGGCCGACAAAGCCTGCATCCCTGCCGGGAACTTGATTGAGGTGAAATTTGAGGACTTCGAGGCCGATGCCATGGGCATGACCGAAAAGATTTACAACACGCTCGGCATCCCGGGATTTAAGGAGGCGCGGCCTGCAATAGAGTCATACGTGGGCGGCAAGAAAGGTTATAAAAAGAATAAATATAAATATGACGACCGCACGGTGCAGCTCGTGCAAGACAATTGGGGCTTTGCGCTGCGCGATTGGGATTACCATCTCGAATAAGGAGTGTTACTGCTATGAAATCATTGAAACAAATTGTGGCACTGTTGTCGCTGCTGTGCGGCGGCATGGCTTATGCCCAGCCGGGAGTTTATATGGTGAACTATGGCGACATGGATCACTGGGTTGACCGTCAAGTCAAGGAATCGGGTATAATAGGCGGCGAGACGAAACACGTGTGGGCCATAGGCCCGACTATGACCATCGAGGGCGATGAGGCTTATGTCAACAAAGGCGGCTCGCCTTGGGCCTCGTCGAATGTAATGGCAAAGGTGGTTGGCATCACCAAGACCAACACGTCGGTGTTTCCCGAAAAGCGCGGCGACGGCTATTGCGCACGCTTGGAGACTCGCATGGAAAAGGTGAAGGTGCTGGGGCTTATCAATATGGAAGTGCTTGCCGCAGGGTCGATTTTCCTTGGCAATGTGCATGAACCCATCAAGGGCACTAAAAATCCGCAAAAGATGCTCAATTCGGGCATACCGTTCACCAAGAAGCCTCGTGCGCTGATGTTTGACTACAAGGTGCAGATGTCCCCACGCCTTAACCGAATAAAGTCAACGGGTTTTGGCGGCAAGGAGGAGATTGCCGGACGCGACTTGCACGAGGTGAACCTGTTCCTGCAACGCCGCTGGGAAGATGCCAATGGCAACATTTTTGCCGAGCGCATAGGCACGATGGTGGTGCGTTTCAGTAAGGATTGCGACTGGCAGAACAATGCCGAGTTCACGATACTTTATGGCGACATAACCGATGACCCATCGTATGACGAAAGCATGATGGGCTTGAACTCGACGGTGCGCTACGGCGTGAACAGCGAGGGAGAAAGCGTGCCCATACAAGAAGTGGGCTGGGGAGACCCCGACGACACGCCCACGCACCTGCAATTGCAGTTCACGGCCAGCCACGGCGGTGCCTACATAGGTTCGCCGGGCAACATATTGTGGATTGACAATGTGAAATTGGTTTACTGATGGATATTGGTGGGGTACTTGCCGCCGCCGAACATGGTTATATGGAAATAAGCAAGATAGAACTTCACGGCGTGTTGCCTGCGGTGTTTGCCTCGCGCGGAGCCGCAGGCAGCGAAGTGTGGTGTCGCGACGTGGTGCTTGAACGTGGCAGGCGATACTTGGTGTCGGCCCAGAGTGGTACTGGCAAATCGTCGCTGTGCAGTTATCTTTACGGCTATCGCAGCGACTATGCCGGGCATATATTATTCGGTGACACCGACATATCCACGCTCGGCGTGGGAAAGTGGTGCGAATTGCGCAGCCGCCACATTGCCTACTTGCCGCAGGAGATGCGGCTGTTTCCCGAACTCACAGCCATGGAGAATGTGGAGCTGAAGAATAGGCTCACTGGCTACCGTGGGGTGGGCGACATAAAGGCGATGTTCGACCGCCTGGGCATTGCCGACAAGATGGGCGAGCCTGTGGCACGCCTGTCGATAGGGCAGCAGCAGCGGGTGGCAATAATACGTGCGCTGTGCCAGCCATTTGACTTCATCTTGCTTGACGAGCCGGTGAGCCACCTCGACGAGGCTAACAACCGCCTCGCCGCCGACCTTGTGGCCGATGAGGCTGCACGGCAGGGCGCAGGCATAATTGCCACCTCGGTAGGCAACAATGTGATGTTAACCATCGACAAGGAGTACAAGCTATGAGCAACGGCATCAATAATAATGGCAAGTCGGGAAATCTGCTTTGGAAATTGCTGCGCAAGCACGTGAGTGCCGTGCAGATGGCGGGTTTCTCGTTGGCGAGCCTCGTGGGGCTTGTGATAGTTCTGCTGGCATTGCAGTTTTACATCGACATAAAGCCTGTGTTCGCAAGTGACGACAGTTTCATGCGACAGGATTACTTGGTGCTTACCAAGACGGTTTCGAGCATAGGGTCGCTGCTTGGCTCGAATGCCGAATTTTCCGATGCCGAGCTCGATGAGCTGTCGCGGCAGCCGTGGGTGCGTAAGGTGGGGCGGTTTACCACGCCGCAGTACCGCATCTACGGGTCATTGACCTTCGGCAACAGGGCTTTGCGCACCTATCTGTTCTATGAGTCGGTGCCTGATGAATTTATCGACGAATTGCCTGCCGACTGGGGATTTGACCCGGTGCATGGGAAAGTGCCGGTGATAGTGTCGCGCGACTATCTTGCCTTGTACAACTTTGGGTTTGCTGCCACGCGCAATATGCCGCGTGTGAGTGAAGGAATGATAGGCATGATACCAGTGCAGCTGACGCTTTCGGGTAACGGGCGCAGCGAAACCGTTGAAGGGCGCATCGTAGGGTTCTCCAACCGGCTCAATACCATAATCGTGCCCGAGGAGTTTATGCAGTGGAGCAATGAGCGGTTTGGCGCCGGGGAACGGCGGCAACCTTCGAGGCTTATTGTTGAAGTGAGCCGACCTGGCGACAAGGCAATAACAGAATATGTGGCAGCCCACGGCTATGAAATAGCGGGCGACAAGGCCGACAGTGGTAAGGCAAGCTACCTGTTGCGGCTTATGACGGGCGTGATTGTCGCAGTGGGGACAATCATTAGCCTGCTTGCATTCTTCGTGTTGCTATTGAGCATAAGCCTGCTGATGCAAAAGAATTCGCGGAAATTGCAAGACCTGCTCATGCTTGGCTATACGCCTGCTGCGGTGTCGGCTCCATACGTCAAGATGGTGGTAGCTGCCAATGCTGCTGTGCTCGTGGCAGCCTGCGTGGCCATGCTTGTGTGTCGCAGCCTCTACTTGCCGGTGGTCTCGTCGCTCGGTGTAGCCGGTGGCAGCGTGGCCGTGTCTATAATAGTGGCCATAGTCATAATTGGGGCAATTACGGCAGGTTCGGTCTATGCCATACGCCGCCGTGTGGCAACCCTTTGGCATAATTGACAGTTTTTTACTTTTTACACCTTATCGGGTATAAAATGGCATATAAAATGCCGTTTTGTACCCAATAGGGTATAAATTGAATATTTTTCGCTATATTTGTACCCTAAAGGGTATAAATATGGAACAAACCACGTTGTCGAAGTATGTGAAAGAGATGCGCAAGAAGTATAACCTCACGCAAGTCGATTTGTCGTTAAAGTCGGGGGTTGGGTTGCGCTTTGTGCGTGAACTTGAGCAGGGCAAGATTACCTTGCGGTTAGATAAAGTGAACCAAGTGCTTAACCTGTTTGGCAGCGAAGTCGGTCCCGTGCCGATGCGCAGGAGGATTGAATTATGAAAAAAGGTATAGTATATTTGCGAAATATAAAAGCCGGGGTGTTGACCGAAGATGAGAACGGCTATACTTTTCGGTATGATGAAGAATTCCTTAAATCAAGCGATGCAGAAGCAATAAGCTTGACGTTGCCATTGACCGACAAGGTTTATAGGGCAGATGTATTATTCCCTTTTTTTGATGGCCTTATACCCGAAGGTTGGTTGCTTGACGTGGCCGAAAAGAATTGGAAAATAAGTTCTCGCGACCGTATGTCGTTATTGCTTGCTTGCTGCAAGGATTGCATTGGAGCGGTGGGAGTGATGCCTGTAAACGATGATGAAGAAGGTTTGGTGCCATGAACAGATGCCTGTATTGTTATAAAGAGTTGAACGAAGGTGAAAAGGACTTCCATAAGAATTGTTCTAAGAAAATATTTGGCACATGTGAAGTTCCCGATTTGCCCTATAATCGAAGTGAGATTTCAGAGCTTGCTAAATTAGTCATTCGTAGCAGCACTACCGTACCTGGAGTTCAAGCAAAACTGTCGTTGGACTTGGAGTTTGGCAAAGAGGCTGCATCATCAGCGAGGTTCACAATCGTAGGGTTGTGGGGAAGATTTATATTGAAACCGCAGACCGACCGTTTCCCCAACCTTCCTGAACTTGAAGACTTAACGATGCATTTGGCCGAGTTGGCGAAAATTGATGTTGTGCCACACAGCTTGATACGATTTTCTGATGGTGAGCTGTGTTATATCACGCGGCGCGTAGATCGTGCAGCTGATGGATACAAGTTGCCAATGGAAGATATGTGCCAATTGTCTGGGCGGCTTACCGAGTATAAGTATAATGGCTCATATGAGCAGATTGCGAAGATAATCAACAAGTATTCTTCGGTTCCCGCTTTAGACTTGGTTAATTTTTGGGAACAGGTGGTATTCTCATGGATAACTGGGAATGCCGATATGCATTTGAAAAATTTCTCGTTATACAGCGTTCGGAAAGGAGAATATCTTCTTGTCCCGGCATACGATATGCTGTCAACGGCGATAGTCATGCCTGAGGATAAAGAAGAATTGGCTTTGACGTTGAATGGTAAGAAACGCAAAATAAAAAAGAGCGATTTTGTAGCGGCAATGCAATCATCGGGGTTGAATGGCAAGGTAGTCAATAACATTTTTAATAAATTCATCAATTGTGAACACAAATGGATGGAGTTTATCGACATATCATTTTTGCCTGACGAGATGAAAGTAGCGTATAAGCAATTAATCATCGCCATGTTAAAAAAATTATCGGTGTCCGCTAAAATGTGATACACAGAATGTAGGGACGCACGGCTCGTGCGTCCGTGTGTATATGGCATTGTATGGCAGTTAGTTGCCCAGTGGACGCACGAGCCGTGCGTCCCTACATTTTATTGATAAATCATAATGGAGGACGATAAGCCCTTATTGGATTATATGACCGCAATGCAGTGCCAATCAATGTACTAAAGCTATTCGCAGAATTTTTAGCGGACACCAATAAAAAAAGAATGATAGTTTCTGCACTACCATTCCATAAGACAGGTTGCGCGGAATTTAGTGTGTTGATTTAGTTCCGTTAAGGGAGAATTCCGATGGATGTTACTGCAGCAGGTCGCGGTAGATGTCGAGGGCGGCTTTTGCGTCGTCGGTGCTTACGTCGGTGCCGAGCCGCATTTCGCCCACGTCGGCGAGCAGCGAGCAGTTGATTTCGCCGCCGCGGCTTTTCTTGTCGTGGCGCATTAGTGCGATGAGTGTGTCGTAGTCGTCGCAAGTTATCGTGAATGTGCCGTAATTGTCGCCCACGTAGTGTGCCACGGTGTAGAGTATGTCGCTTGGAAATTTGTATATCAAGTGCGACAAGATGAGCTCCACCACCAGTCCCCACGCCACGGCATAGCCGTGGGGTACAGGCTTCATGCGTTTCATGGCAAGGCTCTCGAAGGCGTGTCCGGCAGTGTGTCCTAAGTTGAGGACACGCCGCAGGCCGTGTTCATGAGGGTCGGCGGCAACGATGTCGCGCTTTATCGTCACCGACCGTTTTAGCAAGCCGAGCAACGTGTCGCGGTCGCCGCTGGTGATGTCATAGCCGAGCAGGTCGGCAAAATATTTGCGGTCGCTGAGCAGGCCGTGCTTTAGCATTTCGGCATATCCCGACTTCAACTCGGTGGGTGGCAGGGTGTCGAAAAACAGCGTCGATACAACCACTGCGCAAGCCTCGTTGAACACGCCTATCTCGTTTTTAAGTCCGCCGAAGTTCACTCCAGTCTTGCCTCCGATGGCTGCATCTACTGCGCCGAGCAGCGTGGTGGGCATATTTATGAAACGCAAGCCACGCTTGAACACCGATGCGGCAAATCCGCCAAGGTCGGTTACCACCCCGCCGCCGATGTTTATTACTACCGTGCGGCGTGTGGCTGCAGCAGTTTCAAGCTGTTTCCACACTGTGGCTGCCGTTTCGACGGTCTTGTTGATGTCGCCTGAATTTATTACGATGCAGGGCGATTCTTTCACCACAGGTACGTCGGCGATTTTTGGGAAAACGAATTGCCGTGTGTTTACGTCGGTGATGATTACGGTCTTGTTGTAATCAAGTCCGCCGAGTGCTGTATTGAGCGACTGCGGTATGTCGTTTGAGAATATTATTTGCTGTTCCATGAGTTTTGGTTGAAAGCGTTAAGCAAGATAGGCAGGCGACTTGCAAATTCGGGCATCGAAGGGTAAACGATGTCGGCACCGGCATCCTTCATGTCGGCCTCGGGGATAGGCCCGGTGGTTATGCCTACGGTGAAACAGCCCGAGCGGTGGCCTGCAAGCACGCCAAGTGGTGCGTTCTCAATTACTATGGCCTCACAGGCCTGGCAGCCGGCCAATTGCAGCCCTTTGAGGTATGGTTCAGGGTCGGGCTTGCCATGCGACACATTCAGGGCGGTCACGCGCTTGTCGGGGTCGAAGATGCCCGGGTAGTCGTGGTCTAAGCGGTCGAGGATGGAATGTTGGCCCGAGCCGGTGACAAGCACACGAGTCACACCTGCCTGGCGCAGCGTGTTGAGCATCTCGGCTGCGCCGGGCATCATTTCGGGTT
This sequence comes from uncultured Muribaculaceae bacterium, assembly GCA_944320595.1. GTDB lineage: Bacteria > Bacteroidota > Bacteroidia > Bacteroidales > Muribaculaceae > Avimuribaculum. Next base: position 131,604 of record CALUIB010000003.1, on the reverse strand, counting down.
CGCCCATCTCTATGAAATATTTCACCTTGCGTCCGTACAGTTCTTTTACCTCGTCGGGCGAGGCATCGCGGCCGTAAGCGCGGCGGAACAGTATGTTTATCGTTGCCGCGCCGGTCATCCCTTCGTAGGCATAAAACTCGTCGCGCGTACACTCTATTCCCAGCTCGGTGGCCATGCGGAACCAAGCCGCCGTGTGGCCCTTCATCGAGTCGTAAAGCACCCCGTCCATGTCGATAAGTGCGGCCTTTACGCCCGTATTCGATAGCCGTTCGTCAGCAAAATGCTTGTCAATTGCTTTTTGTTCGTCGGTCATATTTCCTATTCCAGTTTTTCTGCAAAATTAATTCTTTGCAAGGGAAAAAGCAACCAACTCACACTTCTCTTGCACCTGCACTTGGCGCAGTGCAGCAGCTATTGCAGTCTCATGGGTAGGCTGCGGGCGGCGAGGTATTGCTTTAGGGTGGGGATGTGGATTTCGCCGAAGTGGAACACGCTGGCTGCGAGCGCGGCATCGGCGTGGCCGTGGATGAATGCATCGGCAATGTGGTCGGCGCAGCCGCAGCCGCCCGATGCTATGACGGGGATTTGCAGCCGCTCGTGCAACTCGGCAAGCGCGTCGCAGGCATATCCGTTACGAGTTCCATCGTGGTCCATGCTTGTGAATAGTATTTCGCCGGCTCCGCGTTCCTGTGCCTCGTGTGCCCATTCCACGAGGGTGCGCGAGGTCTTTTCACGGCCCCCTTTCAGGTAGCACACCCACTGGCCGTCGGTGAACCGGGCATCAATGGCTACTACACATACTTGGCTGCCAAAACGGTGGGCAATCTCGCCGATAAGTTCGGGCCGCTTGATTGCCGCGCTGTTGACCGACACCTTGTCGGCACCGTTGCCGAGCAGCGTGTCAACGTCGGCAACCGAACTGATGCCGCCGCCGACGGTGAACGGGATGCTTACGGCACGTGCCACGCGCCGTACCATGTCGATAAACGTCTTGCGCCCTTCGACCGACGCGGTGATGTCGAGGAAAACCAGCTCGTCGGCTCCTTCGTTGCTGTATTTCCTTCCGAGTTCCACAGGGTCGCCTGCCGAGCGCAGGTTGACGAAGTTCACCCCTTTCACGGTCATTCCGTCTTTTACGTCGAGGCAAGGTATGATGCGTTTTGCGAGCATATTGTGTGTGTCAGCTGTTTTGCAGGTTTAGTTTTTCAATCTCTTTAAGCGATATTTTACCCTCGTATATGGCCTTGCCGACGATTACTTGCTTGATGCCTGTGGCATCGAGCCGTTCCACGTCGGCCATCGAGCCTATGCCGCCGCTTGCGATAAGTTCCAGACTGGGGCAGCGCGAGAGTATTTTTCCGTATAACTCGGTTGACGGGCCTTGCAGGGTGCCGTCGCAGGCGATGTCGGTGCAGATGGCCTGCGTCACCCCTTTGCCGCAGTATTCTTCGATAAAGTCTATTACGTCGAGGTCGCTGCTTTGATGCCAACCGTCGGTGGCGATTTTCCCGTCGCGAGCATCGGCACCGAGTATTATGCGGTTACTGCCATGCGAGGCAAGCCAGCCGAGAAACACGGCCGGCTGCTTTGCGGCTATGCTTCCGCCCGTTACCATTGCTGCGCCGCTCTCGAAGGCTATGTGCAGGTCTTCGTCGGTTTTCACGCCGCCGCCGAAGTCTATCACGAGGCTTGTGCGTGTGGCTATGGACTCAAGTGTGCGGTAGTTCACAATGTGGCTTGCCTTGGCTCCGTCGAGGTCCACGAGGTGCAGGCGGCGGCATCCCGCATCGGCCAAAGCAAGGGCTATGTCGAGTGGGTCGCCATATTCTTGGCTGCTGCCGTAGTCGCCTTGCGTGAGCCTGACGCAGCGTCCGCCTATTATGTCGATTGCCGGGATTATGCTTGTCATAGCTTGAGGAAATTTTTCAATATAGTTTCGCCCACGCTGCCGCTTTTCTCGGGGTGGAATTGTGTGGCGTGGAAATTGTCTTTTTGCAAGGCTGCGCTGTAGGGCAGCGTGTAGTGGGTGACGGCGGCGGTGTTGTCGCACAGTGGGGCATAGTAGCTGTGGACGTAATACACATACTGCTTGTCGCACTCCTGCGGAATGAAACTGCCAGGCTGCAGGCTTATGGTGTTCCATCCCATTTGCGGAATTTTACAACTGGGGTTACTGCTGTTGTCGAAACGCAGCACTGGCACGTTGAATATGCCCAAGCAATCGGTGTCTCCTTCCTGTGAGTGCGAGCACATCAGCTGCATGCCTATGCAAATGCCCAGCACCGGGCACCGCAGCTGCCTGATGGTATCGTCGAGACGGTGCCGACGCAGGTATTCCATTGCCGACGAAGCCTCGCCCACGCCGGGAAAAATCACGCGTCGGGCGTGGCTTATGGTGGCAGGGTCGTCGGTCACGGTGGCTTCCACGCCTATTCGCTGTAAGGCGCATACCACCGAGAACACGTTTCCTGCGTTATATTTTATTACTACGGTTTCGTCCATTGCCGCCTTGGCATTAGCTAAATACGATGGTTTTATTTCTGAACGACAGTATCTTGCGCTGTATGTGCTTTTCCACGGCACGCGACAGCACTATTTTTTCGAGGTCGCGTCCCTTGTGTATCAAGTCGGCCACGGTATCCTTGTGCGTGATACGCACTATGTCTTGCTCGATGATTGGCCCCGCGTCAAGCTCGGTGGTCACGTAGTGGCTTGTGGCACCTATGAGTTTCACGCCACGCTCGTAGGCGGCGTGGTAGGGCTTTGCACCCACGAATGCAGGCAGGAAAGAGTGGTGTATGTTGATAATGCGGTTGGGGTAACGGTTGATGAAATCTTCGGACAGCACTTGCATGTACCGGGCAAGCACTATGAAGTCGATGCCATACTCGTCGAGCAACTGAAATTCGCGAGCTTCCATTTCGGCCTTGTTGTCGCGGTTTACCGGGATTACGAAATAAGGTATGTCGAACTGGCGGCCGACGGTTTCAAGGTCGGGGTGGTTGCTGATGATTAGCGGTATTTCCACATCCCAGTCGCCTGCCGTGTAACGGGCCAAGATGTCGTACAGGCAGTGCGACATCTTCGACACGAACAGGGCCATGCGTTGCGGTCGGTCGGTGAACGACAGGCTGTATTCCATATTGTAACGCTGTGCGTAAAGCGTGAAAATGTAGTCGTTGATTTTCTCCTTTGGGATTATGAACTTGTCGAGGTCCCATTCCACGCGCATATAGAAAATCCCGTTTACGCGATCGACGTATTGGTCGAGGTACAGAATGTTGCCGCCGTTGGTATTTATGAATTCGGTAAGCACGGCAAGGATGCCAGGCTGGTCGGGGCAGTGCATCAGCAGCACGGCATTGTTATGTGGATTTTTGTTCATCGTTTCGGTTTTATCTATTTCAGTGATGCAAAGATAGTGCAAGCCGAGCGCAATGCAAAAAAACAGCTTGCTGATTTTTTTGCCAATGCCGAGGTGCAGCCTGTCTTATGGAAAGATAGTGCAAGCCGAGCGCAATGCAAAAAACAGCTTGCTGATTTTTTTGCCAGTGCCGAGGCGTAGCCTGTCCACAGTGGAGGCGATGTGTGCGTCACCATTACTGCCGCCCAGCCGTATCGTGGAGCAAAAACAAAAGCAGAATTGTCATCTTTGACAATCCTGCCTGCTTGGTGGCGGGGGCCAGACTCGAACTGACGACCTTTGGGTTATGAGCCCAACGAGCTACCACTGCTCCACCCCGCGGTATTGTGAGTGCAAAGGTACGACATTATTTCCCGTTTGTCAATACTTTTGATGATATTTTTTGTGTTAAATAATGTTGTTGTAATTTGTTGCTATTAAATTACTGCTTATATACAGCATTTTACAAAGGTGTTGCTAAATTAGCAAGTTCAGCAATTCGGCCACCGAATGGCACTGTGCGGTGGTATTGTCGGGGAGTGATAGTGTGATGTTGCCGTGGGCGTGGACGGTGATGATGCCCGCGGTGCCAGTAGTGGAAATGCCATTGCGGTGCATGGCGTTGGCTATCCAGTGCCGCAGGATTGGGTCTGAACATTCTAATTGATACCCCGCGGCAGACTGCAACGGCACTTCAAAGTCGCCAAGCATGGGGTCGAAAGCCACGGTTTTCCGTTCCGACTGTGGGAACAGCTGCTGCATGGCACCAGTGAGTATCAAATCTTCGGTACAGCCTTGAAGTACACGGCGGTCATGCGTCACCACCCATAATTCATCGGCAAGCGACACTGCTTGCGAAATGTCGTGGGTTGACAGTAGTATGGCCTTTCCCTGTTCGTTGGCCAGTCGGTGCAGCAGGGCCATCACCTCGATTCGGGCAGCGACATCGAGGAACGCCGTGGGTTCATCGAGCAATATTACAGGCGTTTCCTGCGCCAATGCACGGGCTATCATGGCCTTTTGCCGTTCGCCATCGCTTAGTTCGGCCACGAAGGCCCCGTTTTTATGCCATATTCCTGTGGCCTCCATGGCATCGTTCACCACCTTGCGGTCGTGACTGTCGAGCCGCCCGAAGAAACCTGTGTAGGGATACCGCCCGAGCGATACCAATTGCTTCACGGTAAGGCCTCCGGCTTGTGTGCGGTCGGTATATACGAGCGACAGCAGGCGGGATAGTTCCCGTCCGTCGTATCCCGTCACGTCGCGCCCGTCGAGTTCCACGCTGCCGCCAAGTGCTGGCTGCGACCCGGCCAATGTGCGCAAAAGGGTTGACTTGCCAATGCCGTTGCGCCCGAGCAGGGCAGTCAGCCGTCCGCCATGCAGCTGCAAGTCGAGTCTCTGCATTATTGCTGCCGCAACGTGGTTACCGTTGCGGTAGCCTATCGACAGGTCGTGGGTTGAAAGCATTTGCTGGTGGCGCATCAGTTGAAATATTTTATTTTTTCCCGGTTCAATATGATGTATATTATTATAGGTACGCCCACGATGGGAGTGATAGCATTGATGGGTATTATGCCCACCGATGTCGGCAGCACACTCACAAGCTGGCACAGCAAGGCTATTGCCGCACCGGCAAGCGCGGTGCAAGGCATAAGCACGCTGTGGCTTGACGAGTTGAGCGCGAGTCGAGCTATGTGCGGCACCACAAGCCCGATGAAACCAATGGGGCCGCAAAATGCTGTAACGGTGGCTGTGAGTGTACCCGAAACGAAAAGCAGGCTATTACGTGTGCGGCGCAAATTCACTCCAAGGCTTTCGGCGTAACGGTTCCCGAGCAGCAGCGCGTCGAGCGGCTTGATAAGCAATATCGACCAGCCAATAGCAAGCAGCAGCACCGTGGCAAACAGCGGCAGGCTGCCAGCCGTCACACCAGAGAAGTTGCCTAATCCCCATATAACGTAGGAGTGCACGCCCTCTTGCGTGGAAAAAAAGTTGAGCAACGAAATCGCGCTCGATGCAAGGTAGCTTATCATTATGCCCACTATGAGCAGCATGGCCGCTCCATGCACAATAGAAGAAAATACCATGAGCGCGGCAAGAATTAACGCCGCGCCGGCAAGTGCGCCGGCAAGTATGCTAAGGTATCCGCCAATGGTGGTTCCGAACAGTGTGCCGAGTTCCCCGCCGAGCGCAAGCATCACCACGGCCACGCCAAGGCTTGCCCCCGACGAGACCCCGAGTATCGATGGACCTGCAAGAGGGTTGTTGAAAAGCGTCTGCAACAGCAGTCCGGCAACCGACAGTGCCGCACCGGCAAGCGCGGCAGTGGCAACAAGCGGCAGACGCGATTGAGTGATTATAAGTTCCCATGCTTGATTGCCGCAGCCGTGGCCAGCAAGTATGTCGAAAACAGCCCTGGCCGGTATATCCACCGCCCCCACTACAAGACACAGGCACGCAAGTGTCACCACCGCTACGGCTAATGCAGCCACCACAATGCAGCTGCGCCTTGTGTTATTGTCGCTTGTGAAATTATTCATCGGTCATTCGCGAAAAATATTTCGGGCTGCCTGGCAAGATCTCAGGGTGGAATATCCTGATATATTCACCAAGCAGCACGTCGGGGTGAAAGGGGAAGTCGCGGTATAGTGTGGTTTCGAGAGTAGGGCACTGGTAAACGCTTTTCACTTTGAAAGCCTTAAATTCGCTATTGATGGGGTACAATGCCGCAAATTCATGGTAGGTCATTGCTTTGAGCGATTTTATCAGCCAAATATCAGCATCGTGAGCCTTGGCATATACTTGTTCAAAGCTCAGCGACAGCGAACCTGTTTCCCCTGTACCGCTCCACGGATAATCAGCTCCTGCATCGGCATACAGGTGCCCCATATAGCTGTCGCCTCCTGGCATATACCACACGCCGCCGGTCATGGTTTCGCTTATCACCTTCGGCCTGTGTTCCACGCTTTCGGCTGCGGCCTTCAGTCGGCTATATCGTTCAACCACATCGGTGAAAATCGAGTCGGCCTCGGCTTGTCGTCCGTAAAGTGCGCCAAACAGCTTTATCCATTCGGCTCGGCCGAGCGGTGTGTTTTCCATGTAATCTGCACATTCTATGATGGGGATGCCCATATTGGCAAGTGTTCCGTAACCGCTATTTTGGAACGGAGACAAGATGATGGCATCGGGGTGTAGCTGCACCACTTTTTCGATGGTAGGCTGCATTGAACTGCCAGCATCCACTATGCGCCCGTCGGCCACGCCTTGCCTTATCTCGTCCATGTCGAAGTATCGCAAGTCGCACACGCCGGTAATCGAGGGCAGTCCGCCAAGTTCCTTTATCACGCCGCCATGTACCGACGAGTACACCAATGCCGACTGCAACGGCACTTGCACCACTGTGCCGGCCACGCCTTGCGGAGCTTCCGCCCCGCGCGGCACAAGCACGTAGGTTTGCAGCACGGCTCCGGGGTTCCATGGGTTTTTCACCGTCGCCACCGTGTAGCCGTCATGGTATGAAATATCGAGCCAAGAGGCATATTCCATGCCTCCGTCGTCAGCAGCGTGTGAGTCGCCTTGCCGGCAACCGGCGGTGCTTGCCGCAAGCACCATGGCGATGGCCATATTTATCAACAACCTTAGTTTCATGGCGCAAATTTAGCCCAAAAATGCCATTGCGCTGCAAAAAGGCGCAAAATATCCTTGGCAAAACCGGTTGTCAACGATATTATTTATACTTTTGCACAGTTTTTTGGGCTGCGCCGCCACATTTCTATCGACGGACAATGCCTGACCACTTGCACAGAGAAAATAACAATAGCACATCGTGAAGAAGGCAAGTATGAATGATGAGGCAGAGCCGCAACTCGTAGGCAACCTTGAATGGGACGGGCTGCACCGTCCACGCATTTATTACGCAATGGCAGCCACGTTTTGTGGCTTGTTCCTGTCGGTAATCGACGGCACTATATGCAACGTAGCGTTGCCCGAGATAGCCGCGCAGCTTTCAGTGTCATCGTCCGATTCCATTTGGATAGTCAACGCATTCCAGCTTGTAATAATGATGTTGTTGCTGCCATTCTCCTCGCTTGGCGAATTGTGGGGCTACAAGCAGGTTTACCTGTGCGGCATAGTTGTGTTCACCGCAGGTTCGTTGTCGTGTGCGCTGTCTTATTCATTGGTTATGCTTGTCATATCTCGCATATTCCAGGGAATAGGAGCTGCGATGATAATGAGTGTCAACACTTCGGTGGTGAAATTGATATATCCACGGCGGCACCTCGGCGAGGGGGTTGGTCTCAATGCCACTGTGGTGGCTATAGCATCGGTGGCTGGACCGTCGCTGTCGGCTGCCATACTTGCCATTGCGCCATGGCCTTGGCTGTTTGCCATAAACTTACCCATCGGTATTGCCACATTCATAATGGCCCGCAGGTATCTCCCCAATAATCCCGTTAAAGTAGTTGGCCGTAATTTCAATTGGCATGACACGGTGCTAAATGCGGCCACATTTGGGCTGTTCATAGGCTGCGTGGAGGCATTTTCGCACGACATCGAGCCGCGCGTAGTAGCTTGCGGCGTGGCAGTCTTGCTTGTGGTAGGGGCGATATATGTGCGTTCGCAAATGGGGCGCAAATATCCAATGCTGCCATTCGACTTGCTTAAAATTCCTATCTTTAGCACATCGGTGGCCACCAGCGTATTGTCGTTCACGGCGCAGATGTTGGGCATGGTGGCCATGCCGTTTTTGCTGGTCAACACGTTCGGGTATGATGCCGTAGGCACAGGATTGCTCATGACATCATGGCCGCTTGTAATAGTGTTTGTCGCGCCTATGGCAGGGTGGCTTATAAGCAAGGTTCATCCGGGCATACTCGGCGGCGTTGGGCTTACGGTGATGAGCATTGGTTGTTTCTCGCTTGCGTTTGTCTCGCCGGGTGAGGGTCACTTCGGGCTTGTGTGGAGGCTTATGCTGTGTGGTGCAGGTTTTGGAATGTTCCAGTCGCCCAACAACCACCTGCTGCTCAGTTCGGCTCCGCCGCAACGCGCAGGCAGTGCAAGCGGTATGCTTGCCACGGCACGCCTCACCGGGCAGACCACCGGGGCGGCTCTTGTGGCCATGATGTTCCATATTTTCGGCCCCACTGCTCCGCATTATGCCATGCTCCTTGCTGGTTGCCTTACTGTGTGTGGTACTATTTGTTCGCTTACCCGCCTGCGCGAACGGATGCCTCGCTAATGCAAAAAAATTGTGCGGTGGGGATATTATCCTAATCGCACAACTATCTATAATTCAGGACTTATCGGCCAATTCCATCGCCAAGCGGCATCCGTCGGTATTATCGATATTGCCGACGTTGAGCACATCGGGAACAAGCTCTTCGCCACCTATATTCCGTTTTAACAATGCCGCCGAATGTTCGATAAGTATCTTCGCTTCATCCATGACTGTCATATAGTGTTTTCGCAGCAAGTTATCGACCTACGCTTTTTGGAAGGCAACGTCCTTCCCACCTATCACAAGCTGGAATAAGCAGTTGATAACGCCATTCCATTCATGGCATCCATATCTCTTATTTCTTGATGGTGTCGGAATTTTGGTTGTATGCCTTGGCTACGCATTTCCATTCGCCATTCATTTTCAGTAGTAGCAAATAATCGGTGAAATCTATGCGTCCACCCCATTTTTCTTCAAGTACACGCACTACAGCGAGAGTCTCTTCCACGGCAATCACATCGATGTGTGCCTTGAAATTGTCGCCACCACCCACAGTGTCAACATTACGGTAAAACTGCTCGATTCTGCCATGTTCGAGTTTACCGTCGAGATAGCCAAACAGTACGGCCTCGTCGATAAACAGTTCCTTGGCATAACTGCTATTGCCCTCGGCAACACTTTTCACGAATTTCATTGCAGCATCTTCCACTGCCTTGTATTCTTCAATGCTTGCTCTCATAATAAATCACTTATTTTTTGCGGTTATAATTTATGCTGCAAAAATACGAAGTATAGCGTGTTATGCCAAGTACCGAAAAATTATTCATATACCGAAAATTTTTTCGGTATATCGATGCTTTTGGCCTTTATTCAGTAACTTTGCAACATTACTTCTGTATAACTGCCATGTATGAACGTAAAATACCAGTAGATTTGAAATGTCCGCTGCGGCTTACCATGAGCCTTATTGACTCGAAATGGAAATCATGCATACTCGACGAGTTGCGCTACAAATCGTTGCGCCCCAGCGAGCTGCATAAAATCTTTCCCGAGGCCACGCCACGAGTACTTGATCTTCAATTGAAAGAACTCGTTGAGGACGGTTTAGTATCAAAGACCATATTCCCCGAGTTACCACCTCGTTCGGAGTATGCCATAACTCCGCTTGGTATGACTTTGATACCTATTATCGATGCCATGCTCGAATGGGGAACAAATAATATCACCATATTTGAAAGAAAGTATGGGAAACAATCGAAACTTTAATTCTCACAATAAAAGCATGGTGGGTAGCGGCAACAAAACCGATTGAATTGTTTTGTATTTTGCCCAACTTGCATTATATTTGCATTACCTTGATTCTCAAAGTGGGAAATTCAAGGCAATAAACTCCTAAAACTCCAAGCTATGAAAAATGAAATGCCGAGGCTCCAATATGCATTCAATGAACTAGAGCCGATTATCAGTGCCGAAACTTTGGAATACCATTATGGCAAGCACTTACAGACCTATGTCGGCAACCTTGCCAAACTAGTCAAAGGCACTGAATATGAAACACGCGATATTGAAGAAATTGTGGCAACTGCACCCGATGGAGGAATATTCAACAATGCCGGCCAGGTACTTAACCATGTGCTTTATTTTTTGCAATTTTCCGCTCCAAATCATGGTAGTTTACCTGAAGGCCGCCTTGCCGGCATCATCGACCGAGACTTTGGAAACTTGGAGGCATTAAAGGCCAAGATGGAGGAGGCTGCCATAAACCTATTTGGCTCGGGGTGGGCATGGCTGTCGCTTGACAATGATGGGAAATTGCAAATCACCCAAGAAAGCAACGCTGGTAATCCCATAAGGCGTGGACACAAACCGTTATTGTGTTTCGATGTGTGGGAACACGCTTATTATATCGACTATCGCAACCGTCGTGCCGACTATGTGAAACAATTGTGGAACATAATCAACTGGCAGGAAATTTCCCTCCGTCTGTAAAGCACTTTTGCTAACTTGCCAATTGTTGTTTTGATGCTTTTTCCCCTCATAATAGTCACGGCGTAATTGGTTATTTGGTGTATTTCCCTAACTTTGTATAATATATGAACAGGGTAAATAACAATAGGCAGGACGGCGGAATGAGAATACGCCCGTGGCACGTGGCGGTGCCGGTGCTGATAGGCATCGGCGTTGTGGCATGGATGTTTTGGGGCGAATTTGCAAGTTTCGACTGGGCTGCAATTAGTCTCACACCTGCCGCCGCCGTTGGACTTGTGCTTGCCATTGTGGCGATTGTGGGGCGCGAGTGGGGCTATATGTGGCGGTACAGGCGACTCACCGACGGAGACTTGTCGTGGTCGCAATCGTTCAAGGTGTGTATGCTGTGTGAATTCACCTCGGCCATCACGCCCACTGCGGTAGGCGGCAGCAGCATGGCAATGATATTCATGAACCGCGAAGGCATCAATTTGGGTAGAGGTACCGCGCTGATGATAATCACGCTGTTTCTCGATGAGTTGTTTTTTGTTGTTTCTTGTCCGCTCATCGTGGCATTTACTCCGTTTGATAGCCTTTTTGGCACATTTAACGTGGAATTTTCTGTCGGGCTTAAATGGGTGTTCTGGGGGATTTATGCCCTTATAGCAGCATGGGCGGCACTGCTGTTCGTTGGAATTATTGCCAAGCCGCACGGGCTTAAACGCCTGCTTGTGGTGCTGTTCTCGCTGCCGCTGTTGCGGCGGTGGAAACGGAAAGCGGCGCGGATGGCCGTGAATATGGCCGCAGCGTCGGTCGAGGCGCGTTCAAAGTCGTTAAGGTGGTGGGTCGAGGCGTTCATTGCCACGGCACTTTCATGGGCCAGCCGTTATGCTATGGTGTGTTTCCTCTTCCTTGCTTTTGTTCCTGGCAGCGACAATTGGCTCGTGTTTGCACGGCAAGGGGTGATATGGCTGCTGTTGCTTGTGTGTCCCACGCCGGGAGGCAGCGGTGTAAGCGAATGGCTCTTTAGCGAATATTATGCCGACATGGTGACCTCGGCACAAATGGCGCTTGTCGTGGCACTCGCCTGGCGCATACTAAGCTATTACATATACCTTGTGGTGGGACTTGCCGTAATCCCATCATGGTTGAAACCGCGAAAGCAATAAGGCAGGCTGCACCTCGGCAATGGCAAAAAATCAGCAAGCTGTTTTTTGTCATTGCGCTCGACTTGCACTATCTTTGCAAAACACAAAAAAGGAGACCACCATGGGAATGAAACTTAATTGTATTTGTATGGCCGCAGCGATGCTTGCTTGTGCAACGGCCTCGCAGGCACAGCAGACGCAAAAATTCACCGCGGCAAAGCATAATGAATACGGGCTTGTGTATTCTTTGCCCACAACACACCTGCGCATAGAGGTGGAGATGGAACGTACTATCAGCAAGGCCGGACCATACTACCAGTATGCGCAACGATACTTGAGTGTGAACAAGCCTATTGTCGAGGATTCGCAGTCGTGGAAACTAAAATCGGTGTCGGTCACGGCATACGGTGTGCCCGACGAGGAAAACCGTTACCTGATGCAGCTGAAAGGAGGCAATGGCGCTTTCTTGATGATGACCGAGGACGGGCTGCCGCTATCGATAAACCGTGAGGCGGTGGAGGAAAACGTGCCAAAGCGTCCGGCCAAGAAGAAAAGCGAACCTACCATAACTGCCGAAGACCTTGTGATGGCTCTGCCGGGCGAACTGCTTGTGAGCGAATCGACGGCCAAGCGGGCGCAGATTGCCGCTCAGCAAATATACAAGATTCGTGAAAGCCGCACAGCGTTTGCCACTGGCGAGGCCGACCAGATGCCCGACGGCGAGGCTTTGAAACTGATAATGGCGCAGCTCGACGAGCAGGAACGCGCATTGATGGCACTGTTCTGCGGCAGGGAACGCACCGAGACTGTCACGAAGGTGATAGACTACTGTCCTACCGAGGATGTTGACCGCGAAGTGCTGTTCCGCGTGTCGGATTACGACGGGGTGGTAAAGAGCGACAACCTTGGGGGCGAACCTGTATATATTTCGGTGGAAATTACACGTCAAGGCGAGTTGCCAGTGGATGAAAAGGGCGAGGCCAAGAAATTGCCAAAGAATGCAGTCATGTACAATATCCCAGGGCAGGCTCGCGTGACGTTGAGGTATGACGGTCACGACATTTTCTCAAAGGAATTCGATGTGTCGCAATTTGGCATCGATTTCGGGCTCGACCCGTCGATGTTTACCAATAAGAAGACGCCCAACTACCTGCTTTTCTATCCCGAAACTGGGGCAATAAAGGAGATTGGTACGGTTACGGTGCAGCAATAACCATCTTTTTTTGGGGGGAGGCGAAAGTATTTTAGTAGAGACGTGGAGTGCCGCGTCTCTACTTTGATTGACTATTATCAATATTAATCAATAATATTAAACCATGTTTTCAGGAATAGTAGAAGAAGCCGCGACTGTGGTGGCACTTGAGCGTGACGGCGGCAACTTGAATATCACATTGCGGTGCAGTTTTGCCGATGAATTGAAAATAGACCAAAGCGTGTCGCACAACGGGGTGTGCCTCACAGTGGTGGCGTTCCCCTCGCCAGGTTGCTACACCGTGACGGCCATACAAGAGACGCTCGATCGCAGCAACCTTGGCCTGCTGAAGGTGGGCGACGAGGTGAACCTTGAGCGTAGTATGAAGGCCGGTGGCCGCCTCGACGGGCATATAGTGCAAGGGCATGTGGACCAGACGGCCACTTGCACCGACGTGCAGACGGTTGACGGCTCGCATTACTATACTTTCCACTACGACGTTGACCCCGAAATGGCCGCCAAGGGATATGTGACGGTGGAAAAGGGGAGCGTGACGGTGAACGGTGTGAGCTTGACGGTGTGCAATTCGCAGCGTGATTCGTTCCAAGTGGCCATAATACCATATACTTTCGAGCATACCAATTTCCATTGCATCAAGGCGGGCACGGTGGTCAACATCGAGTTTGACATCATCGGCAAGTACCTTAGCCGGATGATGGAATTTGTGGGCAAGCAATAAAAAGGTGAAACGCATAGGCATACTCTCGGACACCCACGGCTGGTGGGATGACCGCTACATACAGTATTTTAAGGACTGCGACGAGATATGGCATGCCGGTGACATTGGCAGCGAGGAGCTTATCGACCGCCTGGCTGCAATAGCACCGGTGCGTGCCGTCACTGGCAACATCGACGGCGGTATATTGCGCCGTCGGTTCCGCGACATGGAAATTTTTACCGTCGAGGGCGTGAAAGTGCTATTGACCCACATAGGCGGCTATCCGGGTAGGTATGCGCCTGGCATAAAATCGCTGCTGCTTGCCGAACAGCCGCAACTACTTGTGTGCGGCCATTCCCACATCTTGAAGGTGGTCAACGACAAGTGGCTTGGCACACTCACCATAAATCCCGGTGCTGCAGGCCGCCAAGGTTGGCAGACGGTGCGCACCCTGGTGTTGCTAACCCTCGACCAAGGAGCACCCACTGGCTGTGAAGTGGTGGAACTCGCCGACAAGTGACTTGTGGTGTGGAGCTGTTGATTGTTCATGGCAATGCCGATGAGAAATTTGACGGGGTTGGATTTGTATAAGTTAGGCGGCTCGTACTGGGAGGTAATGGCAAAAAATAAGCGAGCTGTTTTTTGCATTGCGCTCGGCTTGCACTATCTTTGCAGTCTGAAACAATAATTAAGATATGTTTGAAAAAGGAACTCGGGGCAACACCCTGCATGGCATTCTGCTAATCGCGCTGTTTTCGTTCGCTGCATTCTACATCGCAGAAGTGCCTTTCGTGAAAAGTCTTTCGTTAAGTCCGCTAATCGTGGGCATAATTCTGGGAATGCTGTATGCCAACAGCCTGCGCAATCGCCTGCCCGAAACATGGGTGCCTGGCATAAAGTTCTGTACCAAGCAGGTGTTGCGAGCCGGCATCGTGCTTTATGGTTTCCGACTCACTCTTACGCAGGTGGCCGCCGTGGGACTGCCGGCAATTACCATCGATGCAATTATAGTAGTTGGTACCATATTCCTTGGCTACGGGCTTGGTAAATTGCTGAAAATGGATAATGACACCACAATCATGACATCTACCGGCAGCGCGATATGCGGCGCGGCTGCCGTGCTTGGTGCCGAGCCTGTGGTGAAATGCGAAGGCCATAAGACGGCTATTGCCGTATCCACCGTGGTGATATTCGGAACTATATCCATGTTCCTGTATCCTATAATGTACCGTGCCGGACTGCTCGACGGCCTTACCGACCAGCAGGTGGCCATATACACTGGCAGCACACTGCACGAGGTGGCTCACGTGGCCGGTGCTGGCAACGCCATGGACCCCACCGACTCGCTCGGCATAGCCGGAACCGCCACCATCACCAAGATGATACGCGTGATGATGCTGGCTCCTGTGTTGATAATAATGGGATTGGTACTTGCTCGCACGCGCCGTAATCAGCCCGGGTATGCCGCAGCAGGGGGCGAGGGGGGCAAGCGCAAAATCACTATACCGTGGTTTGCGTTTGGTTTCTTGGGCATAATTTGTGTGAACTCGTTGCTGCAATACCTGTGCGGAGCCGAAAGCGTCAAGGATATTCCTCTTAACGGGGCAATAGAATACATCGACACATTCATGCTCACCATGGCCATGACAGCCCTTGGCACCGACACCAACATACAAAAATTCAAGCAAGCCGGGGCAAAACCGTTCTATTTGGCAGGATTGTTGTATGTTTGGCTTGTAGGTGGAGGTTACCTGCTTACCAAGTACCTCGTGCCGTTATTCTGACAACTAGAAATATTCTTTGATTATGGAAAAGAAAGTATATGTGCTGCTTGCCGATGGCTTTGAAATCATCGAGGCTCTTGCCCCGGTAGATATATTGCGTCGTTGCAATCTCGATGTTTGCACCGTCGCTATAGGCGACAGCACCACTGTGTGCTCGTCAAACAATATAAAGGTGGAGGCCGATATGCTCATGGGAGATGGCTCGGCTTTGCGCGAGGGTGATGCGCTGATATTGCCCGGCGGCTATCCCGGATATTACAATCTTTGTCGTTCGGCCACGGTGGGCGAGTTGGCCAAACATTTCTATAACAGTGGCCGCTTGCTCGCTGCAATATGCGGTGGCCCTACGGTATTGAAGGAATACGATATAGCCTTGGGGAAGAACATAACCTGCCATAACTCGGTGGAACATGAAATGGAAAAGACCCACAGCTTAAACCGCTGCACAGTGTGTGAAGACGGTAACCTCATCACGGCCAAGGGTGCCGGGTGGTCGGTGGATTTTGCCATAGCCATAGCGCGGCGTTTGGTTGACAACGATACCATCACCAAGCTGTTCCAGGGCATACAGTTCCCCGTCTGAAAAACGTATTTGCCTGCCTTTTTAGGAAGGTCGAAAACAAAGAGATAGAATAAGGGAACGGCTAGCCGTTCCCTTATTCTATCTTATTATTGCGCAAATTTGGTTGTTTGTATGCCTGAAGTTCCATTCAGTAAAGTTGTGATTCGAGCCAGTGCAGGCGTTCGTAGTAGGTGTCGATGAGGCGGCGTTGCGACTGCACAAGTTGCGAGGAGCTTATCGACGGGTCGCGGCGCATATTGCGCTCATACATTCGCAGGCTGCGCTCGGCATCCTTGATTTTGTAACGTAGCTCCCTTATTTCGTTGCGGTAATAGGCTTTGTCGGCCTCGCTGGGGGAGTAGTCGTAGCCGCCGGCAGGCGGGGTGTAAACCGGTGCGGGAACTGGCGGATAATTGAAACCTGGCGATGCATTGGCAGGTGCAGCCGTAAGCGTGTACTGGTAGGTTTGCCCGCCGACGTATAGCAGCATCGACGTGAGGTCGGAAGTAAACAATGCGCTTACTCCAGTGGCGGCATAATACATATAGCTCGACAAGAAACCTTGCGGAAACAGCATCAGCGTGGCCGCTCCGTTGTCGATGTCAATCATTACCCCACCCGATACCACGGTGACTTCGGCATCGGGAGCATTTTGGCATTGGTAACGCAATTGGGCTTGGCAAGTACATATTGCCGCCACTGCTATTATGATAGTGATGAGGAGTTTTTTCATAACGCATTCATTATTAAAGTTGTCGGTTTGCATTACAACAAATATAACATGGTATGATGCACGAGGCATGGGTTCGGTTCGTCAACAAGCAAATATAGCGATAAAGTTTGTAAAATGCAATAGGCATGTACGAAAAAACGGCACAGGAGGGGATAATACCGCCTCTTGTGCCGCTGAATTTTTTAGGAGCTACTTACTTGCAGCAGTTGCAGCCTTTTTGCTTTATTTGGGTGAAGAAGTCGTTGCCCTTGTTGTCAACAAGGATAAATGCCGGGAAGTCTTCAACCTCGATTTGCCAGATGGCCTCCATGCCCAGTTCGGGATATTCGAGGCACTTGATGCTCTTGATGTTGTTTTGGGCAAGGATAGCTGCCGGGCCGCCGATGCTGCCGAGGTAGAAACCGCCATGTTTCTTGCAAGCATCGGTAACAGCCTGGCTCCGGTTGCCCTTGGCAAGCATCACCATGCTGCCGCCGTGGCTTTGGAACAGGTCAACGTAGGGGTCCATGCGGCCTGCCGTGGTCGGTCCCATCGAGCCGCAGGGCATTCCTGCCGGGGTCTTGGCCGGGCCTGCGTAGTAGATGGGGTGATCCTTGATGTATTGCGGCAGGTCTTCTCCACGGTCGAGGCGTTCCTTGAGGCGGGCATGGGCGATGTCGCGGCCCACGATGATTGTGCCATTGAGCGACAGGCGGGTTGAAACGGGATATTTGTCAAGTTCTTTCAAAATCTCGCTCATGGGTTGGTTGAGGTCGATGCGCACTGCGTTCCCTTCGCCTGCGTTGCGCAATTCCTCGGGAATTAATTCGGTTGGGTTGTCATCGAGCTTTTCAATCCATATACCGTCTTTGTTGATTTTGCACTTTATGTTGCGGTCGGCCGAGCAGCTCACGCCCATTCCCACGGGGCAAGATGCGCCATGGCGCGGCAAGCGGACAACGCGCACATCGTGTGCAAAGTATTTGCCGCCGAATTGTGCGCCAAGCCCTATCTTGTGGGCTTCTTCGAGCAGGCGGGTTTCAAGTTCCACGTCGCGGAATGCGCGGCCATATTCGTTGCCGGTGGTGGGCAGCGAGTCGTAGTAGTGCGTCGAGGCCAGTTTCACTGTGAGTAGGTTCTTCTCGGCCGATGTTCCGCCTATTACGAACGCAATGTGATAAGGCGGACAAGCTGCGGTGCCGAGTGTCTTCATTTTCTCCACAAGGAATGGCACCAGCGTGTCGGGGTTGAGCAAAGCCTTGGTCTCCTGGAAAAGGTAAGTCTTGTTGGCCGAACCGCCACCCTTGGTTACGCACAGGAAGTGGTATTCCATGCCTTCGGTAGCCTCAAGGTCGATTTGAGCCGGAAGGTTGCAACGGGTGTTCACCTCGTCATACATATTGAGCGGAGCGTTTTGCGAATAGCGCAGGTTCTCTTGCGTGTAGGTATTGTAAACTCCGAGCGACAGAGCCTCTTCGTCGCAGTATCCAGTCCACACCTGCTGGCCCTTTTCGCCGTGGATTATGGCTGTGCCTGTGTCTTGGCACAGAGGCAGTTGCCCCTTGGCCGAGACCTCGGCGTTGCGCAAGAAAGTAAGGGCCACATACTTGTCGTTTTCGCTTGCTTCTGGGTCGCTGAGCACCTTTGCCACTTGCAGGTTGTGGCTGCGGCGCAGCAGGAACGACACGTCGCGGAAGGCCTGTTGTGCCATCTTCGTGAGACCCTCTTTTTCGATTTTCAAGATGGGGTGGCCTTCAAATTCGCTCACCGACACGTAGTCTTTCGTAAGCAAGTAATATTCGGTATCGTCCGCCCCCAGTGGGAACATGGGCTGATACTTAAATTCGGGAGTTGTTGCCATAGTAAATTATTTGTTTGGATTATACTTTATTAATGCAAAAGTAATCAACTTTTGGCACAAAATGAAGTGGGCGGCGGCAAAAACTGCCGCGGCGAAAGTTTAATTGTTGCAAAATAATTGCTGTGGGTCGTCATGCCTTGTGTAGCCCCGTGTGGAAGTGTGTTGTATAACATACGGGCAGCAAGTGTGTAGCAATAAAGGCTTTTTAGTGTATAAATATAATGAAATGCTGGCATTTTGTTTTTGTTATGCGGCAAAACGGTAGTAAATTTTGATACATTGTTGCCATTTTCGGGCATTTGCGCATAATTATTTTGTTTTTGATTGTGCAAAGGTGTATATTTGCAGAGCATTCGGCCATAACAGGCCGGGTGCTTTGTATAATTATGACGCAAAAACAAAAAATTAATTATGCTGGATAATACGAATATAAAAGTCCTCGACGACGTGGTGGTACGTTTTTCGGGCGATTCGGGCGACGGTATGCAACTTGCCGGCAACCTGTTCTCGAACGTGTCGGCCGGCGTGGGGAACCAGATTTCTACTTTCCCCGACTATCCTGCCGAGGTGCGTGCCCCACAAGGGTCGCTTAGCGGAGTTTCGGGTTTCCAAGTCCACATAGGGAAAGGTGTTTACACTCCCGGCGACAAGGCCGACGTGCTTGTGGCAATGAATCCCGCCGCACTGAAACAGCATGCCAAGTTCCTCAAGGAGGGTGGCGTGGCGATAGTGGACATCGACTCGTTCAAAAAACGCGACTTGGAAAAGGCCCTGTTCGTCACCGACGACCCGTTTGCCGAGTTGCAGCTGAAAGCGCAAGTGGTGGAGGTGCCTATGACCTCGATGGTGAAGGATGCCCTCGCCGACAGCGGCATGGACAACCGCTCTATAACCAAGTGCAAGAATATGTTTGCGCTGGGGTTAGTGTGCTGGCTGTTCGATCGCCCGCTGGAAAGCGCGTTGCACCTGTTGCACAACAAGTTTGCCAAGAAACCGGCTATCTATGAGGCCAACGCCCGTGTGATGCGAGCAGGCTACGACTACGGCCACAACATACACGCCTCGGTATCGACTTACCGCATCGAGAGCGAAAGCATACGTCCGGGTCGATATACCGACGTGAACGGCAACACGGCCACGGCATGGGGGCTGATAATGGCATCGGAAAAGAGCGGGAGGCCGCTGTTCCTTGGCAGCTACCCCATAACCCCGGCTACCGACATATTGCACGAGCTGGCCAAGCGCAAAGACCTTGGCGTGAAGGCTTGTCAGATGGAAGACGAGATAGCCGGAATATGCTCGGCAATAGGTGCGGCGTTTGCAGGCGACCTTGCCGCCACCAGCACGTCGGGCCCGGGGCTGTCGCTCAAGAGCGAGGGCTTGGGCTTGGCGGTAATCACCGAGCTGCCGCTCGTGGTGATAGATGTGCAGCGCGGAGGTCCATGCACCGGCCTGCCCACCAAGACCGAACAGACCGACCTGAAGCAAGCCCTTTACGGGCGCAACGGCGAGTCGCCGTTGGCAGTGGTGGCTGCGGCATCGCCCACCGACTGTTTCGACATGGCATTTGAGGCCGCACGTATAGCACTTACGCACATGACCCCGGTGATACTGCTCACCGACGGGTTCATTGCCAACGGTTCGTCGGCATGGCGCATACCCGACAGCGACGAGTATCCCGAGATACGTCCGCCTTTCGTTACCGACGACATGAAAGGCCACTGGCACCCGTATATGCGCAACGAGGAGACGCAGGTGCGCTACTGGGCCGTTCCCGGCACCGAAGGGTTCACCCACCGCGTGGGCGGACTCGAAAAGAGCGCAGTGACAAGTGCCATATCGACCGACCCGGCCAACCATGCCAAGATGGTTGAAGCCCGTCGCAGGAAGATTGAAAACATTGCATACGACATACCCAAGCTCGAAGTGTTGGGCGATACCGAGGCCGACACGCTGCTCGTGGGTTGGGGCGGTACCTACGGCCACCTGCTCTCGGCTGCCAACAGCCTCAATGCCGCAGGCCGCCGCGTGGCCTTGGCTCACTTCCGCTACATCAACCCGTTGCCACTCAATACGGGCGAGGTGCTGGCTCGTTACAAGAGGGTCATCGTGGCCGAACTCAACAACGGCCAGTTTGCCGACTACTTGCAAGCGCGTTATCCGGCCACTGAAATCCACCGCATCAACAAGGTGGAAGGGCAACCGTTCCTCGTGCAAGAAATCATAGATGGTGTAACTAAAATCATGGAGGGCTGATTTAAATGGAAGATACAAGAAAATATACAGCAGCTGATTACAAAAGCGACCAAGCTGTGCGCTGGTGTCCCGGTTGCGGCGACCATGCCGCACTAAGCGAGCTGCATAAGGCAATGGCAGAACTTGGCATTCCGCCGCACAAAATTGTTGTAGTATCGGGCATTGGGTGCAGTTCCCGGCTTATTTACTACATGAACACATACGGTTTCCATACCATTCACGGGCGCGGGGCTGCAGTGGCCACAGGCATAAAAGTAGCCAATCCTGAATTGACCGTATGGCAGGTGTGCGGCGATGGCGACGGCCTTGCCATTGGAGGAAACCACTTTATCCATGAGGTGCGGCGCAATGTAGATGTGAATATGTTGATGCTCAACAACAAGATTTACGGTTTGACCAAGGGCCAGTATTCACCAACAAGTGACCGAGGATTTGTGAGCAAGTCGTCGCCTTACGGCACGACCGAAGATCCATTCATACCTGCCGAACTTGTATTTGGCGCACGTGGCACGTTCTTCGCCCGCAGCCTTGACGTGGAGCAGGCGGTGTCGCAAGAGGTGATGGTGGCCGCAGCGCGTCACCGTGGTTGCTCGGTGATTGAAATTTTGCAAAACTGCGTGATTTTTAACAACGGCATACACAACCATGTGAGCGAGCGTGCCAACCGCCCCGAGCACACAATTCACTTGGAGCACGGGAAGAAGATGCTGTTTGGCGCAAACTATGAAAAGGGCCTTGTGCAAGATGGTTTCGGGCTGAAGGCCGTGACAATAGGTGAGGATGGATATTACATTGACGATGTGCTGACGCACGACGCGCATTGCGAGTCGAATTTCCTGCACCAACAGCTCGCCATGATGGACGGCCACACGTTGCCGCTCGCCATAGGCGTGATACGCGACGTTGCCGCCCCCGTCTATAACGAGGCGGTTGAGCAGCAAGTAGCCGAAGTGCGGCAGCGCAAGGGTTACGCCGGCCTGCGCGACATGATACTCAACTCCTGCGACACCTGGGAAGTGAAGTAACTTTTTTCTGAATGTCCGCAAACTGTAAGAACTTACCCTCATAGACGGAACGATATTCCGTCTATGAGAGTAATCATATTGCGATTTTGGTTGCTGTGTTGCATTTCATGTTTTAAAAAGAAGTAGAATGCTTGGTGATGTATAATGTTAGATTATATGGCTATGTTTAAGTTTGGAACAAATTTTTTGGTATTGCTTGTGGTGATTTTGCTTGGTAGTTGTTCTACGGCCAAAGAATTTGAGTTTGCCTGCCATGAATGGGACGTGGATTTATACCATGGAACTGTGATGAGCCGTGATTCGGCGTACAGATTAGGGCTGTCGGCCAATCACCTCATGTCCCCCCCAACGATTATTTCATCCAAGATGCAAATTAACAAATACAATGGGGCAGACAAATACCTAAGTCATATCCTTGGCGAATTCCCAGTGGCAATAGACAGTGTGCTGTGCTATATTCCTGAATTTGGCATCGTACACACAATTCTTGCCAAGGATTCCTCCATTTCGTTCAAACCTAAGTCGGTGACTTCACCAATTGGTTCCCGAAACCCTTATACCGCTTGGGTACGTGACGATGACGAGGAAGAATGGAAACGGCAACACGATGAAATGTATTCCAATACATTGCTTGTCAAGAAACATAAGCAAATACTAGTTCTTGACCGATATTCTTATGGTGAAGATGAAATAGGCACTATATACGTAATACAGACGCAAACAAAAGGTTATACTAAGACAAGGTTGCCCGAAAATTTTTGCGGCTTGCATGATGTGACCAAGCCTGAGAACCTTGAAATTGTGGCAAATTGGATTGACGGGCATCGCCGCCTTTCTCTCATAGGGGCGCGGTCGGGTCTTTTTCCTATGGCTTTGCCTGACAGTTTGCAAAGCGGTGCAGTCTATCAATCGCTCATCGGCAAGGCCGATTCTTGTTATATGGCGCAAGACTATGCTGGTGCGTCGAATTATTTTTCCCGTGCTTTCCGCCACGCTCGCCACATACAAGGCCATCATTTATATAACGCTGCCTGTGCCGCCTCGCTTGCCAAACGCACGAATACTGCACTGAATTACTTGTATAGGCGAGCCGACAGCGACCCGTCATGGTATTCCGATAATTTGACAACCGACAAGGACTTGTTTGCATTGCATGGCGACCCTCGGTGGTCTTGTCTCGTGAAGATTTTATGGGAGCGAAAGTCGGTGGTAGAGAAAGACTATGATTTGGAATTGAAAGCACAATTGGAACAAATCGCAAAAAGTGACCAGGCCATACGTTACGAATATTTGGCAGCACTAAATATTCAACAAAAAGATTCTGTTACTATCGATTCACTTGCCACTCGTATGCGCAGCATCGACAAATCCAACCTATACCGTATAAATGCGATAGTGAAAAAATACGGCTGGCCTTCACGCAAGGTTGTGGGCGATGCTAATCAAGCGATATGGCTTGTGGTGCAGCATTCTGATCTTGCCACGATAAAACGCTATTTGCCAATATTCCGCAAAGCTGTGGAACTTGGCGAATTGCGCCCCGACTTCGTGGCCATGATGGAAGACCGCTGCAACATTTGGAGCGGCAATAAACAAAAGTATGGCACACAAGGCGAAACCGATGCCAATGGGAAATTTACGGTAAGGCTGGAAACATTGCTCGACTTTGGAAAAGTTGACCAATGGCGTAAGGAAGTCGGCCTGCCACCGCTTGAAGAATATATTATGCAAATGAACTCTGCTGCAAGAAGTGGTAGCTGATGTGGATTTTTTTGTGGGGTGTGCAGAAAGATTGCGCAGCTAATGTGTAACTTTGCACACGATATTTTGAAGGTTATGGAAATTGAAAGTCTTGTAAATATTGGCTTGTGGAGCAGTCTGCAACGCAGTTGCGGCGCAAGTTGCTATGGCATCCGATTTAGCAGCTTGCGGCGACGTGTGTTTGTGCGGCTGTTCCGACGATATGAAACAGGCCTTCTTTTGAGTGGCGAGTCAGGCGACTGACGTTATTCGCCACACAAGACAAAGATAAAGGAAGGAAAAGTCGGGAAAGTTCGCAACAGTTCCCGACTTTTTTCGTGCCTGCCAGTGGCGCAGTTCCTTTATCCTTGCATACGGCATGGCACTAATCACAAAAAACAATCATTAAAATAAGTAAAGCCATGCCAACAAATAAAAATGCATTAATAAGATATAAGACAATAGACAAGTGCCTGAGGAACAGGTACAGGACTTGGACTATAGAAGACTTGGTGGATACCTGCTCCGATGCACTTTACGAAATGGAAGGGATAGCCAAAGGGGTGTCGAAAAGGACGGTGCAAGGTGACTTGCAAATGATGAGGTCGGACAAACTGGGCTACAATGCGCCCATCGAGGTTTACGATGGCAAGTATTACAGGTATGCCGATGCAGATTATTCAATTAATGGCAACCCGTTGACAGCTGATGACTGCGAACTGGTGGAAAAAGCCGTGTCATTAATCAACGAAGTGCCCGACGGGGATGCATTAGCCGAACTGAAGTCGGTGCTGTCGAAACTGAAGGGCAAACTGTTGTGCTTGCTGTGACCGCCGAGGTGGCAGTTGCAAAAAAGCATTTTGCCGATATGCCATTATGGAGGGGGGTAAAAATGCGATTCTCCCCCCCGTATCATTGTGCCTTGTGTGGTGGAACCGCGTGGAGTCGGACCACGTTCCCGGGATTTTCAGTCCCGTGCATACACCACGTCTGCCACAGTTCCTGCTTTGTGGTGACGAGGGTGGGACTCGAACCCACAACCCATTGCTTCGTAGGCAATTGCTCTATCCAATTGAGCTACCTCGCCATGCAGTTGCGGAAACAGAAGGATTCGAACCTTCGGAGCCTGTGTAGCGGCTCAGCACGTTAGCAGTGTGCCGGTTTCGTCCACTCACCCATGTTTCCGTTGTTTTGACACTGCAAAGGTAGAAAGGCGCATTGCAGCCTTTTTGCGCAATGGGAAAATGTTTCAAAAAATATTGTCATTGGCCGAAGTAGGCGGTGATTTCGGCCATGCGAGCCACTTGATCGACGTGGAAAGGGCAGCGGTGGTTGCAGTGACCGCAAGCGACGCAGGCCGATGCCTTTACTGCGAGCTTGGCGTAATGGTCGGCGGCAAGCGTGTCGCCCACGCGAGCCAGGTCGTAATATTTGTTCACAAGCCCCACATCGATGTGCCGTGGGCAAGGCTGGCAATGATTGCAATACACGCACATGCCTTCAACTTCGCGCGGTGCGAACGTGCCTATCACCGAGTAGTCGCGTTCTTCGGCTGTGGCATTGCAGAAACCGAGGATGTCGTTAAGGTCGTCAATTCCACGCACTCCCGGCAGCACGGTCAGCACTCCCGGCTTGTCTAAGGCGTATTGCAGGCACTGGTAGCGCGTGAGTGTCTGGTCGAAGGGTGACACTTTGGCATCGAGCAGCTGGCCTGCGCTGAACGGTTTCATCACCGATATGCCAATGCCCTCGGCCTCGCAGCGGCGGTATAGTGCCATGCGTTCGGCTGCGCTGCCGAATGCGAACTCTCCTTGGCTGTAATCATAGCCGGGATTGATGCTGAACATGAGCATATCCACAAGCCCCGTGTCGAGAATGCGGCCTGCCACCGACGGCGTGTGCGACGACAGCCCTATGTGGCGCACCACGCCTGTAGCCTTCATCTGCCGCAGGTAGTCGAGGATGCCGCCATCGAGGTATTTCGTCCAGTCCTCGTCGCTGTCGATGCAATGGATAAACCCGAAGTCGATGTAGTCGGTCTGCAACTGGTGCAATTGCCAGTCGATAGACCGCTTCACCGTGTCGAGGTCGGTGGTCCAGCCATATTCTCCTGTCTCGTAATTAGCCCCGAAGTGCACTTGCAGCATCACTTGGCTGCGGCAGCCGCTAAGCACCCTGCCGTAGGGGGCAAACGGGCGAGCTGTGGCCGTGGCCATGTCGAAGTAGTTCACCCCAGCTTCCACAGCCGCGGCTACTGTGCGTTCTATTTCGTTTTCCTCGGCCGAGCCAAGTGCGCTCGACCCTATGCCAATAATGCTTATCTGTTCATCGCCATGAGGCAATTCGCGGTATTCCATAAACAAAAAATGTTGTTACAATGTTTGTGCAAAAATAGCCATTCATGTCGGTTGCATTTGTACCCGAATTACGTTTTTTTGCATGCGGCGACAGTTTCGGGCAAAGAGCAACAGGGCGGTTCACCCTGGCATGGGGGAACCGCCCTGTATAATACATTGTAAATAACGATGGTTAATCTCTCACAACTCGCTCGATGACGCCATTCACTATTATTAATTTGATGTCGTCGCCGCGGTCTTCCACTTCCACCTCGTAAGTGAGCGCATTGGCGGTTTCAATCACGTCGATGTCGTCATCGTCGATTTGATGCATCGAGTACCCGGCATTGACTATCACGTTCACAATCTCCTCGGGCAGGCGGCCACGCGAGATTTCCCACTTTGTGCAAATCCACTCATGGCGACCGTTGAATATCACTTCTTTCTCGATGCCGTCGTGCCTGATTTCCACCTCTATGTAGCCATCGTCGTTGTCTTTTTCAACAATAATGGCTCCGGGGTAACGGTCGGCGATGAAAGCCTCGATGTCGCTGTTAACGGCAGCACCGCCCGTGTTGCCAAATGATGGTCTTCCCGACAGTACCTCGCCGCTGACGGAGATGTACACCTCAATGTCATCGTCGAAACGCGTTTCGAGTTCAAAACAATAGAATGTGTCGCCTGCTGCTGTCTCGTACCGGTCGATGTCGTCGATATTGGCATCCGATGTGTAGTGTTCCGATGTCCTCAAGGCATCAATCACCACTTGTTCTATCAGCCCCATGTTGCGGCGGCCATATTCCACTTTGGTATATATCCATTGTGCAGCAATGGTGAACACTACCTCGTGCTTCAGCCCGTCGTATATCAGGTCAACTTCAATGCCTCCGTCCTCTTCATCCACGTCTATGATGCGTGCACCGGGGAAATGCTGGTTTATCCATTCGGTTATAGTTGTCGGAGAGTTGCCAGGCAGCATATCGCTGTGGTCGTTGTCACGCTCGGCATCTACGATGGTGTTGACCAATATTCCATCGGCGGTGTAATACAACTCCACTTCGGTCTCTGTGCCATTTTCGTTTTTCTCCACGTCGATAACATATAGCGTCTCGTCATATCCGTGGCGGGTTATCACCTCTACGTCGTCATCGTCGATGCGCCATGGCGACTGCGCATATTCCGACCCCTCGAAGGCCGTCTTCACAGCCTCGGGCAGCATTGCGTATGGTATGTCGAAGTCGCTCATCGCCCACCGTCCGTCGCTAAGGTGATACCACGCGCGGTTTCGGCCGGCCTCGGAGCTTCGTGTTTCATCGATAGTAAAACTGGCAACGGCATATTCGCCTTTAATCTTCCAGCTCACATTCGAGGCATCGGGGTATTGGCTGTTGAAAGCAGCCACCACATTGTCGGGAATTGTTCCGCTTGAGGGCTTTTGGCCATCATCGTCGCTGCAAGCCGCCATCAGCACGGCCATGCAAGCAACCAATGTTAAGAATAAATGTCTTGTCGTTTTCATATTGATTCACTGGTTTGAAATTTTACGATTGCAAATTAAATAAACTATAAATAGAAATCCTAAAAGTTTAATTAGTCTTAACATTTTTTGAGAATATTGTTCTATTTTTCTGAAAATATAGCCAATTAGCGATGTTGTTTATTTTAAGCCTATCGGCCATGCGGTATGTTCCAAAGTGCTTGCGGCCTGTTTTCACAAGTTTTTTTAATGCGCAATGTCGGAAACTTTGGAAAATTATTCCTATTTTTATTGAATGATAAAACTTGGGCAAAGCTAATGGGAAAAAACAAACGCATTTGTTTTGTCTTGCGCTTGCCTTATACTATCTTTGTAGCAGCTAATACTGTAACCTCTAAAATAATAACAGCATGAAAAAGAAGGTTCTTCCGATAATCAAGAATGACCCGTGGCTTGAGCCATACGCCGATGCCATCAACGGCAGGCACGAAGACGTGATTCGTAAGGAAAAGGAATTGACCGGGGGCGGCAAAATGTCGCTCGACGACTTTGCCAACGCCCATAATTATTTCGGACTGCACAAGACCCGTGGCGGATGGGTATTCCGTGAATGGGCTCCGCATGCCACGGCTATATATATGATAGGCTCGTTCAACGACTGGACCGAGCGCGAAGACTATGCGCTCATGCGCATAGACAACGGTGTGTGGGAGATAACGCTCGCCGCCGACAAACTGAAACATGGTGACCTGTACAAGCTGAAGATGAAATGGGATGGCGGCGAAGGCGAGCGCATTCCGGCATACGCTCGCCGCGTGGTGCAAGACGAGCAGACGCTCATATTCTCGGCACAGGTGTGGGCTCCGGCTCGTCCTTACCGTTTCAAGGTTAAGGAGTTCAAGCCCAATGTGTCGCCGCTGCTCATCTACGAGTGCCACATAGGCATGGCGCAGGATGCCGAGCGCGTGGGTACATACGAGGAGTTCCGCAAGAACATACTTCCGCGTGTGGCCGCCGATGGCTATAACGCAATACAGATAATGGCCATACAGGAACACCCGTATTACGGCTCGTTTGGCTACCATGTGTCGAGTTTCTATGCTGCATCGAGCCGTTTCGGCACTCCCGACGAGCTGAAAAAGCTCATCGACGAGGCGCACAAGATGGGCATTGCCGTGATAATGGACATCGTGCACTCGCACGCCGTGAAGAACGAAGTGGAGGGCCTTGGCCGTTTCGACGGTAGCTACGACCTTTACTTCTATGGCGACGGTCGCCGCGAGCATCCGGCATGGGATTCGCTGTGCTTTGATTATGGCAAGAACGAGGTGCTGCACTTCCTGCTCTCGAACTGCAAGTTCTGGCTCGAAGAATACCACTTCGACGGTTTCCGTTTCGACGGCGTTACGTCGATGCTTTATTACAACCACGGCTTAGGGCAAGGGTTCAGTTCGTATGACGACTACTACAACGGTGCCGAGGACACCAACGCTATCACTTACTTGACGCTTGCCAACCTGCTCATTCACCAGGTGAACCCCAATGCCATAACCATAGCCGAGGAGATGAGCGGAATGCCAGGGCTGGCACTGAAATTCAAGGACGGCGGCATGGGATTCGACTACCGCATGGCAATGGGCATACCCGACTACTGGATAAAGACCATCAAGGAGAAAAAAGACGAAGACTGGCATCCGACCTCGATATTCTGGGAACTCACCAACCGCCGTTATAACGAGAAGACTGTGAGTTATGCCGAAAGCCATGACCAGGCACTGGTGGGCGACAAGACCATAATATTCCGCCTAATCGACAGCGAGATGTACTGGCACATGACCGTGGGCGATAACAATATGACCGTGGACCGCGGCATGGCACTGCACAAGATGATACGACTTGTGACGTGCACTACCATCAATGGCGGCTACCTTAACTTCATGGGCAACGAGTTTGGCCATCCCGAATGGATTGACTTCCCGCGCGAAGGGAACGGCTGGAGTTACAAGTATGCCCGCCGCCAGTGGGACTTGGTTGACCGCAAGGACTTGAAGTACCAGTTCCTGAACAACTTCGACAACGACATGATACACCTGGTGGCAGGCATCAAGAACTTCCAAGCACTGCCCATCGAGAAATTATGGGACAAGGACGACGACCAGGTACTGGCCTACAAGCGCGGGGATTACGTGTTTATCTATAACTTTAGCCCCACAAAGTCGTTCACCGATTATGGCATTCTTGCCCCTGTGGGAGAATACGACGGCGTGTTTGACAGCGATGACAAGCGGTATGGAGGTTATGGCAACATCGATGAAAGCGTCCACCACTTCACGCAAGACGACCCGCTTTATGCTCCCCACGGACTTGGCTGGCTCAAGCTCTACCTGCCCGCCCGTTCGGCGCAGGTGCTGAAGATGGCTCGCAAGCGTCGTGGCCGTTGCAAAAAGACCGAATAATATAAAATCAAGTAGAGACGCGATTAATCGCGTCTCTACTGCAATATCAGAATATTTTTTAAACACCTAAACGTAAATGTTATGAAAAAGTTAGGATTAATGCTGCTGCTTGCAGTGGCAATGGTGTTTGTTTCGTGTAAGGAAGAGGGCAAGGATGCCACTTCCATGATTCCGGCCGATGCCACCTATGTGGCAGCCATCGACGGCGAAAGCATCATCGGCAAGGCTGGCGTAAAAATCGAGGGAGGGGAAGTGGTATTTCCCGATTCCTACAAATCGCTCGTGGAAAAAGGTATGTCGGGAAACGACAAGCAGGAACTGGCCGATTTTGCCAAGGCCGGGGTTGACTTCTCGCGGAAGATATATGTTTTCGGCTCAAGCGACTTTGAGGCTGTGGGCATAGTGCCCGTGGCCGACCGCACGGCTTTCAAGGCTTACGTGGAAAAACAGGCCGGAGCCGGAATGGAAACCGACGGTGCAATTGACAAGATGGAGACCAACGGCACATGGCTTATGATTACCGACGCATACTTTGTGTGCGCCACACCTCGCCAGCCAGCCGAGTCGGGTGCTGCCGAAGCACTCGTCAAGAACCTCGTCACCAACGGTTATGAAAATTCCATCGAAAGCAATGCCGATGCAATGGAGATGCTTGGCCGCAAGGTGGATGCAGCATTCTATGCCGACTACCAAAAACTGTTTGAAATGTCAGGCAGTCGTCAGACCATAACCCAGATTTATGGCAATATGTTTGCCGATTACCTTAAATCGTTCCGTGGCATAGGTGGTACGCTTAATTTCAACAAAGGTGACGTGGAAATGCAATACGCATCGTTTGTCGATGAGAATGAGGCTACAAAGCAGATGGAATCCATCATGGGCAAGCCGTCGGCCGAGGGGTTGAAGTTCATACCAGCCGATATGCAGCTTGTATTCTCAGGCTCGGTAAAAGGTGAAGAGTTGCTGAAGGTAGAGGCATTCAATGTCATGTTTGCGAACATGAAGGCCAATCCGTTTGTTACTGCCGATGAAATAAAGGGCTACATAGCAAGTATCGACGGCCCGGTGACCATTGGCTACAATTATGTTGACCAAATGTTAAACCGCTCGTCGATACCGCAAATATACGGGGCAATTAAGACTGGCAAGGCCGACGAATTGTGCCAAAAGTTGCAATCGTCGATTAATCAAATGGGATTTATTAAATGCACCCGTATGGGCAATGAATATGTGGTGAGCATTTCGAGCGATGTCGCTGTGGCTTTTGGCTCGGCCGACGGGTTCTTCTACTTCCGCACGTCTCCGCAAAAGGTTGCCGAAAGTATGTATGACGATGACCTTGCTCGTGGCATATTCGAGTCAACTGCCGGTGGAGCGTATGCCAATTTGCGCAACGGTTCGCGGGCAAATTCCATGCTTGCGTCTTTTGCGCCAAACTTGAAGTTTAGCGCATACCTCGAAGGCCGCACCATCGACAACACTTCGGCAAGCGTAAAACTTGTGGTCGAGGAACCGCAAGGCGACAATATTCTTGAAACCCTGTTGACAATAATCGCCAATGCACAAATGTAAACAACTGTTGTCAAATTAAAACAAAAGCCCCAAAACGGGGCTTTTGTTTTAAAAAATGCAAAATTAAAGAAAAAAAGTGCCTTATATGTTGCACAGCATGGATATATAGCATACTTTTGTATCGGTTTTTTCATGGTATTAGATTTTAAGTTGAAGATTAGTTGTCGTGATGACAATTAATTTTTTTTTTGTACCTACCCCAAAAACTATTGAGAACCAGTGAAGTCGAATGTCTCTCCCGATTTATTTCCCATTTAAAGGCGGAGAAAATTAAGCCGGGGGAGTGGCGTATATTATGCCATTCCCCCGGCTCGTTGCATTGAATTATGAATAGATAGTGACTTGCGGCGCAGGGCCGCAAGGCTCACTATCTTTACTTGTGGTCGTGCTCTTCGGCTTCGCGTTGCTCGCTGGTGTCGATTTTGTTCTTGCGGTGCTTGAGCACTTCGGCATCGATGTAGAACACGGTTTCTTCCGAGAGGTTGTTGATGTGGTCGCCTGCGCGTTCCAGTTTTCGGAACACCCCGGCCATTTCAAGGCACAGCTTTATGCTTTCGGGGTGCTGCTGTGCATAGCGTGCAAGCACGTCGATTGCCTCGCGGTTAAGCACGTCGAGCGCGTCATCGTCTTCAAACACCGATTTAGCCATGCTTATGTCTTGGCGTTGCAGGGCATCGTAGGTGGTGCGCAGCATCTTCAGCACAGCATCGAATGTTTCTTGCAGTTTCAGTTCTTGGAACAGCTGTTTTTGTTCATCCTTCAGCTCGGTGCGTACCACCAAGCGGGCTATGCTGTCGGCGTAGTCGCCTATGCGTTCAAGGTTGTTGTTAATCTTGAGCATTGCCAGTGAAAAGCGCAAGTCAACGGCCACGGGGTTGTAGAGGGCGATGAAGTCCTCGATGTCGCTGTCGATTTTGAGCTCGAATGCGTTGACGCGGCGTTCACGAGCCACCACGCGGTCCACAAGGTCGTAGTCCACGTTGAGTACAGCCTTGCAAGCGTCGCTAAGCTGCTGGTAAACGAGTTTCCACATATCGTTTACCTCGTCTTTTATGGCCTGGAGTTCGTTTTCTACAAATTTTACCATAATGCTAAATGTGTTTGAAGAAAGGTGTTTTTTGTATTCAGTTTTTAATCGATAACCTCTATCGAAGTCACCATGGTGTTGACGTATATGCCGCCCGACACACCTATGGCGTAGCCGGTTACCCTCACGTTGTGGTCAACCTTGTCGAGCAGGTTGAGTGCGTCGAGGTCGGGGTATGAGAGCGAGCCTACGGCCTCGGTTCCTTCCACAGCCACGTTGTAGTACCACTGGTAATACTGGTTACGCTCTGATGTGAAGTATCCCTCGTATTGGATGTACCTGATGGTGGGGTTGGAAAGGTAGGCCGTGAAGTCGGCGGCGGTGAACACTTCGGGTTGCGGCTGGGTGTAGGTTCCGGTCGAAAGTACCGTTACTTCACTGGTCTCGCCGAATTGAGGCAGGCCGCCATACTCGGTAGTCGCGCCTTCCACGGTAACCATCGAGCCCGTTACTTGCCCGTGCTTTTTCTTGTACACCAGGATTATGCCGGTGTCGTCTTTCACCAAGAAACCCTTGGTGTGTGTGCCTACTACTTGCCCTTCGACACGGTAAACCTGGTCGATGGGCGAGGCTATCACCTCTGCAATGGTCGAAAGCGGAGTAACCTCCTCCTTGCCATATTCCACAAGTTCGCCGCCGGGGCCTTCGGTGAGCAGCACGTCGTCGATGCGGTTGGCACTTGAGTATTTGGCCTCGAACTTAACATAAAGCTCGTTGGTCGCAGCAGGCAGGGTGAAATTGGCTGTTGCGAGCCTCCATTGGCCAGGCTCGTCGGCGGTATTGAACTCATAGTCGAGTGCCTGCGACCACACTTGGCCGTCGGCCGACACGCGCACTTCAAAGTCCGACTCGATGAATGTGTTGGTAGCTCCCTGGCTGTAGCGTTGTGCGCCAAATGACAATTTCAAGTTGGTGGCGTTGCCTATTTCGATATGCTCGATGGTGAAATAGTTTGGTGCCGTGCTGAAGAATATGTTGTTTTGGCCCGAGCCGTCGTAGAGCGACAGGCTCCCCTTCGACGACTGGTTGCTGCGTACCGACATACTTTGGTAGTCGTATGTGACACGGGCTACGCCGCTACCTTTGTGGTTAATCCAGCCGTCGAATTGGTCGAGGTAAGGCCATTGGCCGCCGTCGCCGAACGTTTCGGATGAAAGTTCCTTGTCAAACGAGCTGTAATATATAGCACCGTCGGGTACATCTTCCTCGGCAATGCCTTGGTCAACGGTTTCCACGGGCAATGTGTAGATAAAAGTCTTGTAAGAGCCAAACAGCCAGCCGGTGAGTGTAACTTTGTGACCCTTGTATTGCTGGCGGTATTCCTCTGTCATATAGTCGAGGCTGCCCTGATAGTCGCAGTCATCGATTTCTACGTTGGTGTAGTTGCCCGACAGCAATATGGTGCCTTCGTATGTGGCATACTTGATGGCCGGGGCTTGTGCATAGCTTTCAAGGTCGGCGCCGGTCATTACAGTGGGTGTGGGCATCGTCACTTGGCGTGTCTCGCCTGTTTTTTCCACGGTGCTGCTTGAACCGAATTGCAGCAATTGATTGCGCGACTCGGTGCGCCCCGACACGTTAACCACGTCGCCCGTGGCAAGGCCGTGTTCTGTGCCCATGAAGGCATATATGTAATCGCCATTTTGCTCAAGCACTGCACCCTGCATGTTGGTTCCCACCACGGTGAGGTCCTCCACCTCGTAGTATGTGCCAGCTTCGCCTTCAAGCACTTCCTTCAAAGTGGCTTTTTCGGCCGATATGGTGAAACGAGCCTCGGTGAGGTTGATGTCGTCGGCATTGCAAGGGTTGAGTTGGTAGGTGCCGTTGTAAACGCCGACGATACCGGCCATCGAGCCGCTTTTGTCGGTCGGGATGGTGTCTTGGGCGAATGATGCGTCGGCCATGGTGCGCACCTTGTATTGAGTGCCTTGGCGCACTTCCATGGTCACGTTGCCCTTGTTGCTGTCGTCGTTCCATGTGCCGGTTTCCTCGGCAGCAGGCTGTGTTTCATTGATTATGACATATTGAGCCTCGTATTGCGGCATCTGCTCGGGCGTGATTGCGATAGGCGAGATTGCTGCCACCTGTTCCACGAGTTCAGGCTTGTTGGCGGTGGATATTTGCAGTTGGCTGTTATAGAGCTGTGCCGTAGCGTCGCTAAGCGACACTTTCACCACGTCGCCACGCTCGAAAGTATTGTATTCCTCGTTTATCGATACGAAGATTCCAGCCCCTCCGTTTCGAGTAGTATCAACAAGGGCAAGAATGAACGGGTAGCTGTTGCCGCCGTCCTTGTCTGAAACAACCACACCTTGCAGGTCCATTTCGCGCAGTTCGGCAGGCAATTCGGCTGGTTCACTCCCAGGGTTGGCCTTAGTGATTAAGCTACGAATGCTTGCAATGTTGGTTTCCAACGTGTCGGTTGGTGTGCCGGAGCCTGGAGGCACGGGCAGTTCTTCATCGTCGGAACAACTTACAAAAGCCGTTGCGCAAAGCAGCAGCAATACGCTAAAGAATGATAATTTAAATGATTTTTGGTTCATTTTGTTGATAATAATAATGTGTAATACAGTTTGCCGTTATTAGCTCGGCAAAGTTAGTATATTAACATTTATTGTGCAAATCGTTGTTAATAAACATACATAATGATTAACCGAAACGGCCTGTGATGTAGTTCTGTGTGGCTTCTTTTGCCGGGTGGGTGAATATCTTCTTGGTGTCGTCGTATTCCACCATCTCGCCCAGGTAGAAGAAAGCCGTCTTGTTGCTCACGCGGGCGGCCTGCTGCATGCTGTGGGTCACGATTATCACCGTGGTCTGCTCGCTAAGCTCGCATATAAGTTCCTCGATTTTTGCGGTCGAGATGGGGTCGAGTGCCGATGCCGGTTCGTCCATTAGCAGCACAGATGGCTCCACAGCCATTGCGCGTGCTATGCACAGGCGTTGCTGTTGGCCGCCCGACAGCGCGTAGGCCGACTCCTTGAGCTTGTCCTTCACCTCGTTCCACAGGGCAGCCCCCTTCAGTGCAGTTTCCACACGGTGGGCAATGAACTCCTTGTCCTTTATGCCGTTCACGCACAGGCCGTATGCCACATTCTCGAAGATGCTCTTGGGGAACGGGTTGGGGCGTTGGAACACCATGCCCACGTTGCGGCGCAGCG
This sequence comes from uncultured Muribaculaceae bacterium, assembly GCA_944320595.1. Classification (GTDB taxonomy): domain Bacteria; phylum Bacteroidota; class Bacteroidia; order Bacteroidales; family Muribaculaceae; genus Avimuribaculum. The sequence goes on along the minus strand of CALUIB010000003.1, from coordinate 95,928 downwards.
TGTCGATGTCAATCGACTTGTCATATATGTTTTGCCCGTCGATAAGTATCTCGCCGGTGAGGCGTGTACCTGGGATAAGGTCGTTCATGCGGTTGAACAGCCGCAGGAATGTTGATTTTCCGCACCCCGACGGGCCAATGAAAGCCACCACTTGGTTGTTGGGGATGGTGATGTTGATGCCTTTCAGGGCGTGGAAGTCGCCGTAGTAAAAGTCAACGTTTTTAGCTTCGATTTTGTCCATATATGTGTGTCAGTTGTTTTATTTCGATTTCAATTTGTTTTCAAAATGCTTGCGTATGCCGTTGGCCAGCAGGTTCATTATCAGCACTATCATGATGAGTACGAATGCCGTGCCGTATGCTATGGGCAGCTGTGCCTCGATGTCGGTGCCGCTGGTGGCCACCACATACAGGTGGTAGGGCAGAGCCATGCACTGGTCGAATATGCTTTCGGGGAGGCGAGGCAGGAAGTAGGCCGCGCAGGTGAACAGGATAGGAGCCGTCTCGCCCGACACGCGCCCCAGCGAGAGTATCAGGCCGGTGATGACGCGCGGCATTGCCATGGGTAGCAGCACGTGCCATATAGTCTGCGCCTTGGTTGCCCCCAGCGCAAGGCTACCTTCGCGGTAACTGTTGGGGATGTCCTTGAATGCCTCCTCGGTGGTGCGTATCACTATGGGCAGCGCAAGCAGCCCCAGAGTGAGCGAGCCGGCAAGGATGCTGTCGCCGAATCCCAGGTAATTCACGAAGAACGCCATACCGAAAAGGCCGAACACTATCGACGGGATACCGGCAAGGTTGTTGGTCATGGTGCGTATGAAGGCCACTACCTTGCCCTGCGGGGCATACTCGTTCATGTATATGCCGCTCATCACGCCCACGGGGAACGCAAACACCGCGCTGCCCACCATGAGCCAGAATGTACCCACGATGGCGGGCCAGATGCCCCCCTTGGTCATGCCGTCGGTGGGAGGCTGGGTGATAAAGTCCCAATTGATTACGCCTATCCCCTTGATGATGATGAACCCGAGGATAATGAACAGGATTACGGCGATGCTGTAGCTGAGCAGGCGGAAAGTGCCGAAGGCCACTGCCTGCAAGCCGCGCTTGCGGCGGTTGTATGCTTGGTTAGTTTCTATTGCCATGATTTGCGTAGTTATCGTTTAAGACGGTTGCGGGCCGAAACCACTTCGACGCACGAGTTGATGAACAATGTGATGAAGAACAGTATCACGCCGAGCAGGAACAGCGACTGGTAGTGCGCCCCACCGGCAGGAGCTTCGCCAAGTTCGGCGGCTATGGTGGCCGGGATGGTGCGGAGCGGTTCGAGTATGCTCGTGGGTATTACGGCGGCGTTGCCGGTGACCATCAGCACGGCCATCGTCTCGCCGATGGCGCGGCCTATTCCAAGCACTACGCCCGATGTGATGCCCGAGATGGAGTAGGGTACTACCACCTTGTATATCGTTTGCCACTTCGACGCGCCCAGTGCCAAGCTGGCCTCGCGCATGGTGCGCGGGCAGTTGCGCATTGCATCTTCGGCCACGGTGATGATGGTAGGCAGTGCCATTATGGCAAGCACTATACTGCCTGCGAGGCCCGATTCGCCCACGGGCAGGTTGAATGTGCGCTGCAGCAGTGGAACTATCACGGCCAGTCCAAAGAAACCGTAAACCACCGACGGTATGCCGTTGAGCAGCTCGATGATGGGCTTTAGTATCTTGCTCACGCGAGGATTGGCCACCTCGGCAAGGAAGATGGAGACCGCCAGCCCGAACGGCAAGGCGAAAAGGATGGCGAAAAAGCTCACCCAGATGGTGCCGCTTATGAGCGGCAGAATGCCGAAGATGGGCGATGGCGTGGCCGTGGGGAACCATTCGGCGCCCAGCAGCACGTCGCCCACGGGGATGGTGTTGTCGTCGATGTAATTGAGCTCGGTGCGCCCTTCCACAAGGCTTTCGGGCACGAAGGCTATCATGCCGGGGTCGGACGACACTTGCTCTACTATCTTGTCGCCCGCAAACTGGTATTCGTCGCCAAGCTCGGCCTCGGTGTAGATTTTGTCCAAGTCTTCGAGGCGGAACACGCTAATCTGCGTGTCGCTGCCGCCCACCTGGTTCCAATTTGTGATTTCCTCGTCGAATATCTCCTTGATTTCAAGTGCGCTCAAGTCTTTCACTTGGTTTTGCTTGTTGAGCGCGAGTACATATCCTTCTTCCACTATCGGCTGGCTGAAGAGCCCGATAGCCTCGGCAAAGAGGAATGCGATAATCAGCACTATCACGATGCTGGTAACAAAGCCACTGACGGTGAAGACCCGCTTGGCTATTATGTCAATCCATTTTTTCATAATTTGTTATGTAGTGAATGGGTTATCGTGGAATGAAACCTAATTTAAGCGTTTCGGCTTGCCCCTGCGCCGACTCGATGTATTGGATAAACGGCATCACGGCAGCCTCGTTGGCCTTGTCGTAGTAGTAATATAGCGGACGCACCACGGGGTATTCCTTGGCCACTGCACTTTCTACCGATGGATATACATAATTCTTTCCGCCGTCATACGACACTGCCAGAGCCTTTATCATGGGGTTGAGGTAGGCCAGGCCCACGTAGCCTATCGCTCCGCGCGTTTGGCTCACCGACTGTATTATGGCTCCGGTGGCGGGCATCGAAAGTACGCCGCTCATGTAGTTCTTGTTTTGCAGCACGCTTTCCTTGAAGAACTCGTAGGTACCCGACGATGTTTCGCGCGAATACACTATTATCTTGGCATCTTCGCCGCCCACTTCCTTCCAATTGGTGATTTTGCCGCGGAATATGGCTTCGAGCTGCTCGCGCGTGAGTTTCTGCACAGGGTTTTGCGGGTTGACTATCACGGCCAGCGCGTCGTAGGCCACCACCACTTCGCACGGCTCGTGGTGCGACTGCTTTAGTTTCATTTTCTCGCTGAACTTGATACGCCGCGATGCCATTGCAATGTCGGTGGTGCCGTCGAGCAGGGCCGAAATGCCCACGCCGCTGCCGCCGCCTGTGACGGTGATAGTGGCCTCGGGGTGCTGGTTCATGTAGATTTCCGACAGGGTCTGGGTGAGTGGTAGCACTGTGTCGCTTCCCTTGATGCGCTGCGCATGGGTGGCGCAATGCAGGCTGCATAATAAAGCAACTAACAAGATGGTTGTCCTATTCATTTATCTATCTGTTGATTACCTAAATATCGCAGTGCAAAGTTACGGCAAACATTCCGCTCAAATATAACAGCCGTGTAACAAGTGGGAAACAGTGCTGTAAAATTTTGCATTGCGCCACTCCTGCGTCATGGGTAATAAAAAGTAAAGCCCGGCCACGGGGTTTCACCCACTGGCCGAGCTTTATAATTGTCAATTATCGATTGCTAATTGTCAATTGACCAAGACTTTAGTAGCCTTGCCATCGACGGTGACGATGTATGCGCCGGGAGCGGCTTGCACACGTGCCGATTGTGCGTTGGCCGAATATATCGGGGTGCCGCTTATCGAGTAGATGCGTATGTCGCTCACGGCATCGGATTCTACCGTTATGGTACCGGCGGCTGCATACACGCGGGCATTGGTAACGGTGGCTTGGCTGATGCCTGCGCAACCGTGTTCGCCGACAACCACGTTGTCGATGGCGATGTCGTAGGTGGCATCGGATATTCCGCGGAAGGCGATGCGCACGTTCTTTTCACCAGCAAAGCCTTCAAGCGGCACTATGTGTTGCCGCCAGCCGCTCGTCTCGGGCATTGAGGCCGAGATGGGGGCGCTTACGATTTGGAATTCCCCGTTGTCGGTCGATGCTTCTACCACAAGGGCATCGTTGGATACTTCGCCCGGATATATATACATATAGAATGCTACTTCGGGGGCTGTGGTGGAGCTAAGGTCGATTTTTTCGCTCGTCAGGCGAGTCGCATATCCCGGCTCGATTTGGGTTGACAGGAACATGGCCATGCCGCCGTCGCCGTCTTGTGGGTCGATGTCGTTATAAGACGAGGCGTAGCCCCAGGCTTGGTCTATGCCGTTTATCATGTCTTCGAGCCACAGGTGAGTGCCCGTCTTGCCAGGCCACGATTCACGGAACGGTATAGCACTTGGTTCACCCACGAAAAGCGACTCGGAGTAGCAATTGTTGCCGGCTCCGATTTCGTTGTAGGGCTGCACACGGTAGAATACGTAAGTCTGCCCGGCCGAGGTATCGATGGTGCGGTCGGTGAACGAAGTGCCGGTGAAGTCGCGGGCCACTTCTACCTCGTTGTTGCGGATAATCCAGTATTTCACATCTCCATCCTCGGCAGCCGGTGCATCCCACGACAGGGTTACGGTGTGGTCTTCGTTTTCCACGGCCTTAAACCCTGTGATTGGGTGAGGCACGGGGTAGCCCACTTTCACAGATACAGTGGTGGCATCGCTGCGCAGGCCGTCTTTATAGCAATATACGCGGTAGGTGTATTCGCCGCGTTCGGGGATAGTTTCATCGATAAAACGCTGTTCGAGCGACGTGCTTACTTCTCCGGTCGAGAAAATGGGATCTTCCACGCCGTCGCGGTAAAGTTCGGTCTTGTCAACCGACTCGATATATTCGCCGCCGATGGTGAACGTGTATGGCGCATAAGTAAGGCTCACTTGCAATAAGCCAGTACGCTCCGCAGTGGCTCGCAGGTAATATGGAGCCATAGGCGTGTCGGTGCTGCGGCCATTCTTCACGGCAAGGTCGTCGATGACGAGGGTTGTGCCTGTGCAGTTGTTGTCGAAGCAGATGCCTATCACGTAGGGCGAATTCTTTTCGGCAACCACTCGGCCAAGCACCTGTGTGTATTCGGTGGAGACTACCTTGTGGATTTCTCCGATGGTGCCAAGTGGCGTGTGGGCGTTGTCGTTGCTGCACAGTATCATTTGCACATTGGCCGTGTCGCCCTCGGCCAGGCGGGCATTGAACGTGATTTCCACCTCGTTGTCGGTCGAGAAACGGATTGCAGGCAAGTACAGAATTTCGGGAGCCTCAGATGCCTGTGCTGACGTTACTTGCAGCGAGCCGCCGGTGAGCGTCCAGGTGTTTCCGTCCTTGTTCCCGTCTTCGGTGGTGAAACCGTCGAGAGCGTCGGCTGCGTCGAAGTTGTTGGCGTAGTCGAGTTCCAGCGCGTCGTTCGTGCCATAGAAGTATTCGTATGTGAAGTCGGAGTAAGGCTCGTAGGCATCGCTTATTTCCACGTAGTTGCTCTGCGTCTTGCGTGTGATTTTGCCCTCGCCGTCATATTCGTAGGTGTATTTGTAGCTGTACATCAGTGCCCAGCTGCTGCCCGAATATGTGTATTGTTCTTCCAGCGTTGCATTGCCGTGGTCGTCATATTCATATACCCAGCGGTCGGTCGGTTCTTTTATTTCTTGTAAACCGTTGTTCAAGTAGAAATTTTTAATTTTTTCCACTATGCGTTGCTGGTTGTCGTAGGTGTATTCAAATATTTCCTGAGTTTCTTTGGGGCTGCCATCGGGATATGTCTCTTTTGTTGTGCGTACTTCCGAACCAGTGTTGCCATCGTATTCAAATACGCCATGAGCCTCATATTCGTCGCCCCACTTTTCGGTGTTGCTGTCGAATTGGCTGTAATAGAAAATCTCGGCCGGGCGATTGTCGTCGTTGAAAACGGTTACGGTGCGCTGGTCGTCTATTGTGGAGTTAGGGTACCAAAACCATTGCGTTTCGTCCCACAGGAGTTTTTCCACCACGTTGCGGCGGTCCTGGTCGTCATATCCGTAATTTTCCCGGTAGTAGTTGTCGAAATCTCCTTCGGAATTGGGTACTCGGGTGAGTTCTTCCACCACACGGTTCTGTGGATCGTAGGTGTAGTCGATGCGGTTCACCAGAGCATTGTCACTCGTGTTATGCACCATCACGTATGTAACCACGTCTTGTGCCGCAAGCGGAGTGGCAACTATGCTTGACAGCATCGCACTGAAAAGCAAATATTTCTTATACATAGTCCGAATAAATGAAAAGTTGATTAATATTGGGGCAAATTTATGTAAAAAATATCGAATATTCATTGCTCGGCTGGGAAAATTATTGACGCAGTGTCATAGTGACGTGCAAGGGTGGCACGATTGTTGTGCGTCATATTAATTATAACTATATATTGCAAAGATGGAAATTACTGCCGAGGATTTTATGATAAGCCAACCCAATTTTTCGGGTACAGGTGCGAGTGACCAATATTATATTCTGCTTGCACGCCGCTTGGCCAAGATGTGGGACCGCGCCCGTGTGCTGATGAACGTGGGCGAGACGGTGCGCCGCGACGTGGTGCTTGCCGTCACGGGCTATTTCCAAGACATCATAGCCGATGCTGGGATATGGCGGTCGTTTTCGGAGGTTTGCGACGAGTGGTATGGCCGCCCGGTGCCTTTCTTCGACCGCCCCGATGACTATATCGATAGCGAATTGAACTTGATTGACGTGCAGTTCATAATATGGTATGTGATTGACGGCGAAAGCGAACGATACGGGCATGGCCGCCTGTCGCCGCACGACCCCGATATGGAACGGCTTGCACGGCTGTTCCATGGCTTACTCGATGCCGTGTATGAAGATGCCCCGACACCAGTGGAGTACAATATGGCCGTTGACGTGGATTTCAGCGACGAGCAAGACCGTGAAAAGACATACGACTTGTCGCACTGGCTTTTCTGGGAGTGTTACTTGATGCGCCCGTCGTCGTTGGAAACTTTGTACAACGGGGGGCAGGAGATGCTTGAAATCATCAAGAATACACCTGAAGGCGGCGAGCGGAACGAGCGTATGCATGAGGTGAATCGCCGCCTGATGGTGGAAAACACCATTGGCCCGCTGTCGCTTTCGGTAGGGGAGTGGATGGAACTGATAGTCAATGGCAAGCATCCAAGTGGAGATGAGGACACTGCAGTGGAAGAAGGCAAGGAACACCGTTTCTACAGGCAGCTTGTCGAGGCCACAGGGGGTAGCCGTATTGCTTTTGTCGATGGCTATGATGCCCTTGAACGGTTCGTCAGCGAGCAAATGGGGTGGGGCAAGGCCGAAAACGGCCACCTCCCTAGTATGAAAAAGTACGGTAATTTCGTGATGCTTGGTAACCCACGCCGTGGGCTGCTTATTGCGCACGACGTGGCACAATACATCTGCCACCCTGCTAACCCGATGTATGATCCCGAAACAGCGCGTCGCGAAGGGCATCGCATAGTAACCGAGCGTGGGGCAGCTCCGATCGACTTGGTAAAGTACCTCTTTGAAAACAATCTAGTGCCCGATGTGCGCCTCCCCTTCGAGGTCGGTGGTAGTCGTTCGCTGCTGCACGAGAACTGGGACTTCGTAGCTCGCCTGTACCTCCAGACCCACTACCGCGGCGACTGATAAATTGGAGGAGGATTTTGGCAGCATAAATAATATTATTGTCTTGGAATGTCGGAAAAACTGAGTAGCTTTGTGGTGGGAAAAGTATGCACTTTTGTGTGACAAATTATGGCACATATATATAATATTTGTAAAATATTTTTGATGGCGGGCGCATTAGTGCTGGCTGCTTCGACGGCGTGGGCTGCCCCTCGTGATAGTGCGGCTGCGGCACACGACAGCGTGGTGGTGAGCTTGGTGACTTGCTATCCTGGGCCCGACATATATGAACTTTACGGGCACACCATGCTCAGGGTGCGCTATGGCAGTATCGACATGGTGTATAATTACGGTATTTTTGACTTCGACACTCCTAATTTCATGTACCGTTTCGTGAAAGGCGAGACCGACTACAAGGTGGCCGGTTATGATGGGGCATATATGCTCATTGGCTATCGGTCGCGCAAGGTGGTGGAGCAGAAGTTGAACCTTACGGCAGGGCAGGCGATGCAGGTGCTGTTGGCACTTGTGGAGAATGCCAGGCCTGAGAATGCCACTTACAGGTACAATTATGTGTATGACAATTGCGCCACGCGCCCGCGCGACATAATAGAGAATGTGCTTGGCGACCGTCTGCACTATAGTGCCATGCACGACACGCTCACCTTCCGCCAAGAGATGCGCCGCTACAATGCCAATTATGCATGGCAGCAGTTCGGCATAGACTTGGTGCTAGGCTCGGGCATTGATTACACGCTCAGCTATCGTGAGCAGATGTTTGTGCCGATGGTACTCATGCAGGCATTTGCCGAGGCGCAGGTTGAGCGCGACGGCAGGCTTGAGCCACTTGTGTCGGCGACCCACGTACTCAACGACGGTAGCGACATGGGCGACATATTGCCCCCCACTCCGGCATGGCAGTCGCCCATGGCAGTGGCCATGTCGGTGCTTGTTGTGGTGCTAATATTGTCGTGGCTTGATGTGCAGAGGCGCAAGGTGAGCCGATGGGCAGACAGTTTGCTTTTTGGTATGGCAGGCGTGGCTGGGTTACTTGTGTTCTTTTTGATATTTGTTTCCACGCACGAGGCCACCTCGCCCAACTACAATGGTTTTTGGTTAAATCCGTTTGCATTGTTGCCGGCGGTGGCTATTTGGATAAAAAAAGCAAAAAAAGTATTATATTTCTACCATTTTGCTAACTTTGCGGTCGTTTTTGTGCTGCTTGCCTGTTGGCCGCTGTTGCCGCAGACGGCTAATGCGGCAGCATTTCCGTTAATGCTGAGCCTGATGGCACGTTCGGCAAGCTACATATTGGTTTATAGAGAACAATGCAAAACCTCACATTTAAACATAAGCAAGTAAATCTGCGCATACTCACGTCGTTGGTCGCCTCGATGGTGGCATTGACCGCGCTGTCGCAAGATGGCGGCGAGCGTCCGCGCTTGGTCATAGGCATTGTTGTCGATCAGTTGCGCAGCGACTATATCGACCTGCTGCAATCGCGATTTGGTGAAGATGGTTTCAAACGGCTGATGCGCGACGGGGCTTTTCTTGAGAATGTGGAATTCGACGTACCCGGCCTTGACATAGCCTCGGGTACGGCACTGCTGATGAGCGGCGCGTCGCCGAGCGTGAATGGCATACCATGCTCATACGTTTACGACCGCAAGGCCGGTAAAGCCCAGTATATACTTGCCGATCCGTCGGCAATGGGTAATTTCACCGATATTGCATATTCGCCTGCGGCATATAAAGTATCGACTATCACCGACGAGCTGCGTGTACACAACAGCGGCATGGGATACGTACATTCCATAGCTGCCGACCCGCAGCAGGCAATATTGCTTGCTGGGCATGCGGCCAATAGTGCATTTTGGATTAACGACCGTACCGGCAACTGGGCCTCGACCACATTCTACAGGGATGCGCCGCAGATTTTGTCGGGCAGGAACTACCGTCTGCCGCTCGCAACGCGGTTAGACACCATGTGGTGGGAACCGGCTCTTCCGCTCGACGATTACCCTGACATACTTTCGTTCAAGAAATATTACGCGTTCCGTTACATATACTCGTCGTCCGACCGCGATAGGTTTGTCAAATACAAGACGAGTGCCTTAGCCAACAGCGAGGTAACTACTGTAGCCATAGAATATTTGAACTCGCTCAAGCTTGGTAGCCGTGGGCAGACCGATATGTTGTGCCTTGGCTATACGGTAGCCCCGTACCGCTATACGCGTGACGGTGACAACCGCGTGGAAAATCAGGACTTATACATACGCCTCGATCGCGAGCTTGCCCGCTTGTTTGCCGAGATAGATCGCAGCGTGGGCATGAGCAATACGATGGTGTTTGTGACATCGACGGGCTATTACTGCGACAATACCCGTCCCGACGAACGGTTCAACATACCTACGGGCGAGTTTTATCCTAACCGCGCAGTTTCGCTGCTAAATATGTACTTGATGGCAATATATGGCAACGGGCAGTGGGTGAAAGGATATTTCAACCGTCAGTTTTTCCTCGACCACAAGTTGATAGAGGACAAGAAACTTTCGCTTACCGAATTACGGGCCAAGTCGAGTGAACTGCTGAGGCAGATGAGCGGCATACGAGCCGCATATACATTTGAGGAGATACTCAACAACCCGGCGAGCGCCGAGGCGCGGGCACTGCACAGGGCAATGGTTCCGGCCTATTGCGGCGACGTGGTGGTGGAAGTAAGCCCGGGATGGCTTATCATGGACCAGGGGAACGACAACTTCGACGAGGCGCAGCTCATTCGCACCAATGCGGTCAACACCCCCGTGTTCATTATGGCTCCGTCGGTGAAACCGCAGAAGATAAGCATTCCTGTCGATGCCACGGCCATAGCACCCACCATCGCAAGCATATTGCGCATACGTTCGCCCAATGCCGCCATGTCGATGCCACTGAACCTTGGCTACTGACATGGATAGTGAGCGGCGTATTCTACTATAAAGTGAAAAAACTGTGGAGTGCTAACAGCCTATCTTAGTGGCCGATTTAAAACTATTTATTACCTTTGTAGCCAAATCGCACCACGCACACGTGCCGGGGTGCTTGCAATTTCACCAAATACTAATAAAATAAGAATTACTACATATAAAATGGGATTTACCGATTTTTTGAAGTCTCTTTTCGGGAATAAGTCGCAGCGCGACTTGAAGGCGATTATGCCCATAGTCGAGAAAATCAAGGCTGTGTACCCTGAAATAGAGAAACTGTCGAACGATGAGTTGCGTGGTCGAGTGACCGCAATCCGTGCGCGTATCAAGGAGTATGTGGCTCCGCAACGCGAGGAGATAGCCAAATTGAAGGCCGATATTGAAAAACTCGAATATGACAAGCGCGAGCCGCTGTGGGAACAAATCGACAAGATTGAAAAGGAGATACTCGACCGCACCGAGGATATTCTTAACGAGGTGCTGCCCGAAGTGTTTGCAATAGTGAAAGATACCGCCCGTCGATTTGCGCAGAACGCGACCATAGAAGTGACGGCCAGCGACTTCGACCGCGAGCTTGCAGCTCAGGGGAAGGACTTCCTGACCATCGATGGCGACAAGGCAATATACCGTAACCACTGGATGGCCGGTGGCAATGAAATAAAGTGGGACATGGTGCATTACGACGTTCAGCTGATAGGCGGCATAGTGCTGCACCAAGGCAAGATTGCCGAAATGGCAACCGGCGAAGGCAAGACGCTCGTGGCCACGTTGCCGGTGTTCCTGAATGCGCTGCCTGGCAACGGTGTGCACGTGGTGACGGTGAACGACTATTTGGCCAAGCGCGACTCGGAGTGGATGGGCCCCATATATATGTTCCATGGAATATCGGTTGACTGCATCGACAAGACGCAGCCCAACTCGCCGCAACGCCGACGCGCATATAATTGCGACATCACGTTTGGTACGAACAACGAATTTGGTTTCGACTACCTGCGTGACAATATGGCCGTGTCGCCGGCCGACCTTGTGCAGCGTTCGCACAATTATGCCATAGTAGATGAGGTTGACTCGGTGCTGATTGACGATGCCCGCACGCCGCTCATCATATCGGGGCCGGTTGCCAAGGGTAACGACCAGATGTTTGAGCAGTTCAAGCCCAATGTGGAGCGTGTGGTAAATGCGCAGCGCAAGCTCGTCACCGACCTGCTTGGGCAAGCCAAGACGCTCATGTCAAGCGACGACCCCGAGAAGGTGAAGGAAGGTTCGTTGCTGCTGTTCCGTGCCTACAAGGGGTTGCCGAAGAATAATGCATTGATTAAGTTCCTGAGCCAGGAAGGCATAAAGCCGCTCATGCTCAAGACCGAGGCGCACTATATGCAAGACAACAGTCGTGAAATGCACATAGTCACCGACCCTCTTTATTTTGTCATCGACGAGAAGAACAATAGTGTGCAGCTAACTGATAAGGGTATAGACGTGCTTACAGGCACTACTCCCGACCCTACATTCTTCGTGCTGCCCGATATTGCCACCGAATTGTCGCAGGTTGACAATGAACAGCTCACCGATGAAGAGAAAGTGGCTAAGAAAGATGAGCTTATGCAGAACTATGCCGTGAAAGCCGAACGTGTGCATACCGTCAACCAGTTACTGAAGGCATACGCCTTGTTCATGCGCGATGTAGAATACATAGTGTCGGATGACGGCAAGGTGAAGATTGTGGACGAGCAGACTGGCCGCATCATGGAAGGCCGTCGCTATAGCGACGGATTGCATCAGGCCATCGAGGCCAAGGAGGGTGTGAAGGTGGAAGATGCAACGCAGACGTTTGCCACCATCACGTTGCAGAACTACTTCCGTATGTACCACAAGCTTGCGGGCATGACGGGTACTGCCGAGACCGAGGCCGGGGAATTCTGGGACATCTACAAGCTCGATGTGGTGACCATACCTACCAACAAGCCTGTGCAGCGCATCGACATGAACGACCGTCTGTATAAGACCAAAAAGGAGAAATATAATGCCGTAATCGAGGAAATCGAGAAGATGGTGAATGCTGGTCGCCCAGTACTTGTGGGTACGACTTCGGTGGAAATCAGTGAATTACTTAGCCGTATGCTTACTATGCGCCATATCCCCCACAATGTGCTGAATGCCAAGCTGCACCAGCGCGAGGCCGAGATTGTGGCCCAAGCCGGGCAAAAGGCTGTAGTGACCATCGCCACCAATATGGCAGGCCGTGGTACCGACATCAAGCTTGCCCCCGAGGTTAAGGCAGCCGGCGGTCTTGCTATCATTGGTACCGAGCGGCACGAGTCGCGCCGCGTTGATAGGCAGCTGCGCGGACGTTCGGGCCGTCAAGGCGACCCGGGTTCGTCGGTATTCTTCGTTTCATTTGAAGATACTGTCATGCGCCTGTTCGCCGGCGACAATGTTGCCAAGTTAATCGACCGCATGGGTCTTAAAGAGGGCGAGATGCTTGAATCGCCCATGCTCTCGAAGTCGGTAGAGCGTGCGCAGAAGCGCGTGGAAGAAAACAACTTCGGCATACGCAAGCACTTGCTTGAATATGACGACGTGATGAACACGCAGCGTAACGTGGTTTACACTCGCCGTCACCACGCATTGATGGGTGAACGCATAGGGCTCGACATCGTGAACATGATACGCGAGAATGTGGAGACCATAGTGGGCGAACACAATGCGCAGGGCGATTATCCCGATTTGCGCATGAAGGTGATGTCGAACTACGCCATTGAGATTCCTTTCAGCGAGCAGGAGTTCCTGAAGATGGAACCCAAGGATATGATTGAGAAGATTTATGGCGAGGTGATTGCCACATTCAACCGCAAGAGCGACCGCATTGCCGAAGTCGCCTACCCGGTAATAAAAATGATTGTGGAGCAGCACCCCGATGCCATCGACAAGATGATGCGTGTGCCAATCACCGATGGCCGCCACACATACGGCATCCCAGTGAACATAGGCGAGGCTTACAATAGCGAGGGTCGCAGCATAGCCAAGGCTTGGCAGAAGGCTATTTTGCTTATGACTATCGACGAGGCATGGAAAGAGCACTTGCGCGACCTTGACCAGTTGCGCCAGTCGGTGCAGAATGCCAGCTATGAGCAGAAGGATCCCCTCTTGATATACAAGATTGAATCTTTCAACCTCTTTGCCGCAATGCTCAATAACATGAACACCAAGGCAATATCGATATTGATGCGTGGCATGGTGCCCGTGCAACAGCCGCAACCGCAGGCACAGCAGCCGCAGCCGAGTGGCAGCAGCGTGTCGTCGTCGAATACGTCGGTATCGAGCGATTTTGCCCGTCCGTCAACGCCGCAAGTCGCAGTTCCTGGCGACCAGCCGGTGAGTCGTCGCCAACCGCAATACACTGAGAGCAAAGAGGCTTATCCCGGTGCCGATGCACAACGCCGTGCGGCCAGCCAGCCACAAGGCCTGCAACGTCGCCACACGCCCATCGTCAAGACCGGGCCGAAGATTGGCCGCAATGACCCATGCCCATGCGGCAGCGGCAAGAAGTATAAAGATTGCCACGGAAGACAGTAATAATTAGGAAAGAGGAATTAGGTATTTTCCCTTCTTCCCCTTCCCGGTGGTAATATAAGAGACATAGCCAAGTGCGTACCAATCAATTGTGCGCATTTGGCTATGTCGCTTTTTGCTGCCATACAAAATTGCCGAAGAATCGGTCTCAGGACAATATGTTTCCTTGACTCTTGGCAGGCTTTAATCCCATGTCCTATATCCGTTTCTCATAATGCCTACCCTTCAATAAGTTCATATTCGGTATATTCGGGGAACCACTTGTCGAGTTGGATGTTTACATTGGCCTCGATGTCGGGCGTGATGTGTTTCGACATTTTTTGAATCATCACGGCAATTGAAACCGCCTCGTCGAGCCACCCTATAATCGGCAGCCGTTTCGCGTCCAGCAGGTCTATCGGTAGCACAAGGTAGGCAAGGCTGGCAAAAATTGCCAGCTTGTCCTTTTTAGGAGTGTCGGGGCTGCGCATCACATACCACAAGACGAGTACCGGGCGCATGGCTGCCCGTCCGGCCTTTCGCCCCCATTTGCAAATGCCATCCCATAGGGAGGCATAATCTAATCTTAATGTTGTCATACTGTATTTTCGTATTGATTAATAATTCCTGTTTATTTCACTATCGAGCGCATAAAAATGTGCTTTTGAGAATAGAGTGCATAAATTGGACCAATCTATCACTCGTGCAAAAAATATTTTGGTTGTGAGAGATAGCTACAATGATTGTTGATAGAACTTCCAGTCAATGTTAACAGAGTCGTTTTCTAATACGTTAATGAGCTGCTCCTTATTAAATATAAGAAAGGGTGAATCATGCCAACACCAGTAATTGATGGTTTCAAAAATAGCGACGGTCATTAAAAATATCCGTTTCTTATGCTGTATTTCCTGTGGAAATGTTTGCAAGTCGGCAGGTAGCTTAAACCAAAATTTAATCTTGTTTTGTTTTACACTCGATAATATACAATAATTAAAGAATCCTATACCCACGAATCTACTCCTAATTATATATTCATTCAGTCCTGCGGCTGACAAAATAAATGCGATTGCATCATCCAAGTTCATCTGTATATCAGCATTCCACTCGTTTAATAATATCTGCAAAAAATCATGCCATGCAGTATGTATGTCTGTTCCGTTGGTACATTGCAGAGCCATATATTTCAAACTGTCTTTAAAAGAACTATTGTCTTTTTGAATGTTGCTGTACATCATTCCTGTTGTATCATTAAGTTAATACTTGCGTTCGATTTTCGCCAAAGTCGCTTGGCTCGACAAAAAGCGACGGAGTATTGCCCCGTCGCTTGCAAAGATTGGAAAAATTTTCGTTACATAATCTGTTTGTGGCAGGAAAATTTGCAGATTCCCTATGCGGTCAAGAAATCGCGCGAAATCTTGATTTCCTGGATTAAGTCATTGTAGTAAGGTTGCAATTCACGGCCTTCTTCATAAGCCTTAATTAATTTGCCAAATTCAAAGCCGAAATTATTCTTGAGCCTGTTTATTGCAGACGCGTATGCCGCATTGACAAGTAACTCGACTTTGGTTTTGGCATCGGTGTCATCGGGAGCGATTGACGATGCAGTCAGCAGCTGGTCGATTGCGGCAACGGGTATAAAGAACTTGCCTTGGAGCGTGGGTGCGTCGGGGAACTTGAAAGTTTCGATATGCGCGTTGTTGATGTAAGAAATCAAGTCCTCGCCAGTATTTGTATTTTCAACAATATAGTCCAAAAGTTGCTTGTAGGTGCTGCTTTTGATTTTGCTGCAAAGTATGTACAAGCAATTCGGCACCGTAATATCTACGCCATATTTCCTCATAATGGATTCCATTGATGAGATGTCGAAGTTGTCTGCACTGGTGTTGCGGCTTTCTGCCGGCCGTACGGCAGGTTCACGGGGTATTGCTTTAGGCGGTTCGGCATATTTTGCCTCGCAGTTGCCTTGGCTGTTTTTCAGCACATCATAGAGCTTGTGCGATAATAATCCGGCGATGTAGCCTATTGCTACTGCGATAGGAATTACTATTGGTCCCATAAGCTATGCCTCTTTAGTTAATTTATCCAATGATTCTATGTCGGTTTCCACACCTTCGCGTTCCTTTGTCAACTTCTCGATTTCCTGTTCCAGCCGTTTTATCTCGTTCTCTTTATCGGCAGGAGAATAGTTGATGCTCTCTTTAAGCTTTCTTTTCAGTTTTTCTATTTCGTCTAAAATAGACTCGCGAAGTTTGTTGGAACTTATTGTGTCATCAACAAAACCACGAAACATCTTCAAGTATTTTTCATCGATCACAGAATCGCTACGACGTTGCAAGAAGTCACTTCGATACAATGAATATTGCTCGTCGGCACCAGACAAGTAGTCATCGGGTTCATTTGGATTGACGACAAAAAACAAACCTGTACTAATCTCTGATTTCAGTAGGCTGATCAAGGAGTTTTTGAGTGATTCTCTGCTCTGTAAGTTGATATTGTTTGTTACAAGTCCGGAAACAAGGTCGTTTACATAGTATTCACATTTGGTGTCGAATGAGCTTTTTAACTTTTCCAAATCATTCCGAACTTCGTTGTCAAAATCAAACAACACACCTTTGTAGCGAGCGAGGTTCCTTTTCTCTGGGCCGTTGCTCCAAGTACCTGGTTTCTCATAATTTGAAGATGTGAACTCAGCTACGCATTTATTGTCACGCCAATTTTGGATTTGATGCCTTGTGTCACTAATACAGTCTCTCAATGAGATTGCCAAATTCGGGCTGCTGATTTTGGCACTTAAAGGTTCGAATATCTCATTTATAGCATCCAACTGCTGCTTGGCATCTGCTGCACTTTGAGCCAATACACCCAACTCGCTTTCTTTAGATTTAATCTCTGCCGATATGGTATCGACCAAAGATTTAAGAAGTCCAGCAAGAGTTTGGATTGGATAATTTTCCAAGTATTTGCTTTTGTCTGCCGAGAGTTGATTTATGATGTTTACTATGCCTGCTATGTTGCTGTATTTGATGAAATCATCCGCCTGCTTTAACTCTGGAAAATCACTCTGACAATCCACGAAAAAATTCTTGGTGTCATCGCTCGGTTCGCAGTTGTTTTTTTTACAGTTCAATACTTCATATCCAACGAGAGCCATCAAGGCGCTTACGTAGCTCGTCGTTCCTTTAGCAAGCAGTTCTTTGATGCCTTCTTTAGGAATTTGTTTTATGGCCTCCTCTTTCTTTCTGTCGAATTTAAGTAAATACGTTGGCCACTGACTGAGTTGCAAGTCTCCATTCATATCCATCTTGTTGATAATATCAACCAACATAGATACTCCAGAGTATTCCACTTGCTCCAAAAGTATGGCAATTTCATCTTGGTCGTATTTGTCTAAGTAGTCATGGATAAACAAGATGATGTGACAATCCTTTAGGGCATTCCTTGTAGCATCACCACGAGACGTTACTGGGTCGTTGAATCCCGGAGTGTCTGTTATCGTTATTCCCTTTAAGACATCGATATGTTTGTATATCGTCACTTTTTTGGCCAATCCGCTAAGTTCTCCATCTTTGGAAGTAAACTTATCCAATTCGTCAAGGTTGATTACTACTTTCCCTTTGGAAACATACTGTTCGTACCCTCCGGGTATTTTATTTAAGCTGCTCAATAGCTCTCTTGCCTTTTCTGCTATTTTAGGGTTTGTGCTGTTGGTATTAGCTTTAATATCTTCAATATCGGAGGAAGTCAATAATTCCACTTCAGTTACCGAGTCCTTCGACGGGTCATCGGTGTACTCTATATTTGTCAGAGTAACCGTTGTCGGTGCTTGCCCAGATGGCAAAACATTGTCATGAAAGATCAAAGCATTTGTAAATGTGGACTTGCCTGCTTTCATCTTTCCAATGACAGCAATTTTTAAATCTTTGCCCTCAATAGTCTTGATTATGCTCTGTGCCATTTCTTCAGTGAAACGGCCACTTTTCTTGTATTGTTCAACAAGTGCGTATATTGTGGCTATGTTTTTATTAAATTTGATATCATTCATGACTTGAATTTATTTAATATGTTGTTTATGTCGGAGTTGATGGCATCCAACCGTTTAATTATGTCGTCCAGCCTTTCTATGTTTGCAGAAAGGGTGCCGTATTGTGCGATAATGCTATAATCTACATTGTCCCATGCTTCCGCAATGGACTGTAGGCTTGAGGCAAGCTGGCTTACATTGCTGCGCAGGGTGTTATATGCTCCTCCAGTGCAGAATGTCACGTTGGCACATCTGTTGTCGAGAGTGTCGATCATATTGCTGAACCTGTCACCGACAGAAGAAAATGCCGACTGAACCGAACGAGTCGCCCCCTTAATATTGTTCCCGATTTCCTCCAAATTGTTTTTTTGTTCATTCATCATTTTTGTTGCATCCTGCTGCATAGAAAGCACGAGTTCCTGTAATGCCAGCAGAAGGCTAATTACTTCATGGATGGGATTTACTGCTTGATGGTCTTTACCGAGTGATTCTATCGTTTCGCCAAATTCTTTTTTGAATCGCTCTTGAGCGGAATTTTTTCTTCCGAATTGAAGATAGCCTTGTATCGCAATGCCGGCTTCTGTCAATTTCTGCTTGATTACTTCTTGGGCTTTGTGGGTTCCACTTTCAGTTGTGCCTCTTGCGTCAACGAATGAAAATATGATATATACAGGCTTGTTGCCTATTTGCTCCTTGATAAAAGTTATTTCTTTTTCTGATATTGATTTGCGGCAGTCAACAAACCAGAATATCACGTCGCAGTAGTCGAGGACTTTGTAGGTCGTGTAGGCGTGTTCGGAATTTGATGAGAATAATCCCGGTGTGTCGATGAATGTCATGTCGGACAGTGCAGGGTGCTTGCTGCCCTTGGCAATGTAGCTAAACATTCTTGCGAACGGGAAATTGAAAGATTTCTCAAGTGAGAACAATTGCAACTGCTCCGAATTAATCTTTTGTACGCCGCCTTCCTTGTCAACAAGCGAGGCAGTTTGATTAGGATTGTTGCTATAATAAAGGTAGGTTGCCAAGGCTGTAGCCTCCTCGGTGCTTGTAGGGAAGTCCTCGCCAAAGTAGCAGTTCATGGCCGACGTCTTCCCCGTTTTGAGGTGCCCCATCAGTGCAATCGTCAGCTTGTCTTTCAGCCAAGGTTTCTTGCACTGCTCGATATATCTGCGCAGAGGAAGATCGACATCGTGTTCGCAAATACTGATTACGGAAATGTTGTCGTTCAATACGTCCAAAGCATTGATTCGCTCCAAGATGTCACGGATTTGGAATTTCAGTGCCTCGCAGGCAAGCTTGGTGTCGCGGATTTCTTTGGATTCTGGCTCGATGCTTTCGTTCAACAGGCTTTGGAAAGCCTTGATGAATGAAAGGTGCTGGATGTCCGAGTCCGTCAAATGTTGGTTTAGTTCGTCGTTCATTGCAGTAAAAGTTTCATATGGTTGTCTATTTTGTTGATTGTATTAGTGCCGCACAGAGATTTGCCTTTTATATCGAAAACGTGGACGCGAATTTGGCCGGCAAGATTTTTTAAGTCCTCTTCGCTGGCACCGATGCGCTTAAAATTTTCATACATGTCCATTTCTATGTAAATGGCCTCTTCGTGGCCTATCGTGCCTTGCAGCAATGATGCTTTGAGAAGTATCAGGTAATATTGCTGGATTTGAGGCAGTAGCATTTTTGCTCCGGCCAGTTGCGGAAGGATATACGGCAATTGTGGAAGTGTGCCATAATTACGTAGGTGGTAACTGTCGGCATACATGGCAGCAGCGCAGGAATATATAGTGGAGATTACGTCGTTAGTCTTGCGTTGTACTATCGAGGATAGCTCGGGAGGTGTCCGTTGCAAAAGCGACAGTAGCTGCTCTCGCTCGTTGACGGTCAAGTCGTCGCCGTTGTCAATCATCTTTATGATTGACAGGTCTGTTTCAAAATCTTTATACGGCGTCGGGCGGCTCACATTAATCTTCCGCAATGTGTTGTCGAATGCCTTGACCTCCTCCAATAATGTTTGGCGATAGATGGCATCAATGTTGAACCAGCCGAAATCAAATCCAATGGGGTAGGCAAGTTCTTCGCCTAACCCCCACGACCAAAGTTTCATCCTGGCGATGGAGCCTCCGTTGGTGTAAGATGGAGCGATTATGAGCGTTGGCAGCCCTCTCTGCCCCTTGAACAGGTAATTAATCGAGGCATCGTTGATTGGTGCGTCGTCTTTCCATGCGCCTATGTCGGACATTACTGCATGTTCGCCGTTTGCCGAGTAGTATTGGGCTAAGAACATCGACAAATCGCCATTAATGGTATCGGCATTAGGACTTGTTGTGTCTTTCAGTGCCGTGATGACACGAAGAGGCACAATCCTCCTGTTGTCGGGCAAAGTTATTGTTTGTATCTTGCATTGTTCTATCTTCCGGTTGCCTTCAAGCCGGTCTTTGCTCTCTTGGAATTTCAAGTCGATGCCGAATGGCATTTCAAAAGGATTTCTTAAAGGAAAGCATTTCTCCCAAAATGTCTTTTGCTGCCATTCTGAAATGGACAAGAGCATTTGCTCTTCTGCTTTCTTGCGGTTTTGCTCAAACTGAATCTGCAAGGTTTCCAACTTGTGCTGGTGGTCCAAGTTGGTTAATTTTGCCTTGTCGTCAAATTCGGCTCGTTTCGATTTCCTTTCTTTTTCAAATTTCTTTTCAGCAATCTTTTTCCCCCAAGGGGTTTCAAACTCAATAAAGTCATTCACGATAGGACCCAATATCCGACCGAGCATTCCTCCTATGAAAAATCCTCCAGTGCCTGCCATATTTTATTCGCTTGTAAACTACTAAAATTCGTATATTCAATCTTCGTCGATGTTGTCTTCATCTTCATCTTCGTCGCCGTCGTTGTCACCGTTGTTTTCGTCGCCACCGTCGGTTATGGTACTTCTGTCATCATCGTCGTCATCGTCATCATCATCATCTTGATATTTTAGATTGGATTGATTTAGATTGGACTCTTCCAGCGATTCATCGCTTTGTGTTCCATCGTTTCCAATTGAGTGCAGATGCGATGCGGTGTTTAACTCGCTGCCGTTGTGGAGGCCTTGCCCATCATGCTGTTCGGCGTTTTCATCTATTTGCTCTTTTACTGTTAAGGATGATGGTATTCGTTTTGCCACCATGGCATCGTAGTCGGCTTTGAATGTAGCGTAATCAACATTGCCAACAACGTCAAGGTGTTCCAAAAATGCCGGTTGGTAACCTTGCGGAACATTTATCATGTCGGGTGATAACTGGTAGCTATTGTTCGCTACGAAATCGTTAACGTACTGTTGGACTGCGAAATTCGATGGCACCTCCATACCTGTTGCTGCATCGTACTGATAAGGAGCAGGGTCATTGGTCGCAGCCATAAAGCAGTTAGAATCCCCCCAGGCATCCTTGAATTGTTCCATAGGGTATTCAATCCTAAGATGGCCTGCGCCTGGATCTGTTAATATGACTTTGTTATTTGCTGGGTGCGCAGGATCTACCTCAATGCCTGCTACAATTAATGCGTGATTGCCTCCTTGGTGTCCGATGGCATCTTCAAACCAATTCTTCAGTTTGCCGCTTATAGTGTTGTTGTACCATAGTTCGTTGGCATCAACGCTTACAATCACGCGATGACCTTGTGCAAGTTCATTGATAAGGTCATCGACAGTGTTCCCTGCCGTTTGGTGCATGCCAACGCCGGCTAACTGCAGTACCTTGCCTATGTCGTAGGTGTAAGTGCCTTCATTCGTGTAAATTTGGCAATCCAAGGCGATTTGCTCCAAATCTTTGAACGGAATGTCTATTCCGAAATCACGTAGCACAATCTGCTGGCTGCGCAATGCACACGAATGGTCATCGGGTTGCTGGACGTAAACAGGGTCACAAATGTTTTCCGCAGTTTCGCCATAAATGATGGTTTTATCATTATTTGCCATAACATTTGAATTTAATAGGTTGTTGCCGATGCTGTTTTCGGCGTTCTGCAAGGAAAGAGTTTCCTCCGCTTGAATTCTATCACTTTCGATTGAAAAATCATCGATTTTTTCTTTGTCATCTTCGGGTATTATACCGCTTGTGGGCAGGATTGGAGGCAAACCAAGTTCCCAATAGCCGTAATCCCCATCGTACAGATTCCACGGGTGGCTTGCCTCTGCCGAATTTTCAGTGTCGGTCTCGGCAATATCATTGAGTATCTCTTCAAGGGAGGTATCAGATGATATTTGCTCCATGACGGTGTCCAATTCTGTTCCTTGCAGTATGCCTTCTACATACGCGCCCAATATTTCTTCCGAGATGGGAAGCTCTTGGATGTCGTTTAAACGTGAGATTAGTTCGTCGAGTGGTTTCATATTATTCCCTCCTTTCTTAATGCCGCATGGAGTTGTGCTTTGGCGAGTTGGTGTTTTGGATAGTAACTATCTATATTCATGCCGAGTGCCACTGCTGTCTCCTCGTTGGTCTTTTCTTGCAAGTAACGTAACTCTATGAGGCGACGATACCGGGCGTTTGGCATTCGGTTGAGTACTCTTTGAACGATTTTTTTGTTGTCATCCATGCGAAGATTGTTGATTTCAATATCAACAGAGTTGACAATGCGTTCAAAACTATCATCTTCGCCATCGAAATTTTGATCTTTCGGTATTCGCTTAGCAAAAATCTGATGACAATAGTTTTCTGTTACAATCTTAAGCCACATCGTCAAAGAGCAACGGAAACCAAAGTCTTGCAGTTTCGACCGATGAGTTTCTTTATGAGGCAAAAGTATGTACACATAGATTTCATTTATAAGTTCGACAGGTGTGTCACAATCGGTGTAATACTTTGCATGGATTGATGCGAACAGAGGATAGCACCGCCCATACAGGAACTCTTTTGTTACTTTGGCGTTCCTGCAAAGAATTGCCTTGACGATTTCTCGGTCGGTTAAGCTGTCTGTCATCATACTCATACTGTGTGTTGTGTATATGGTGGTAACCATAATTCATGTTGCTCTCTCGCCAAGAGAGCAATTTCTACTTGTGAAGGTATGAAAAAGGAACCAAAATCCAATGATTTTTGTCTTAAAATATGTAATAATATGTCATAAGATAGGTATTGTTAAGCAAAAGCAATTCTTCAAATTATAAAAATAGCCGGGTACCGAACTTGTTTGTGTCGGTACCCGGCTTTAGGGGGGTATTGTGCTGTTGTTTCGTTTTATCGCTCGGCGCGGATGGGGTTGTGCAGGAAGTCGTCGTAGGCGAGGCGTATGCCGTCTTCCAGTTCGGTCTTGTATGTCCATCCGAGGGCTGTGGCTTTCGACACGTCGAGCAGCTTGCGAGGGGTGCCGTTGGGGCGCGTGGTATCCCAGCGTATTTCTCCCGTGTAGCCTATCACTTTTGCCACCAATTCGGTCAGAGCCTTTATGGTCAGTTCCTTGCCTGTTCCGGCGTTGACGGTTTCATTGCCGCTGTAGTTGTTCATCAGGAACACGCACAGGTTGGCAAGGTCATCCACATAGAGGAATTCGCGCAGCGGCGAGCCGTCGCCCCAGCAAGTGACGTAGGGCAGCCCCTGCACCTTTGCCTCGTGGAAACGGCGTATTAGGGCCGGCAGCACGTGGCTGTGTTCGGGGTGGTAATTGTCGTTTGGTCCGTAGAGGTTGGTGGGCATCACGCTGATGTAGT
This sequence comes from uncultured Muribaculaceae bacterium, assembly GCA_944320595.1. GTDB lineage: Bacteria > Bacteroidota > Bacteroidia > Bacteroidales > Muribaculaceae > Avimuribaculum. Next base: position 72,336 of record CALUIB010000003.1, on the reverse strand, counting down.
CGGTGCCATATTGGCGGTTGAGGAATTCGCAATATTTCAACCCGGAGATTTTGGCGAGGGCATACGCCTCGTTGGTCTTTTCCAATGCCCCGGTGAGCAAGCAGCTTTCCTTCATGGGCTGCGGTGCCATACGCGGATAGATGCACGACGAGCCGAGGAATTCCAGTTTCTTGCACCCGTTTTGCCATGCGGCGTGGATGACGTTCATCTCCAATATCATGTTTTCATACATGAAATCGGCCAGTGCCGACTCGTTGGCAACGATACCGCCCACCTTGGCTGCCGCAAGGAACACGTATTCGGGCCGCTCGTCGGCAAAGAACCGTTCCACGGCCTCCTGCCGCGTGAGGTCGAGCTCGTGGTGTGTGCGAGTGACGATGTTGGTGTACCCCTGGCGTTGCAATTCGCGCACTATGGCCGAGCCAACCATTCCGCGGTGGCCTGCGACGTATATTTTAGATTCTTTTTCCATTATATTTCGGTTAGTCTTCATATCGCCTTATTTTCACGGGTATCGCCCATTCGGGAACCGTATCTACCACGAGTGCGAGGTAGCCACCACCGCCCGCGCCTGTCATTTTCCATGCAAGGGCATGGTTTTTCCAGTGGTCGATGTGTTCCTGCACGCCGGGTGCCATCATGCCTGGGAACATGGCTATCTGCGCGTCGAACGATGCGCGGTAGGCCTGGGCGAACGCTTGCAGGTCGTGAGTCTGGATTGCCTGCCAGCAACGGTCGGCAGCATCGGTGAGAGCTTTCACCTTGGCCGGGGTAACGTCTTTACCCTCGACTACCGAGGTGCCAGGGCGGCGTGGGAACATGGGCACGAGGCACAAGTGGCTTTCGAGCCATGCGAGGGTGGCCTCGTCGTGGCACGACTCGATGCGCGACGGCCAGTAGCGACCATCGTAGTAGTGGCGGCACAGCCCCGACATGCATATACCGATGGCATCTTGTGCGCCCGACACTATGCCGTCGTCGCGTTCGGGGTCGTTCTCGAAGCAGAACAGCAAGCGAGCCATCATCTCCTCGTTGTAGGCGGGCAGCTCGTAAGGCCATATCTTGCGCGCGGCGTTGCGCGTGGAGGTTGACATTCCCGAGCGTTCCATGAAGTCAACTGTCGGCTCTATTGATACTGTGATGGCCCAGCCTGCGCCGTATTGCGAGACGTATGGCTGGTCGATCCATGTGCCGGCAAGGTCGATGCGGTAGGGCAGGTGCGACTGCACCGAGCCGCGCAGCGACGTGGTGGAACGCGCCGTGAGCCCGGCATCGGGGGTGCGTTCAAGTTCTATGTATTCAATTCCGCGTTGGCGGCAGAAGTCGCGCTTGGTGTCGGATCCGCCGTCGCTGTTGACGACGAAAATGTCGGGTTTCACACGATCGACCGTCTCCACGAAGTCCATCATTCCCGAGCCGGTATTGATGAAAGCGTCGGTGACGTAGCGAATGGCCTTGACCATGTATAGTCGTTCGCGTTCGGAATATACCGTCTTGCGGTTCTTCAGCTGCTCGATGGTGGCATCGGAGCCGATGCCCACGTATAGGTCGCCGTATTGCGCCGCGGCCTTGAAGAAAGCCACATGGCCACTGTGCAGCATATCATAGCAGCCCGAGACGAATACGCGTTTATGTCGTTGTTGATTGCTTTCCATTATGATAACTTTGTATTTAATTAGGAATTAGGAGTAGTCATGAATTAGGAATTGGGTAGGACGTTACAGCATAAAGTACCTCATTCCTAATTCCTAATTACTTAACGATTCCTTTCTCCAGATATTCGGCCAAATTCATTCTCACACGTTCGCCGGCGCGTTCCACGGCCACCTTGGCCATGTCGGCATCCACCATCAGTTTTACAAGTTGCTCGAAAGTGGTCTTTTGCGGGTTCCAGCCAAGTTCGCGGCGGGCCTTGCTTGAGTCGCCCCACAGGTTTACCACGTCGGTGGGACGGTAGAAGTCGGGCGACACCTCCACCAGCACCTTGCCGGTGGCCACGTCGATGCCCTTCTCGTCGGCACCCTGGCCTTCAAACCGCAGCTCGATGCCTGCGTAGCGGAATGCCAGCTGGCAGAACTCGCGCACCGAGTGTTGTTCGCCGGTGGCAATTACGAAGTCCTCGGGCTGTGAATTTTGCAGTATGAGCCACATGCACTCCACATAATCCTTGGCATACCCCCAGTCGCGCATCGACGACAGGTTGCCCAGATAAAGTTTCTCTTGCTTGCCTTGCGCTATGCGGGCGGCTGCGAGCGTGATTTTGCGTGTGACGAAGGTCTCGCCGCGGCGTTCGCTCTCGTGGTTGAAGAGGATGCCCGAGCAGCAGAACATGCCGTATGCCTCGCGGTATTCCTTCACTATCCAGTAGCCGTAGAGCTTTGCCACAGCGTAAGGGCTGTAGGGGTGGAACGGTGTTTCCTCGTTTTGCGGCACTTGCTCCACCTTGCCGTAAAGCTCGCTGGTCGAGGCCTGGTAGATGCGGCACGTGGAGGCCAGTCCGCACTGGCGCACGGCCTCAAGGATGCGCAGCACGCCGGTGGCATCGACATCGGCGGTGAACTCGGGCGCGTCGAACGACACTTGCACGTGGCTCTGCGCCGCAAGGTTATATACTTCGTCGGGGCGCACCTTGCCAACTACCTGAATAAGGCTCATCGAGTCGCCCAGGTCGGCGTAGTGCAGGTGGAAGTGTGGGTGTCCTTCAAGATGGGCGATGCGTTCGCGGAAATCGACCGACGAGCGGCGTATGGTGCCGTGCACGTCATACCCCTTCTCAAGCAGGAACTCGGCAAGGAACGAGCCGTCTTGCCCCGTTATCCCCGTAATCAACGCTTTTTTCATACTATTTTTCTTGGGATTTTGTTTAGTATATTGGAATTTTTCTGCAATATTCGTAATTTTTTCCCGAATTTACAAACCCAAGGCACTTTTAAATTTAAAACTTGCCACTTCGCCCACCTTGGCGGCGTAGCGCATGCCTTCGAGCAGCACGTTGGAGCTGACACCGTTCTTGCGGTAGGCGCGGAGGTGGTCGGCGAGTATTTGGCGGTGGCTACGCAGCCCCGAAGTGGATGCGCCGCCCGAGCGCATCGTCACGAAGTCGATGGGCAGGTAGCGCGTGTTGATGCGGCCCACGTAAATCAGCCGCAGCAGGTTCTCGAAGTCGGCTCCTATCTTGAATGATATGTCGAAAGTGCCAAACCGCTCGTACACCGAGCGTCGGCAGTAGAACGACGGGTGCGCCGGCATCCAGCCCAGCCGCATCTTCCAGCGGCGGAACGAGGCCGACGAGTAGTAGCGCGTGGTGCGCTTCAGGTTGTCGGCAGCCACATAATGAATGTCGCCATACACGGCATCGACCGACGGGTCTTGCATCGCCTCGGCCACCGATTTAAGGATGTCGGGCTGGGTGTAGAAATCGTCGCTGTTGAGTATTCCCACCACGTCGCCCGTGGCCATGGCAATGCCCTTGTTCATGGCATCGTATATGCCGCGGTCGCGCTCGCTTATCCACCGAAGCCGCCCGTGGTATCGAGGCTCGTATTCACGGACAATTTCAAGCGTGTTGTCGGTTGATCCACCGTCGATAATCAAGTGCTCGAAGTCGGCATACGTCTGTCGCAACACGCTCTCTATAGTGTCACGAACCGTCGCACCGCTATTGAAAGTAGCAGTGACAATCGAGATTTTCATAATGTGTGTAATTTGACTTTATATTTAAAGCCCAAGTAGGAGGGCTGTGAATTGCATAGTTGTTGGGTGGTATTAGATTTGTTGTGTTATAATGTTATGTTGTAATCACGTTTCAACAGGGCCTTTATTTTCTCGCGGTCGGTGCCGCATTGCAGCTTTATTTCAAGCACTTTGGCATCGACCAATGCGCGGTACCACCAGCCTTGCAGGAATGTCCAAATGAACCCTATCTTTCCGTCCAGGAAAGCCCCTTTCAAGAAATAGCGGTAGCAGAAGTAGGCGAACGACCGCCAAAACAGCGGCTGCCGTGCGTAGCGGTGCTTTTTCATGCGCTTGGCCAATGCCTGCGGGCTTATTTCTTTATGGTCGTCTGTTTCTGCCGCCCCAGTCAGGTCAAGTTCTATGTCGAGCAGGTCAACGGCCTCACGAATGGCATAGTTCACGTGCTTGTGGCAGAACCAGGAAAGATTGTTCAGATTATGGTCACAAAAATCATGTTCAAACTCCACGGCTCGGCCCTCGGTGAGCTGTATATGCTCGTCCATCAGTCGCTGCTCGCACATCCCCTTGCCGTATCGGAATACTCGCAGCAGCTTTACCGGGTATATGCCTCGCCGCATCCACTTGCCCATGAATATGTGACGGCGGTTGAATATGATTCCCGTAACGTCGCCGGGTAGCCCTGGCAGCTTTTCCCTCAACTCGGTCACCAGTTCCGGCATCAAGTATTCATCGGCATCAAGTCGCAGCACCCACTGCGTAGTGATGTCGGCGTGTTCCAACCCCCAATTGAATTGTCGTGCGTAATTGTTTTCCCATCGGTTTTGGAGTATATGCACGTTGCCAAACTCTCGGGCAATGTCAAGTGTGCGGTCGGTAGAAAAGCTGTCGATGATAAATACCTCCTTCGCGACGGGCGCAACATTCTCCAAGCACCGGCGTATGTGCAGCTCCTCATTGTAAGTGAGGATAATGACAGAAAGGTCAAGCATATATAGTGTTATGATTGTATTATTCCTTGATAATACGTTGTTTGATGAACTTGGCAGGGTTGCCGCCGACCACCGAGTTGCCGTCAACATTTTTCGACACCACCGAGCCGGCTGCGATGACGCTGTAATCGCCAATATGCACTCCAGGGAGCACGGTGGATGCTGTTGCAACCCAGCAACCGTTGCCAATGGTGATTGGCCGTGTGATTAAGTCGAATGTGCTGCGGCATATATCGTGGCTGCCTGTGAGCAGATAAACGCCTTTGCCTATGCAAGATAATTCACCAATGCTGATATTGGCCATTGCATAAACCCAGCATTTCTCACCCAATGATGATTTCCGACCCATGCGAAGGTTCCATGGGTAGTCGATTACGGCGGTAGGATGGAGCGATGCGTTCCAATCGATTTTGCCGCCGAAACTTCGGACTAACAAAACTCGGTATTTCCTAAAAATAGTTAAAACGGGGGGGGTAAATCGGAACAAGGTGCGATTTACGAATTTCCATGCCATGTTTTTCAACTTGTATTTCACGGGCATGGCATTTGTCTGTATCGGATTAAATGTGACCATGCTATTTTAATATCCGTTTTTTGATAAATTTTGCAGGGTTGCCGCCGACCACAGTCCACGGTTCCACCGACTTGAATAATGCGGCACGAGCTCCGACGACGGCACCTTGTCCGATAGTTACGCCCATGCCCACGAAAGCCCCGGCGGCCACCCACGCCTGGTCTTCGATGACGATGGGGGCGGTGATGAGCGGGTTAAGTGGGTCGGAAATGTCGTGGCTGGCTGTACACAGGTATGCCCCTTGCGACACGGTGGAATTGGCCCCGATGGTGACGGGTGCCACGTTGTAGCAGTCAACGTCGGACGCAAGGCAGCTATATGCCTCCATTGTCAGATTGGCCGGATAATACACCCTGGCCGAAGAATACACGATGGCAGTCGATGCAATCCGCGCCCCGAACAGCCGCAGCAGAAACCGTTTCCAACCACTCCCCACGGAGCGAGGTAGTGGGCGAGCCAGCAGCCCCCACACCACCGTCCACAGCAGCCTAATGACCTGATTTTTGCGGCTCAGCGCATTGTGGTACTGCGACAAGTCAATCTTGGTATCACTCATATACAAATACGGGTTTTTCGCCGCCGTTGATAATCCAATCGTAGAGTTGCGCCATCATCGAGGCAACTTGCGTGTCTTGGTATTTTTCCATGACGAGCCGCTTGCCGTTTTCGCCCATGCGGCTGATTTCATCGGCAGACAGGTTCAGAACGGCCTTTATGGCCTCGGCCAATGTGTCGGCATCGTTTTTCACCCAGTAGCCGCAATGTTCTGTGTTAAGTTCCTGCCAAGGAGTGCCAAGGCTTGCAATGACTGGTGTGCCCACCGACAGTGCCTCGGTGACAATCATGCCGAAGTTCTCGAAGTCGCTCGGAACGCATAAGGCTGTGAGCGACGTAAGCCGCTCGAATTTCTCGCGCCCGGCCACGAACCCGACAAATTCCACATTCGTCAAGCCGTGTTGCCGCACCATGGACTTGAGCATCTGCTCGTAAGACGGTTCTCCTGTGCCCATTATTATCAATTGCGCATCCTTGTTCGCATTATTCAATAATATCCAAGCCTTAATCAACGTCTCTACATTTTTGCGAGGGTGCAAGCGGCCTAAGAACCCGATGCGCTTGACTGAACGGTCATTTTGCAATTCATTTACAAATGATGGAATAGGTACTGGGTTTGGGATTACAGCAATTGGATTTTTGTAACCCAAAAACCTGTAATGTTGCATTTCTTCAACACAAGTGCAATGAATGCAAGCTGCTTGGCGCAAGTCTTTATCAACTCCACCAAACTTCAAAAGCAACTGTTTCTTCCAAGCAGAGCGAGCCATAGCTTGCGGGTAAAGCATTCCGTGCGGAGTTATAACGTATGGCTTGCCCTTGCGTTGGGCGGCGACGCAAGTAGCGTGGTTGCAATGCATCCACATCCCGTTGGTGTGGTACAGGTCGTAGTCACTCTGCTGCAAAAAACGGCTAATATTGCGCGAGTAGCCATACGGTGTAATCGAATCGTCAGGCACAGATTTTATCCACGCCTCACCATTCCCCATAATGTCGTCGGTAAGCACCGACAACAAGTCCACATCACATCCAATTTTGTGCATGGCCGCAAGCAGGTCGTAAGTGCAAGTGGACGTACCTCCGCCATGAACCCCAAAACTGGCTATAGTCTGTAAAATCTTCATTTCTTTAATGCCGCTTTTATTTCCGCCTCCTCTTTGTCAAGGCAGCGGTATATGCCGGTTTTGATAAGCTTGCACGGAGTGCCGGCGATAAGGCTGTATTCGGGGAAGTCGTAATGCTTGTTGCACAGGCTGCCGGCGGCTACAATGGTATAATCGGGCAACACTGCGCCTTTCATTATATTGGCGCGGTTTCCTACCCAATTGTGAGCTCCAACCACAATTGGTTTCGTCAAGTCGGCCACAGAATTGTCGGCCATGTTGCGCATATAGTGGAAAGTGGTGTCGATAAGCTGGCATTCCCAAGCTATGCGCGTGTCGTGGTGGATGGTTATGCTGTCGTAGCAAATAATCTTTGTACGGTTGCTGATACGCACGTTTGTTTCAATTGACAATTTTGCATTTGGTTCTATTCGCACAATCACTCCATTGCCAAGGTGGACGTTTTCGGCAAGCTCCCATGTGCCTTCTATTTGCAGCAGTGTGCGGGCATCTTTGGGTGCTACCACATCTTCGCCGAAGTAGCCCATACGTATCATGCCGAAACGTGGCGGCGATGTGAGGACTATTTTCCCTGGCAGTGAATAGAAACGGGTATATTTCGATACCACGATAGGAAGCTTTATTGCCTGGCGGAATGGCAACATGGCGAAATTAAGATACAAAGTCTTGAACCAAGATGTCCGCATAAAGCGGCGCAGCGTGTTTATTCGTTCCCAATTCATGATTGTTGTATTGTTAAGTTGTTAACTAAGAATGCTTAGCAGCGTATCGGCCACGAAATCGGGCGTGACGCTTTGCGACAGTTGTCGGCTGCGCTTTGACATAGTAATGAGAGTTTCCACGGGTGAATTGATTATTTTAGACATGGCCGCAGCAAGCCCGCCGACATCTTCGGCATCTACCACATAGCCATTGTAACCGTTGAGCGCAAAGTGGCGCGAAGCTCCGCATTGCCGTGTGCAGATAATGGGCAATGCCGCGGCAGTGAATTCCTGAATTACCAATGCCCAAGGCTCGAACCGCGACGGCAGAATAAAGCAGCCAGACTCGGCAGCCTCTTTGGCCAACTCGCTTTGCGGCATGAAGTCCTTGATTATGACATCGGGATATTCTTTGCGGAATGTCTCTTTCAGCGGTCCGTCGCCCACCAATTCAAGCGACCAACCTTTCTTGTCGCTGATTTTGTTCCATGCTTTAAGCATCACGTCGATGCCTTTCACTTCGGCAAAGCGGCCTACGAAAAGGAACTTGTGGGGATATGTCCGCATTTTTTCGTCTAATGGAACTTTCAGGAAAGTTTCGGTGTCGCCCGAAAAGCAGTTGAGCAGTATGCGTGACGAATCAAAGCCTAATTTCCGTGCGTAGTCATATTGCAATATGCCTGCCGCCCAAATGTAGTCGAAATAACGCTTGTGGCGAAATGGTGATAGTAGGCGGTTGAGCCATTGCCGTCCGCCGCGCCATTGTGTGTCCGACATTGCCAGCGTCGGCGTTCCGCCACGCTTGAATATGGCACATGCGCGGTTATATCCCTTGTCAGCCCAGCCGCTGCTAACCACGCATACGGGCGACCATCGGGCGGCATCGGCGTAAAGGCTGCGAGCATCGCCGAAGTCAAAGCGGTTGATTTGCACAAGCCCGTCGATTGCCGGTGCGCGGTATGACGTTTTCGGGGCTTTCCCCCACCAATACACCACGCACCGATATCCCTTGCCGATCAGAGCGCGGAACACTGCCACATGATATGGCATAACGGCGAGGTTAAAGAATACAATAGTTTTCATTTCGCATTTTCGATTTGTGTCATAACTTCGTTCCACCGCGACGTGTTGAAACGCTCCACGGCCTTGCTGCCCTGGTTGGCATATCGCAATAACTCTGTATCGTCCATTGCGGCAATGCGGCGGATGTCTTGCTTGAATGTTTCTTTGTCAGATGCCACTTCAAAATAATCTATCCCGTCTAATTGCGGATAATGGATAGTGGAAATGATTATCCTGTTGTATAGTATTGCTTCAATTACTTTTGATGGGAAATTGCACAGGTTTTCGGGCGCCGATGGTTTTCGGGTGTTTAGTGAGAATGGTACAGATGACAGCAATGCTTTGAAATCATCAAACGGCATTTTACCGCGGAAATGGATGTTTGGGTATTTCTCGGCATATTCCATCATTTTTTTTTTGTGGTCGATTAGTACGCCTGAAATATGCAATGTGAGCTCGGGCATCTCGGCAAAAGCATCAAGTACCATCGAGTGCATGGCAATATTCTCTTTTAAAGCCCCTGACAACAGGAATTCCCGTTTTATTTTGGTAATTGTAGGGTGTGAACTGTCTTGCGATGGAACTACGCCGGGCATACACACCAAATTATGCTGGTTGAATTTCTTGTATGTTGACAGTGATATACGCCCGTGCATTTTGTTAATCAATGGCAATATTCGCTTGTTGAAAGGCACGTCGGGCGTGTAATCAAGTATTATTATGTTTTGCTGAACACTAGGCTTAAATAATTTCAGCAACAGTATTAGCAAAATATTTAGTGTAGTCATATTGTAATACCACACTTTCGCACCTTGAGGTATTTTGCGAAATAATCGGTATTGCTCGATAAACCGAGCCAAGCGTTGCTTAATTCTGCCTTTCCATCGCCAAGAGGAGTATATTGCCTCGAATTTGTGGTCATCAACTTTGTCTAATTTCCCTTTTACAAATCCAGGATAAATGGAATATACTTTGTCGAAACAGCCGCTTTCAATAAGGTTGTAGTTAAAATTGCTGGCAGATAATGATATGCCATATTCAATTATCTTGTCTTTGGGCGATATATGTGTGACGAAAATGCGCATAGGTTATTGTTTTCTAATGGTTTTGCTCTTCCATTCTTGAAAATATCTCTCAAGGATTTCACGTGGAATTCGTTCACTTTCATCATATAATTGACTTTCATGCTTGATAATGTCCTCTATCGACCACTTGAATTTGACTACTCGGGCTGGATTTCCAACGGCAACAGCATAAGGTGGAATTTCTTTTGTCACCACAGAGCTAGCTCCTATTATGGCACCACGCCCGATATGCGCCCCAGCCAGTAGCGTGACGTTAATGCCTATCCACACATCCTCCTCTACAATAATGTCTTTGTATTCATTATCTTCATTGCGACCGCTAAGGAATTGCCCTATATGTTGGCGATGGTTGGAAGTGACAACTACGAGTCCTTCTGCTGTCAAGCATCCCCGTTTCATGACAAATCGACTATTGCCCATGGTCATTATCGTGCTACGCCGACCTATTCGAGCAAATTCATGCAAGTAAATGTTTCGTGGATTTTTAAGGTCGGCAGGAATTCCGATTGCCGCATTTTTGCCGAAGTAACCAAATTTTGCAGGGTCTGGCTTTACATAATAGTGGCAAAATATGCCAATGCCGTGCTTGATTCTGCTTATTAGTGTCATTACTATATGTTGTTTCGTACATTAGATATGCTTTTAAATATTTGTTTCCTGAATATGAATATTAGTATAATCCATTCTAATCGAGGAGTGTTTAATGAAAAAATATTAGTTATAGGGGCTTGAAACATCATCTGTGCCAAAACTGCGAAAAGAAGCAGCATGACAATGTTTTGAGTATATTTTAGACGAATACAAATATACTCCATCAAGAAACATAAAAATCCCCACACAACTGCCCCCCCATACAACCCATAATCAAAATACAAATTAGGCATTACTGATTTCACAGTTACCATTAAACCAATGTTGTTGGATATAGATTCATTGAAACGGTCCATCATTGGAGATCCTGTAAAAGATGAAAGAAATTCGCTCCTACCGTATTCTAATTCATAAGATCCTGGAGGATATTGTGAAATAACCATATTGGTTATTCTACTGCCATCTGTGAAATATAAGAACTTGTCTATAAAATTTTGTTCGTCTGTTACTCCAGGAACAGATCTCAATAAGCCAATAATAGAAAATAGCAAAATCATTGCAGTTAAAATTATTAATATTTTGGCGTTGTCGGTTTTCCTATTTGTATTATTGGGCTTTGAATAATGACGAGAGAGTATATAAGTTGTTAGTATTGGTAGTACTGACATTAGAATCCATACACGTCCACCAATTGCCATATTTATGGTAGAACATAATAATACGTTTTTAGTGAGTGTTGATATGTTAATTCCAGTCTTGCCAAACTTATATCCAAGGAGTGAAAGATAAAATAATCCTAACACGTTGGCATGGCCGCTTAACCGTTGCGCAATTGCTGCTATGCCAGTTCGATCAGCATTAATAGCAAAACTTCTATAATCAGCAAGTGTTGAGAAACTGCCTATAGAAAATATGATATATATAAATAAAATAATACCAATTACACCGCAGATATATGGTATCCATCGGAATTTAATTAATATAGCATCAATATTTTTTATGTTTATTGATACTACATTTCTTCTAAGATCTTCATTGAATGTTATTATATGGGCAAATGCAAAACCAATTACAGAAGCAATAACAATATAACAAATGAATTCACTCGCAAATTGGAAATTGGCATTAGTTTGCTGTTCTGTAACGAATATACCATTTAATTGAAAAATGATAAGGATTATTGTTGCCAGCCAAACAAATGTGTGAATAGTGGATGGTAATATCAATCGGTATTGCTTTTGCGATAGTAGTAAAAGCAGATACACAAATAAGAATGCGAATGCCCAATAGCAATAGGATAGGCTGTCCATAATTTACCAGTAACAAGCTCCTTCTACATTTTTGGCAGCACTTGGCGTTTCATTTTGGGCTGGGCGTACCCAATATTCGTTGTAGAGACTGCTATAGTTTGTGTATAATTGGGGGATATTCTTCCAATGGTAGTTATCGTTGTCCCACCGGCGGCCTTTTATGCCGAATAGCAGCTGCGAGCCGCCGCCCATGTGGATGGCTTTCTTGCCCATGCGTTTCACTGTGGCGGCAAGCGGCAGACCGTATGCTCCGCAGCCGAGTATGCAGAAGTCGAAGTCGCTTTTTGCCATTTCGTCTTCCATATATTTCAGTGCCTCGAACCAATCGCTGAAAGGAACTTCAGCCCCAGCGTTTGACTGCACTGCCTTCAAGGTCAATAACTCGAATTCTGGTAATATATCGGGATTATCGAACAGCTGTGTGCGGTGTGCATATTGGGCTTTTATGGTTTCAGCGAAAGGATGCACCACAAGCACTCGCTTGCCTCTTAATGCTAGTGTCCAAGGTTTGTCAACCCAAAATGGGTAAAGGCATTCAAGGTGTACATTTATTACATCGCTGCGTAGCGGCATGAAACGTTCAGCGTAATTGAATGAGCCAAGGAGATCTATCATAGGAATATCCTGCAAATAGAGTTCAGAAAACCTTTCTAAAATATCAATGGTTTCAGGAAATATGCCGGCATTATTTCTCATAGATTTGAAATATAATGTGTCCCACCAAGGTAATCCTGTATTGTTTTTAATATAATTTATACATTTTGATAACAGGTTTTGTTTTCCATGTACAGATAAATAGTTTGTGATTATACCTATTTCTATCGATCCAAAACGTGAAATCATGCATGGCTTATTGTTGCTAAGCAAATTATAAATATGTAAATTTGATTTGTTACGATCCAATTCACAGACTGGAGGTGGATATTGTGAATTATGTGCTTTTCTGTATATTTTCCGAATAGATTTAATAAGTATATTTTTCATTTTTGTTGTTTGTTTAATGACAGACATTTGTTGAATGCGTCTTTGAATTTGTTGATTACTTGTGTATAAGCATATTCTGATTTGAATTTTTCTAATCCAGCTAAAGCCATAGATACTCTATGACCCCTTTCAAGTAAAACTGCTTGCTTTAAAGATGCTGAGATAGAATCGATATTTTCTGGGCTTGCAAGGAATCCAATTTTCCCAAATTCAACGAATTCTTTTTGTGGGTAGAAATCTCGTGCAATGTTTATACATCCATTTGCCATTGCTTCAATGTACACCAAGCCGTATGACTCATTTCTGCTTATCATCGCAAAAATGTGCCATGTTTTCATTATCTTTTGGGCTGCGTCATATGGCAATTTACCATATTCAAATATATCAAGGCCTTGTGGAATATTAATGTTTCCATCATGATAGCTGCTGATTATATGGAGTTCTATTTTCTTCCTACCCGCTAACTCGGCTTTTACTTTTTTGTATGCACTAATGAGTTCAAGAAGTCCTTTCCTGATTGCTTGCCCTCCTAAAAAACCGATTCTAATTACCTCATCATTATTATGTTTATCTAATAATTCTTGTTTGGAAATAGGGATGAGCTTTGGTAGAATAAAAGGGAGTTTTACAAATCTATTAGAATAGCTGGGGAAAAGTTTTCGTGCATTTTCAATTTCAATATCACTTTTTAGGTTTATTATGGTAGGGTGTGACAAATAATCTTGAAATAATTTAATCGTATAATGTTTAAAATGGGTTTCATCTTCTTTGGTGTAAGTCCGATTTTGTCCAGGAAGCCATAGGCCTGATTCAATGAGTATAGGGATATTGCCTGTATTTTGAGGACAAGTCCCTTGTGAATATACTATATCAAAATCTTTTGTGTTGAATTCGGAATTCAGATAGCGTTTAGGATAAATTATATGAAATCTTTTTTTGCATTTAAATATTGACAATAGCTTATTTATTATGAGTTGAATGTTTTCCCATATACCCCAAGTCCATTTATGAGGGTAATAGAAATTAGCATTTAACGCAGTTGAACTATTTTTAAGAGAACGAGCATAATCAATGTCTGTAGATTGCTGTAGGTAAAATGGCAATATATTTACGAAAATTCGTATCATATCATGTATTTTTTTAGAGTGTTTTGAATGTATTCTCGTGTTTTTTCCTGTTCGTTTGATATGCAGATTTCTAATTTTGAATAATCAATTTTAGGAATGTTCATTATTGATTTGAATGTTGAACAGTCTGACGATAACATTCTGTTCTCAATATTAAATAAGGATAGAAGATTTTCCATTCGTGAATTTTTTGTAGAGTGTGGCATTACAAAAAAATCCTTTTTGAATAAAATAGAGAATGCCATTCCATGGTAGGATCCAGTAAAAACCATTCTTGAGAATTTTATGATGTTTAGAAACTCGATGGGTCCACAACTGTTGTATTTTTTGTCATACTTAAATATTCTTGCTCCATTAATTGCAACCACAGGTATTTTATATGTTTCTTTAATTGCGTCAATTAAAGTTTGTATGTGTTTGTTAGTTGTTTCAAATCCGTATGTGGCAATATATTCACCTATTATAATTGGTTTATCACCAGCTAAATATGACCATTCATCTGTGTTGATCCAAAATGTTGGATCTAAAATCTGGTGAGAACAAATGCCGATACTGTTTAGGATATTTATACCATCAGACTCTCGTACACTAATAGAAGAAAACTTTGACAGATATTTACTAATTTCTTTCTTTGTCTTTTGTGGGATGAATGATGTTCCAAAACTTGAAGCTAGTGCTATTTTGGGAGATTTTGTTTGGAACGGAAGAAAGTACACCAAATGGGAGTCGACTCCATCTGATACATTCCATACTTGGTCGCTGCCGACTACGTATATATCATATTGTAAAGGATGCCTTATTAATTCATCTTTTGTGAAACTTTGGGTCAGAGGTGAAAGACTTTCAAAATATTGATATGCTTTTTTCCGCATTATTTGCGACGGCAAGATAGATTTAATAATTGTCCGCCAATTTTTCTTTCTTTTGTTTTCTGCAATTCTGACTAATTCAATTGACCATCCTTTGCATACGGTTGCTAGATATTTTGCTGTCGCATATGCTTGTAGCTGCGCTCCAAAATTATTCGCTATTATAGTATATATGCCTATTTTTTTCATACTATTTTTTTATTTCAATTTCAAGTTCTAATTGACCACAAGCTAGAGACTGCATTGTTTTTATATAATGAAAAAAATCTCGTTCGGTTGTATTTTCATCCCAACAAAAACGTCCGATTGAATCACAATGCTTAGCTAGTTCTAAATGACCGAGACAGAAGAAACGTATAGCTATATCCCAGTCGTGACGGTGAAACAATAATTTGTTGGGAATGTTGAGAATTTTTCCAAAGATTGTCGCTATGCGATGACGGTTGTACAATTCATTCATAGAAGAGGCAATGAATATAGTGCCGAGGCTTTTACGTTTACCATCTATCTTTGTTCGGCGTACTTCTATATTTTGATACATTTTTGAAATAACTGTTTGTGGGGCAACTTTCGTTTGAATATCGAGGTCAACGCTTAATACCAAATATTGATTCTGCCCCTTAAGAATTGAGTTGCGTTTTTTGTATTGTAATTCCGCATTGTTGAAATATATTAGTTTCCCATTTTTTATTGAGATGCATAATACCCCTAAAACAACATTGCTCATACTACAACCAAAAGCTCCACTATTATTTATTGCGGCGGCTCCAATTGTGCCTGGAATACCTACCAATCCCTCGTAGCCTTTTACACCCTTTTTTACCAACAGTTTTGCTATTTTAGTTAGGCTGCAACCACTTTCTACATTAATAACATTGTCAGTTGCTTGATTTATATGAATTGAATTATATCTAGTTGTAAATATTACTATATCTCTTTGAAATGATTCACATAAATACGTGTTTGTCAATCCACCGAATATTTCGTATGTTGTGTCTTTTGTCGATGAGATGATTTTGCACAAGTCAATCATTTGGGATTGCGTTGATGGATAGGCTACAAGCGGTAATTGGCCTGCTTGATTTATACCAGTTAATTGTTTTAGTGGCACTTCTTGTTTAAAGGCAATACCCAATTGGTTTAATGTTTTGTACATATTTTTGATTTTAATTTGTTAAATATGCCATTGACTATCCTTTTTTCCTCATAGGACATTCCTATTAGATATGTTGATGCTGTACAAGTTAACCAACATATTATTATAATACAAAGAAGTCGCAGTATCCCCGATGGCATAATGTAAAGGAATATAATTCCCAAAAAGAATGTTATAGCAGAAATAGTTGTGCATGGTGAAATTACGTCCTTAAAAAATGAGGAGATTGACAAATTACATTGTTTATGCATATAGTACGAATCAGCAACACCCATCATGCAGACCATAATAATTAGTACT
Source organism: uncultured Muribaculaceae bacterium (assembly GCA_944320595.1). GTDB lineage: Bacteria > Bacteroidota > Bacteroidia > Bacteroidales > Muribaculaceae > Avimuribaculum. The sequence goes on along the minus strand of CALUIB010000003.1, from coordinate 56,213 downwards.
ACATACATTGAATATATGGGAGATCCTAATATGTAACATAGGTATGAAATAGGTAAGGCTATACCCATAATTATTGCGTTTGCGATAGAGTCATTTTTTATATTTCCAACTGCTCCTATTGAGGTGGCGAACGTACTTGTAAGTTGGCCGATCAGTCTGCGTATAACTATCAATCTACAAAAGAGCACCGCATATTCAGGCGGTTCTTTTAGCCATAGCTTTAGAATGTATGGCATTTCAATGCATGCAGGTATAGCAAAAAATGCAAATAATATGAAAGAAAATTTATTGCCAGATAAAGAGAAAGTTAGCATTCGCTTTCTGTCGTGCTCTCCTTCCTTTTTTACAATGACAGGATTTAGGGCTTTTTGCATATTTGTAGAAAATACAAGTAAATAACCTGCCATTTGGTTGGCGATACCATGTGCCGCATTTACAATAGTTCCACCAAATATGTTTAGTACAATAGAAGCCCCTTGTATAACTACGACATTTGCTGCTTTTGAAAGAAAGTTCCATCCTGCAAATGAAGCCATTTCTTTTGCTTGTTTCCAGTCTAAGTGTTTCGAAATTGATATTTTACATTCTTTATAGTGCCGATGACAATACACTCTCATTACTGTCAATGTTATTAGAGGAACTAAAGCCATCAAAATGCCATATACGATTAATTTATCTGCTGATACATAGGATAATGAGATAGCGATAGTCAGTCGCATTCCAGCATCTAAGATGCCGACAATGGAATAATATAACATATTTTCATGGGCATTGAGAACTGCTTCATATGGTACGCTTGCAACATTAAGTGCCGTACTAAATATCAAACATGCATATACTATTTTTGCTGCGAACATACGATCATCAGGTATGTTGAGTATAAATGAAAAGCATATAATTCCAATGATAGCTAATAGTAATATCAGTAAAAGAGCTATAACGAAATGAATAAGCAGGCTAATATTAAATATGGTATTTTGTTTTTTCCTGTTGTTCTCCCCTTCGCTATAAGACATAAAGCGCTGAGTAGCACTACTCATTGCTCCATTTAAAAATCCTAACATAGAAATCACACCACCGACAATGCTATATATGCCGAAATCGGATGTACCTAATACATCAAGGATTAATCGAGTGGTGTACAACGATAAAAATGTGACTACTGCAATCCGTATATATAGAAATCCACTATTTATTATTATTTTATTTGCGGATGAAGTCATTTTTTATTGATTAATATAATCATATTTTTATCTTACGCGCTGGGCGGTTGACATTGTTGCCGTGTGTGGGTGTTACTTGGAGTAATAGTTGCTGGAGGCGTAGCCGTAGTGGTAGCCGTAGCGGGAGTGGCGGGTGCCGGCGGTGCCGTTGAGCACTAAGGCCATGCCGGGGTAGCGGTGCTCGTCGTAGAGGCGTTGCAGCTCGGGGAGCATTTCGCGCTCAAGCAGCCCGGCGCGGACGATAAACATGGTGCGGTCGGCGGCCTTGGAGATGATTTGCGTGTCTGCCACCACGTCGATGGGCGGGCAGTCGATGAATATGTAGTCGTAACGGGCGCGCAGCTCGTCGATGAGCGTGGCAAAGCGCGGCTCGGCAAGCAGCTCGGTGGGGTTGGGCGGGATGGTGCCCACGGGGAGGATGTCGAGCGTGGGGTGGCCGTCGGCCTGGACTATGGCAGGTGCTATGTCGTCGATGCGGTGGGCGAGGTAGTCGCTAAGTCCGCGGTGCGGGCTGCCGACGTAGGCCGATGCCGATGCGCGGCGCAGGTCGCCGTCGATGACGAGTACGCGCTTGCCCTTGAGGGCGATGCATGCGGCGGTGTTGACGGCCAGGAACGTCTTGCCGCTGCCGGGGTTGAACGATGTGAACAGCGTGACGGTGGCCTTGCCGCCGGCGGCGGCGTTGTCGCCGAGCATGAATTCCATGTTAGTGCGCAGCACGCGGAATGCTTCGTTCACCACGTCGCGGCGGCCCTGGCTGATGACTATCTCGCTGGTGTCGCCGGCTTGCCGTTTTTTGCCCTTGGCGGCGGCAAGCGGTATTTCGCCGGCAAATGGGAGCGAGAGTGCCTCAAGGTCTTTGCGGCCGCGAAGGCGAGTGTTGAGGCTTTCACGGGCGAATATCGTGCCAAACGGCACTATCAGCCCCAAGGCCACGGCCACCAGCAGTATGTTCTTCTTCACGGGCGAGGTGGGGGCGGGGCTGCCAGTGGGCGGCGTGATGACGCGAGTGTTATAGGCGGTGAACGCCTGCGACAGCTCGTTCTCCTCGCGCTTTTGCAGTAGGAAGAGGTAGAGCGACTCCTTCACCTTCTGCTGCCGCTCGACCGACAGCAGGTACTTGCCCTGCGAGGGGTTGGCGGCGAGTTGCGCGGTGGTGTGTTGTTCGCTTTGCTGCAGCGAGCGCAGCTGGGTGTTGAGCGTCACCATAAGGTTGTCGATCGACGAGACTATTGCCCCGCGCAGGTTTTGCAGCGACTGGTCCATGTCGGCCACGAGCGGGTTGCGCTCGCTGCTGTTGGCCACGAGGTCGTTGCGGCGCAGCTGTAAGGTGTTGTATTCGGCTATCTGCGCCTCGATGGCCGAACTCTCGATGCCCGAGTTGGCTGGGATGAGCTGGTTCTTTGCCGTGGCGTTGGTAAGGTAGTTGCGTATATAACGTGCCATCGACAGCTGCGTGTTCAGGGTGAGTATCTGCGCCGACGTGGCACTGCTTTGCTCCATATACATGCTGGCCGCGGCCTGCACGTCGGGGAGAAGGTTCTGGCTCTTGTAGGATGATATGCTCTCGTCCACGTTGCCCAGTTCCTGTTCAATCACGCCCAGTCGCTCGTTGATGAACATCGACGTGCTCACGGCCACCTGGTTCTTGTCTTTTATCCAGTTTTCGTTATATACGGCAATGACAGTATTTAGCACATCCTCGGCCCGCTGTGTGTTCACATCGCTGAACGAAAGGTTGATGACGGTTGACTTCTCGTCGCTCAGCGCCACCGTCAGCCCGGCAGCGTAGGCACGGGTGGCATCCATCAGCCCCGTGCGCGACACATACACTGGCTTGGTGTATGTCGTGGCCGCAGAGTCGGTGGCTGCTGTCACCACCACCATTCCCATCGGCGTGGTGGCGGTGTCGCCGGGCAGGGTTTCGGTTTCCAAGTCGTATTCCTCGCCGTTGTAGGCGAAGTCGGCCAGCCTTATGCGCCCGCCGTCGGCAGGACGTATGGTGAAAGCGGCGTTGTCGTTGTCCTGCAGGTCGAGGAATTCAACTGTATATGGGCAGCTTGAGCCGTAAAGCACCTGTCGGTAGAAACGGCCGTCGGTGCGGTAGTCGATGTCGAGGTGCAGGCGGCGCACCACGTCGGCCATTACCGACGGCGACTGTAGCGACTGTATCTCGTTGTTTACGTTGGTGTTGGTCTTGAATATGTCGAAGTCGCCCAGCACCCCGGCGTCGCTCATCTGCCCGCCGCTCCCTTCTTCCTTGATAAGGAGCGATGCCGTGCGAGTATATACCGGCGGCGTGGCGAGGATATAGACTATTGCTATGCACAGTGCCACAGCTATGGAAATTGCAAACCAGTACCACTTTGCCAGGCAAAGTTGCAGTATGTCGGTGATGCGAACGAAGTCGTTTTCGGGCAGGCGTTGTGCCGTGTTGTTGTCTTGAACCGCCATTTCTTTTTTGTGGATTGTTTATGTGAAGTTGTTAGTTGAATACGAGGATGGCCACCGACGTGAGCAGCGAGGCGAGCGAAATCCAGAAGGCGGTGGAGCGCACGTTGTTGCCGTTGACCGTCGATTGGCGCGCGCGGACGCTGTTGGGTTCCACATACACCACGTCGTTCTGCTGCACGTAGTAGGCGGGCGATGAGTAGATGTTGCTGCCCGATGTGAGGTCGAGCGAGTAGATGCGCTGCGTGTCGCCCTCCTTGCGCATCACCATCACGTTGGTGCGGTTGCCGTATATGGTGAGGTCGCCGGCCTGGCTCAGCACGTCGAGTATGGTGGTGCGGTCGCGCTCGATGGCGTAACGGCCAGGGGTGTTCACCTCGCCTAAAACAGCCACGCACAGGTTCATGAACTCGACAGTGACGACGGGGTCTTTGACAAGGTTGTCGCGCACGAGTTCCTCCTTGATGTACTCGGCAATCTGTGTGCGCGTCTTGCCGGCCACGTAAATCTTGCCAAGCACCGGGAAGTCGATTTCGCCGTTGGCATCGACGGTGTAGCCCGATATGCCCTGGTTGTTCCCCTGCATTTCCGATATTTGGCCTATCTGCTTGTTGGCGATGGGCAGGTTGAACAGCGCGGTAAGTTGTGGGTCGCGGCTGTTGACGATTATCGAGATTTTGTCATCGGGGCGGACTGTCACGGCCAGTGCCTCGGCTGTCACGGCCACCGTGTTGCCTGGCTTGAGGTCTTGGAAGTAAGCGACATCCTTGGTCGAGCCGCAGGAGCTTGCAAGTAGCAGCAGTGCGGCGGCCAGCAGTGCGGCGATGCTGTTCAGTTGGTTGCTTTTCATAAAATTATATCAGCTTGTATGAATATTTCGGTAGTTGGTGCAGGCCGTGGTGAGTGCGTGCCAGTGTGTGGAACTTAGTTTGGACTCGTTCAGATTAGCTGAATGTATTCGGGTTCCACCTCCACGGCGGCGGCGAGCAGCGATGGCAGCTCCACCAAAAGTCGCTTGCGGCGCGAGCCGCGGGTGGTGAGCAGGTAGCCCTCGCAGCCGTCAAGCCGCCCGCCGATGATGCGTATGCGGCGGTTGCACATGGCCGGTGTCACCTCGTCGGGGCTGAGGTATTGCGGTTGCTCGCACGTGCTGACGGCACGGATGAAACATTCCATCTCGCCGCTGCGCACTGTCATGGGTGTGTTGTGAAAATTGCGTAAGAAACGGTACTGGAGCGTGCCGATGCTTTCCACAAGAGGATCGAGTTCGGCGTGTGTGCTGTGTACGAATAGCAGGTCGTGGATAACTGGCACGTGCCTTCGCTCGCTGCGCCCGTGCACGGTGCAAACTTTCCACACCATTGGCGTGAAACACCTTATGCCAGTTTCTTCGAGCTGCACGTATGCTGGGCGCTTGGCGTTAGGGCGTGTTAAGTCACGCATGACGAACCATTGCAGTCCTTCGCAATTGACATTCTGATTAAGTTTTTCCATAGAGGATATGATAATAGCACAATTTTTTAATTCCTGCCTTATGACATCAATGTCTGACCATAAAGCAGTTACACACTTGGAATAAGAATAATGAGGAAAAAGTCTCCTCCCATCTATTCATAAACTATTTTTTTCCTTATAGGCTATCGAAGTCCTTGATAATCAGGCAAGAACACGATTTCTGAACAATCCTTCTCTCAGTAGGAGACGGATTAGTCCGCGGCAAAGATATATAAAAAACAACAAATTGCAATGATTATCAGCAATTAAAATTTTCGTAATTATGCACTATAATTGCTGAAACTATACCTCGAAACGGTGCATTTTTTTTCAAAAAAATCTTCACAACAGGCTGAATATAAGTAGAATAAACGCTTGATCCGTCTCCTACTGAGAGACGGATCGTCGAGTGCCTGTTTTTTTAGACTATTTATAAGTTTTCCCCCATTTCCTTCTTTTAGGCTAAGGGGTTTATGCTTGGGCTGCCTGTTGATTTGCTCCTTCGGTGATGCCAATTTCATGAAAATAAATGCACCGTGCTTATTCACAGTGCATTTGATAGTGTGGAGGGCAAAGGGGAGAGGTGGTCAAGTGTGTGAAGGCGGTGCAGGTCGGAGCCGGCCACGGCATACCAACCCTGCTTGAGCAACCAGCGAGCTTTGCGTTGCGCCTCGCGACCGTAGAAACCGCCGAGCGAGGGAAGATTAAGTTGGAATTTCACCCCACGAGATATTAAATTCTTGTAGTCGCCCTCGTCCATGTAGGTGTATCGCTCGGGGTGTGCGAGCAGTGGGTAATAGCCTGCCTGCTTGATGCGGTCGAGAGTCCCGAGCAAGTCCATTGGTGGACTGAAGTAGCTGGTTTCCACCAGCAGGTGGTCGCAGCTGTCGCCTATCGGCAGCAGGTCGCGGGCGGCAAGCCGCTCCTCGAAAAGATTGTCGAGCATATTTTCGGCGGCAAGGTGCAGCTCCACCGCTCCGGATGCGTATGCCTCTTGCAGCTTGGCGAATTGCGCCCGTAGTGCGTCGGTGGTATTCGGGATGTCTTCCATGATATGTGGCGTGAGCCACGCCTGCGCTATGCCTATGCGCTCGTATGCGGCAAGTACTTCGAGTGAGTCGTCCATCGTCGGCAGCCCGTCATCAACGCCGGGGAGTATGTGACAGTGCCAGTCGGTTGAAAAGCCGCCAAGGTTCTTTTCGCAAGGGGGCGTTTTACTGCCGCCGCGCCGCTTGAATATTTCTTGTAGTTTCACAAACATTGTAGCATATTTAAGGATTGAACTACGGGAAAATTGCTGTATTTTATTGGTTTACACAAAAATACAATTATAAAACGAGTGCAAAATTATTGCATATTATAAAAATCCCCAAATTTATTTTAGCGAAAACTATACAAAATTCCTCCCTCCCTCAGAACTTTTGGCTTGATGAAATGGTTTAGCCAATTAAGTCTAATTGGTCTAATTGCAAATGCAATGGTGCGCTCACTTTTTTGTGGGCGCACCATCGTGCTGTTTGTTATAGCCTTGTAGTTGTCACTTGCCTTGGCGGCGGCGTTTCTCTTTCCATATTTCGCGTTGTATTTGGTTTTCCACGCGGTATATCTTCATCACTTGGTCGGCGTTGAGGAATTTGGCATATTCGCGTATGTACTTTTTTTGCAAGTCTATCACGCGGGCATTGATGTCGAGGTGTTCGGTTATCACCTTGCAGGCATCGTCGGCCGATGTTGGCTTGTAGCGGCGTGGGTGTTTCCGTGAGTTGAACACCGTTTCCAGTTCGTTCAAGTAATTCTGGTAAACGGGTATCAGTTTTTCGGTCTGCTCGTCGGAGAGTGCGAGTTTTTCCTGCATCATTTTCACTTTTGCGTTGAATAGCTGTTCGGCTTGCTCCTTGTTGAGTTTCTTGTGCCCCCTTTGGGCTTGTGCCGGTGCTGCCATTGCCAGGCACAAGGCGATAATTAGTATTGAAAATAGCTGTTTCATAATTGTTTGATTAAGTGCTTTATTGTTCGTTGTTTTCGTCATATTCGGTGGGAATGTCGTCAAACGAATAGTAGTCGATTGCCGCCAGTTCGTCGTTGCTCATCGACGAAAGCACGTCGCCGAGCGAGCTGCTTTGAGCTATTGCCTCGACCGTGGTCACACTTCCGCCCGATATGGCCGGGAATATTACGGCTGCGGCGAGCAGCGCGGCGGCCATCGAAGTGACGGCTATGCCCACGCGGCGCATGAAAGGCCTTGCCGGGCGAGATGCGTCGCGGCTGGCAATGGCGCGGTCGGCGCACCGGGCCACGAGGTCATCGACGTAGCCTTCTGTCTCCTTGTAAGGCAATCGTTTGCCTACGGTTTCAAAATCGGCTTTCATAATGAGTGTTCTTTTAAGTAGTTCTTTATTTTGTTTACTGCGAAGTGGTAGTTGGTCTTCAGGGTATTGACGTTTTTCCCTGTCACCTTGGCTATCTCTTCGTAAGGCATTTCATCGTAGTAGCGCAAGTTGAAGGCGAGTCGTTGCTGCGTGGGCAGCTGTAGCAGGGCCTTTTGGAACAGCACTTCGGCTGCGTCGGCATCCATTCCTGCCTCGTCTTCGAGTTTCTCCACAAGCACCTCGCCGAGGCTGTCGATTGACTGCAGGAACCCGGTGCGCCGGCGCAGCAACCTCAGAGCCTCGTTGGTGGCTATGCGGTAAACCCACGTCGATAGCGAGCTTTTTTGCTCGAACTTGTCGATGCCTGCCAGTATGTTGATGGCGGTTTCCTGCATCACATCCTCGGCATCCTCGTGGCCGACCACGATGCGGCGAATGTGCCAGTAAAGGCGGGAGCCATATTTCCCCAGCAGCAGGCGGTATCCGCGGTCGCGCTGGATTGGCGAGCGTAGCATCGCCACAAGTTGTTCGTCGTCGATTTGTTCCACAAGTCTTTCTTTAGCTTTTACGTTTGTTAGATGCCGGCAAGCTACCGAAGTTAAATCTGCCGGAGTGTTAAAATTATGCATTTTGCACAGAAGGAAGGCGCGTGGGCCGTGCGTCCTCCTCTTTCTTCTGTACGGTGTTAGAGTGCTGTTCAGCATTCAAACATACGGCTGCGGGCCAGCATGCAGGCACCTATGACGCCTGCTTTGTCCTTGAGCTTGGAGACGGCTATGAGCGAATCTTTGTTGACCAGGTTGAGCGAATACTTGCGTATGGCCGACTTTATGGGCTCGGTTAGGTATTCGTCCACGAGCGACAGGCGGCCGCCTATTATTACCAATTCGGGGTTGAAGATGTTGATGAGCGAGGCTATCTGCTTGCCAAGTTTCTGTCCTATTTCTTCGAGTATCTCTATGCACAGCGGGTCTTCGCGGTTGATTGCGTCGATTATTTCGTCGAGGGTGATTTGCTCTCCATCGGCGATTTTCCCCGAAAGTATCGAGGTCTCGCCGCCGGCCACGCGTTCGAGCAGGATGCGGTGCAGGGCGCGGCCCGAGGCTTCGGTCTCCAAGCACCCTTTCTTGCCGCAGTGGCACAGTATCTCGTTGTCGAATGCCGGTATATGCCCGAATTCCCCTGCAAAGCCCGACTTGCCGCTGTATATCTTCCCGTCGATTACTATGCCTATGGCCAGGCCCCAGCTGGCGTTGACGAATATTATGTCTTTTTCGCCATCGACGCAGCCTCTTATGTATTCGCCGTAGGTGAGGGCGCGTGTGTCGTTGTCGATGCACACTGGGTAGCCTATCCTGGCGGTCAGTGCCTCCGACAGCGGCTGTTCCGAAAAGTTGAATATGGTGTAGCTGTAGCCCGATTCGGGGTTGACGCGCCCCGAGACATCGATGCAGATGTTCAGTATCTTGTCGTGGTCGATGTTGAATCCGGCTATCTGTTCGGCCACTATGTCGCACAGCGTGTCGAAGGCCTGCGTGGTGTTTTGCAGGTCGTATGGGATATTGGCCTTGTGGAAAATAAGGTCGCCCTTGAAGTTTATCATGCCTATGTCGAGCGAGAAACGGTTCATATTGACACCGATGAAGTAGCCCGACTCGGGGTTCAGCCCGTAGAGTATCGGGTGTCGGCCTCCCGAGGTTTCGAGCTTGCCATATTCGTTGATGTAGCCATCCTCGTTCATCTCCCCGATGATTTTGGTGACGGTGGGTATGCTCAAATTGAGTTCCTTCGACAGCTCGGTTATTGTGGAGCTGCCATTATATATATAATATGTGATTATTTTTTTCTTCAGCAACGCATTTTTTGAGCCTTTCTCTATTTCTTTAAGCAGGGTTTGTTTCATTGGCGGTGAGTTTTGTTTTGTTAATCGTCTATGGTATAAGTATATATATGTTTGTCCTATACACGACTTTTTCAAAGTTAATAATTCTTGCGCCTATCCTGCGCCAAAAATAACAAAATAGTTGTTAATATATGTATGAAGGTGGCAGATTTGCCGGGAAAATGGTCAAATTGGTTAAATGTAAGGGGGAGTATAATAAAAATATTTATTAAATATTTGATAGTTTATAAAATGTGGCTATATTTGTGGTGCTGAAAAATAAATGAACACAAATTAATCTATATAATTATGCAAAAGAATAGCCGAAGGGAATTTTTGAAAAAAGCAGCGTTGGCCGGTGCGTCGATTGCCGTGCTGCCGTCGCTGGCCGAGGCAATGACGAGTTGTGGTGGAACGTCGCAAAGTGGCAATGGGCAAGCGGCTGCCGGTGTGGCCGGCAATCTTGCCGAGGCAGGCGGGCTGATTGTACCGAAGAACAACGGGCTGCGCATCACGGGTACGTTCCTCGATGAGATTTCGCACGACATAGCCCACCAGAACTGGGGCGTGAAGGAATGGGAACAGGATTTCCGCTACATGAAGGCCATAGGCATCGACACGGTGATACTTATCCGCTCGGGATATCGCAAGTTCATCACCTACCCCTCGGAATATCTCATGAAGAAAGGGTGCTACCGCCCGTCGGTCGATTTGGTGGAGATGTTCCTCACGCTTGCCGACCGTTATGGAATGAAATTCTACTTCGGTCTCTACGACTCGGGCCGCTACTGGGACACTGGCGACCTGAGTTGGGAGATTGAGGACAACAAATATGTAATCGACGAAGTGTGGCAAAAATATGGAACGCGCCACAAGAGCTTTGGCGGCTGGTACATAAGCGGCGAGATAAGCCGTGCCACCAAGGGGGCGATAAAGGCTTTCCACGCCATGGGCAAGCAGTGCAAGGATGTGTCGGGCGGCCTGCCTACGTTCATTTCGCCGTGGATCGACGGCAAGAAGGCCGTTATGGCCAATAGCGGCTCGCTCACAAGGCAAGATGCCGTGTCGGTGGAGCAGCACGAGAAGGAGTGGAACGAGATATTCGACGGCATACACGACGTGGTAGATGCCTGCGCGTTCCAGGACGGGCATATCGACTATGACGAGCTTGACGCATTCTTTACCGTCAACAAGAAGCTTGCCGACCGCTACGGTATGCAATGCTGGACTAATGCCGAGTCGTTTGACCGCGATATGCCGATACGGTTCCTGCCCATAAAATTCGACAAGTTGCGCCTGAAACTTGAGGCTGCCAAGCGGTGCGGCTACGACAAGGCCATCACATTCGAGTTCTCGCACTTCATGAGTCCGCAGTCGGCCTATTTGCAGGCCGGACACCTGTATGACCGTTACAAGGAGTATTTCGATATAAAATAACCACCCACGCGCATGGAATCAGTCAAGGAAAACGTAAATTTCGCGTATATGCTGCTGCTTGCCTTGGTGGCGGCATTGGGCGGTTTCTTGTTTGGTTACGACACCGGCGTGGTGTCGGGAACCGTTTCGCACATTGCCGCCCAGTTCTCGCTCGACGAGCTGCAAGTGGGGTGGTTTGTGGGCTGTGCGCTCATAGGCTCGATTGTGGGCGTGGCGTTTGCCGGCAAGCTTAGCGACCGTTTCGGACGCAAGCCCACGATGCTGCTGGCGGCGTTTTTCTTTGCCGTCTCGGGCATTGGCTGCGCATTTGCCACTTCGTTCCCCATGCTCGTGGTTGCGCGCATGCTTGGCGGCGTGGGCATCGGCGTGGTGTCGGTGGTGTCGCCGCTCTATATTTCCGAAATTTCGGTGGCTCGCTACCGCGGCCAGCTTGTGTCGCTCTACCAGCTTGCCGTCACCATAGGGTTCTTGGGGGCTTATTCGGCCAACTACGGCCTGCTGCACTTCTCGCAGAGCGGTGTGGAGATAGGCTCGGAGTGGATGCATCGTATTTTCGTATCGGAGGTGTGGCGTGGCATGCTCGGCCTGGCCGGAGTGCCCGCCATTTTGCTTTTCGTGTTCACATATATTATTCCCGAAAGCCCGCGTTGGCTTGTGTTGCGCCATCGCGACGAGGCTGCACTTGGCATATTCAAGCGCATTTACCGCAGTGCCGCCGCGGCAGCCGGTGAGCTGGCCGACGTGAAACAGGTAGTGGGTTCGGAAGCCAAGTCCGATTGGCGGCTGCTTTTCAGTCCCGGCATATTCCGTGCCGTGCTTATTGGGGCAGCCATTGCCATACTGGGGCAATTCATGGGCGTCAATGCCGTGCTATACTATGGCCCCACGATATTCGAGCAGGCCGGACTTTCGGGCGGCGATGCGCTTTTCAGCCAGGTGCTTGTGGGCATAGTCAACGCCGTCACCACGGTCATAGCGGTGTTCATCATCGACCGCGTGGGGCGCAAGACGCTTGTTTACTATGGCGTGTCGGGCATGGTTGTGGCATTGCTTTGCATTGCATTTTATTTCCAATTCGGCGGCAGCCTTGGCCTTTCCAACGGTTTCCTGCTCACGTTCTTCCTCTTTTACGTGTTCTGCTGCGCCATATCCATCTCGGCGGTGATATTCGTGTTCCTCTCGGAGATGTACCCCACCCGGGTGCGTGGCATGGCCATGTCGGTTGCGGGATTTTCGCTGTGGATAGGCACTTACCTTGTGGGGCAGCTCACGCCGTGGCTGCTTAGTGCGGCAACGCCGGCAGGCACGTTCCTGATATTTGCCGTGATGTGTGTGCCCTACATACTTATAGTGTGGCGGCTCATGCCCGAGACCACCGGCAAGTCGCTCGAAGAGATAGAGAGGTACTGGACTAAGAATAAATAATAACAACAACTAAAACTAATATGCGTATGGATTTCAATAAGTTAGCAAAACAGTATAAGGATGAGTTGCTGGAGAACGTCCTCCCGTTCTGGCTCAACTATTCGCAAGACAAGGAGTGTGGCGGTTATTTTTCATGCCTCAATCGTGATGGCAGCGTGTTCGACACCGACAAGTTTATATGGCTGCAAGGCCGCGAGGTGTGGCTCTTTGCCATGCTTTACAACAAGGTTGAAAAACGCCAGGAGTGGCTCGACTGCGCCATTCAGGGAGCCGAGTTCCTGAAGAAGTATGGCCACGACGGCAACTATAACTGGTACTTCTCGCTCGACCGTGCCGGCCGTCCGCTCGTGGAGCCTTACAACATCTTCTCTTACACGTTTGCCACCATGGCGTTCGGCCAATTGGCATTGGCGACGGGGAACAAAGAATATGCCGACATAGCCAAGCGCACCTTCGACGTGGTGCTTGCCAAGCGCAACAATCCCAAGGGGAAGTGGAACAAGCTGCACCCCGGCACACGTCCGCTCAAGGGCTTTTCGCTGCCCATGATACTGTGCAACCTGTCGCTCGAAATAGAGCACCTGCTCGACGAGGATTTCTTGAAGAAGGTCATCGACGAGTGCATCCACGAGGTGATGGAGGTGTTCTACCGTCCTGAATTAGGTGGCATAATCGTGGAGAATGTGCTTGAATCGGGCGAATTGTCCGACTCGTTTGAAGGTCGCCAAGTGACACCGGGTCACGACATCGAGGCCATGTGGTTCATAATGGACCTGGGCAAGCGGCTTGGTCGCCCCGAACTTATAGAGAAGGCCAAGGAGGTAACCCTCACCATGTGCGACTATGGCTGGGACAAGGAATTTGGCGGCATATTCTACTTTATGGACCGCAAGGGGTTCCCGCCGCAACAGCTTGAATGGGACCAAAAACTGTGGTGGGTACACATCGAAACGCTTATTTCCACCATCAAGGGCTACCAGCTCACGGGCGACCCTCGCTGCCTTGAATGGTTTGAACGTGTGCACGATTACACGTGGTCGCACTTCAAGGACACGGAACACCCCGAATGGTTTGGCTATCTTAACCGCCGCGGCGAGGTGCTGCTGCCGTTGAAGGGCGGCAAGTGGAAAGGCTGTTTCCACGTTCCGCGTGGCTTATACCAGTGCTGGCAGGTGCTTGAACAACTGAAAACACGAGAATAACCATAGTATCTAAAAAACGATTTCCATTAACTAAACTTAAAGAATTATGAAAAACAATTCGCTTCATGAAGGAACCGCCCGCAAGTTTGCAGCGATTCTCCTTTGTGGGCTGTTGAGCTTGGGCGCAACGGCGGTTGCAGCCCATGCGCCGCAAGGTGGTAGCTCATACGAAAGCAGCCAGTCGCAAAGGACAGTCAAGGGTACCGTTGTTGATGAGGCGGGCGATCCCATTGTGGGAGCCAGCGTCATGGTGCAAGGCACCTCTAACGGCGTGGCTACCGACATTTCGGGTACATTCAGCATATCGGCTCCAGCCAGTGCCGTGCTCGAAGTGTCGTTTATCGGCTACCATAAGGCCGAAGTTCCCGTTGCAGGGAAAGACAGGGTGGAGGTTACGCTCACCCCATCGTCGGAACAGCTTAGCGAGGTGGTGGTAACCGCACTTGGCATCAAGCGCGAGAAGCGCGCACTTGGTTATGCCATGCAAGAGGTTGACCCCGAAAGCCTCACCGAGAACAAGTCGCTAAGCTTGTCGAATATGTTGCAAGGCAAGATTGCCGGTGTGCAAATCAACCAGTCGGGTTCGGGCATGGGTGGTTCCACGCGCGTGGTATTGCGCGGCTTGAACTCGCTCAGCGGCAACAACCAGCCGCTGTGGGTGGTTGACGGTATTCCCATCAATAATGACAATGGTGGCGATGTTACCGAATATGGCGGACTTGACCTGTCGAGTGCCGCCTCGCAAATCAACCCCAACGACATTGAAAGCATATCGGTATTGAAAGGCGCGAATGCCGCAGCCCTTTACGGTTCGCGTGCGCAGAACGGTGCGATTATAATCACTACCAAGAAAGGTAAGCAAGGACAGCCGTTGTCGATAGAATATACCGGCAATGTGCAATTCACCAGCATATACCAGCCCTACGAATACCAAAATATCTACGGGCAAGGCTCAGCCGGGCAGTTCAGCAACGAGGCTCGCGGCAGCTGGGGCCCACGCATGACGGGGCAGATGGTTGACAGCTGGCGCAAGTTCTATTACGGCGACAACAGTGCTGGGCAATATGCATTGCTCCCGCAAGACGATTACATAAAGGATTTCTTCGAGTCGGGCATTGAATACTCCAATACGCTGACTGCATCGGCAGGCGGTGAATACGTGACCGGACGCTTGTCGTTTACCGACAGCCGCAACGACGGTATAACGCCGAACCATAACATCAAACGCCAGTATTTCGATGTCAACACCGAATTCCGCAATGATTTCCTCACCATCGGTGTAAAGGCCAATTACATGACCGAGAAAGTGAACAATGCCCCTGCACAAGGTAGTTATGGCTTGATGTCGCAATTCATTACAATGCCTCGCGGCATACGCCTGGCCGACTTGGCGACGAACAACATAACTGCGGCCAACAGGGTTATGAACTGGAGCGGCCCGGCCGAGAACTATGCCAACCCATACGGATTGGTCATGCCCGAGAATGGCAACAAGAATGTCCGCAACCGCTTGCTGGGCAACATCAATGCCACGCTGAAACTTACAAGTTTCCTTAGCATTACCGGGCGTGTGGGTATCGACTGGTACAATGATCAGTACCGCAAATACGCTTTGCGGCAGGCCGATGGCGCACTGGCATCGGAGTATGGCCACAGGGAAACTACCCATAAGGACTTCACGGGCGACGTGATGCTTAATTTCAACAAGACGTTCAAAGACTTCTCGGTCATCGCCAATCTTGGCGCATCGGTGCAGAATGAATTTTCCGAGGGGCTGTTGGGCGATGCCGGGCATTTTGAAATCCAGGATTTCGTGTGGATGAGCAATGGCGATACACGCCAAGCCTCGGAGTCGTATTATAAGAAAGAGATACAGTCGGTATTGGGGAATGCCTCGGTTGGTTACAAGGGCATGGCTTACTTGGATGTGTCGGCACGTAACGACTGGTCATCGACGCTGCCTGCTGCCAACCGCTCTTATTTCTACCCGTCGGTGAGCTTGAGCGGCATTGTTTCTGAAATGTTCCGTATGCCTGAATGGATTGACTACTTGAAGGTACGCGGTTCGTGGGCAAAGGTTGGTAACGACACCGATGCTTATCAATTGGCTTACGTTTACAGCCCATATTCGAGCTTCGTTAACGACATACTGGGAATGCAGTTGCCCGATGTTTTGCCGTTGCAGGATCTTAAGCCTGAAAGCACTGTTTCGTGGGAAGGCGGTTTCGAGTGGCGTATGTTCCAAAACCGTTTAGGTATTGATTTCACATACTACCGCAGTAATACCACCAATCAAATTCTTGCCATCGATACACCGCTGCCGTCGGGTTACACTCAGAAGATTATAAATGCAGGTAAGATGCGCAGCGAGGGTGTTGAATTGCAACTCACCGGTACTCCCATTCAAACCAAGGACTGGCAATGGGATGTGACTCTTAACTGGGGCTTGAACCGCACCAAGTGTATAGAACTTGGCGGTGGCGTTCAACGTTATGAACTTGGCGGTACACGTATAGCAACAGTTGTGGTCAACGATGGCGGAAATTATGGCGACATAGTGGCTGCGAATGCTTACCAGCGCGACGAGCAAGGACGCATATTGATAGGTGACGATGGTATGCCACTTACCGAAACCGACAAGGTGATAGGCAATATGCTTCCCGACTGGACCGGTTCGATTGGTACGACATTGACATGGAAAGACCTTTCGTTCAATGCGCTTATCGATGTGCGTATGGGAGGTGATTTCATTTCTCTCACCGATGCCATTGCAACGTCGGTAGGTACTTCGGCTCGCACTCTCGACGGGCGCGACGGAATGGTTGTGGATGGCATACTTGCCTCTACTGGACAACCGAATGATATAGAAGTTAACGCCCAGGACTACTGGAACAGGGTAGGTGGCTCGCAAGGCGTGGCCGAAGAATTCATGTATAGCGGAACATACGTGAAGATGCGTGAAATGTCGCTTGGCTGGAGCTTGCCCAAGAAGTGGATTGAACGCATAAAGCTGCAAAACGTGAAACTATCGGTTGTGGCTCGCGACCTGTTCTACTTCTACAAAGATGCTCCTATGAATCCCGAGTCGGCAATGTCATACAACGATTATTATCAGGCCTTTGAGTATGGTTCAATGCCTCCCACAAGGTCATGGGGTTTCTCATTGAATGTTAAATTCTAAATTGCAGGAAAACATGAAACGATATAAATCATTTTTAGGCCTATGCTTGGCGGTGGGGCTGCTGAGCGGTTGCACCGACAGCTTTGACGGGATTAATACCAATCCTGGGGTTGTGACCGAGGCCAACTTGAAATATGTGTTGCCATACGTCGAGGAGATGACTACGCGCATCAGTTGCGACCCTTACCAGCGTGGCGACAACTTGTATGCCCAGCTCTATTGCCAGTATTTTGCAAATACTACGTCGGGGTTTATAACCGACCGTTACGGGTATGTAGATGATTATGTAGTGGGAGGTTTTTGGACACCATATTATTCTACGCTGAAACACATGAAGGTTGCCAAGGAGACTGCCGCAAACAATCCAGGACAATCGAATATCTTGCAGATGATACGAATCATGACGGCGAAAAACACCATCGAGATGACCGATATGTTTGGCGATATTCCTTATTCGCAAGCCGGATTGGGCGAGACTCAGAATGTTTATGACACGCAGCGGTCGATTTATGAAGATGTCTTCAAGGAACTCACCGAGGCTGCCGACGCATTGTCGCAAAACCTGGCAGGGCAGGAGACTTGCAGTGCCGACAACGACCTGATTTTTGCAGGTGATACGCAAAAGTGGATGCGGCTGGCCAATTCGCTGCGCCTGCGTGCAGCAATGCGCCTTAGGTTTATCGACCCGGACTTGGCCCGACAGGAGGGCGAAGCCGCAATTGCCGACGGCTTGATGCAGAGCAATGACGACAATGCCTATATAGAATGCCGTGCCGATGCAAGCTCGGGATGGGGGCATCCGCTCTACATGATGTCCACGTGGCAAGGTCTGGCCATGAGCAATAAGATGGAAGATGTGCTCAAGCACACGAGCACCGTCGAGGACCCTCGCATGGAATTGTGGTTTGGCGTGTCGCGCGACTATGCTGCCGCCATCGAAGCCGGTACTACCGACAGCTTTACTGGTGAGAAGTTTTCGGGTCTGCCCAATGGCATGAACACGAGCGAGATGGGATTGCCCGAGAATGCCTTGGCAAGCCATTCGGAATTCTGGGGCTTGCAGGCTTATCCCGATTATAATACAAATGGCAATGCCGACATTGCAAGCCAGGGTACTGTCACATTGCCCCTCAAGATTATGACTTATAGCGAGGTATGCTTGCTCCGCGCCGAGGCCGCACTGGCCGGTTGGACGGGTGCGGGCGATGCGCAGCAGAATTATGAGGAGGGTATCCGTGCCTCGTTTGAAGACGAGCGTTCGTTCCTCGACGATGCATCGCTTTCGAGTACCTCCAACGACGAGGCTTACATAGCAGGCGTGGCCTTGACGGGCAACGAAGAGAACAAGTTGAAGCAGATTATCACCCAAAAGTGGCTTGCGCTCTATCCAAGCGGCGTGGAGGCTTGGGCCGAGTTCCGCCGCACGGGTTATCCCAAGTTGAAACCTGTGCTGCACAGCGACGACCAGAATATCAACCCAGCCAACGGCGAGTTTATCAAGAAGATACGTTACATCGACTCTGAACGCCGTGAGAATGCCGCCAATGCCACCTCGCCGAGCCTCAACCAGGGCCAGGGCGACGGCTCGACGGTGCGCGTGTGGTGGGATACCGCTCGGTATAAATAACGCATACGCACATACGGCAGGTGAATAAAATAGGTTAAGAAAAAGATTGTTTTTAGGGTGTTTTTTTGAAGTGAAATGTGTGCCGGAACTTTCGGGTACATATTGCCTGAGGGTTTCGGCACATTTTCGCATTTGTTTTATCACAGCTTTTTAGGTCTTCTGGTAAATCAACTTTTTACTATTCCCTCGACCCAGGGTGTGTGGCAATATGTACAACGAGAGTGAGATCTTCTATAATAACAAACCTAATTTTTAACTAAAACAACCATTTGATTATGAGAGAAAACAGTTTAAGAGCCTGTTCCCGACGAATGAAGGCACTTGTGTTTTCATTGTTGATGGTGGCATTTTGTGCATTCGGTGCGAGTGCGCAGGATATTACCGTGACAGGCCAGGTTACTGATGCCGCTGGCGAGGCCTTGCCGGGCGTTAGCGTGACGGTGAAGGGTACCACACGCGGCGTGGTCACCGACGTGGCCGGAAACTACAGCGTGAAAGCCGACCGCCAGAACGGTGTGCTTGTGTTCTCGTTTGTGGGAATGAAGTCGCAGGAAGTGCCTGTGGCAGGGCAAGCCCGCCACGACGTTGCCATGCAGGAAGACACGCAGGTGCTCGACGACGTGGTAGTAGTGGGCTACGGCACAATGAAGAAAAGCTCGCTGACCGGTGCCGTGTCGGCAATCAAGGGCGACCAACTTTTGGTGTCGCCATCGACCAATGTCACTCAGGTGCTCGCCGGCAAGCTGCCGGGCATCTCGTCGGTGCAGGAGAGTGGCGAACCGGGCGTTGACAACGCCTCGCTGCGCATCCGTGGCTCAATTTATGACGTCACTTACATCGTCGATGGGTTCCCACGCGAAATCGGCGACATCGACCCCAACGACATCGAGAGCGTGAGTGTGCTCAAGGATGCCGCTGCGGCCGCCGTTTACGGTCTGAAGGCTGCCGGTGGTGTGATAATCGTCACCACCAAGAAGGGTGCCAAGGGAAAGTCGCGCATCACCTACGACGGTTCGGTGGGCGGCTCGTTCAACACCAATTTCCCGAAGTTCCTCGACGGGCCTCAGTTCGCTTATTATTACAACCTTGGCGACATGATGGACCGCCTTGCCAATGGCATCATCTCCTCGCCGAGCGAATATGTGCCGGTGTTCTCGCAGCAGAACATCGCCGACATGATTGCGGGGCGCAACGGTTGGGGCAACGTGGACTATGCCGACAAGGTTTTTGGCACGGGCATTAACCAAAAGCATAATGTGTCGGTACAAGGTGGCACCGACCGCCTGCGCTACTATGCGTCGGTGGGCTACATGGGCCAGGACGGTAACATCGACAATTTCTATTACAAGCGTTACAACTTGCGCTCCAACATCGAGGCCGACATTGCCAAGGATTGGAAACTTACGCTGGGCGTTTCGGCCTATACCAGCAAGCGTCACACTCCAGGATATGCCTCGGGCGGTACCGACAGCAATTCCGAGCTTGGAGAGCAGGGCTGGATGTCGATTGCCAACCAGACGGTGCGCATGCACCCGTATGTGCCCGAGAAAATCGACGGCGTATATACCGGCACGGCCAACGGCAGCGGACAGTCGAACAGCCCGCTTGCTGCGATTTACGAGTCGGGTTACCAGGAAACTCGCACATCGTCGGTCGAGACAAACTTGGCCTTGCAGTACGATGTGCCTTGGGTGAAGGGCTTGTCGTTGAAGGTCAACGGGTCGTATGACTACAGCACTTCGTGGAATAAGAACCTTTCCACTCCATACTATACGATGATGACGCAGATGCCTACCACCAATGTGGAGCAGCTTAACTACCAAAGCGTACTCGACCCGCGTGGCAATTCCACCAACAAGCTCGGCGAAGGGCAGGCTACCACTCGCCAGATGGTGGGGCAGGGCAGCATTTCCTACGTCAACTCATTCGGCCTGCACAATGTTGACTTCCTTGCACTCGTGGAAATTCAAGACTGGAAGTATAACAACCTTTCCGCATACGCGCAAGACATTCCGTTTGCCTCGCTTCCCGAACTCAACTTCGGTAATCCCGACGCAGGCGGTTCTATTGCCGGTAGCAGCGACGCACGCCGTAGCATCGGCTATGTGTTCCGCCTCAAGTATGACTACGACAATAAGTACCTTGCCGAGTTCACTGGCCGCTACGACGGTTCTTACCGCTTTGCCGGCAACGTGTCGGGCAAGCGTTGGGGTTTCTTCCCCTCGGGGTCGGTGGCATGGCGCATCTCGCGCGAGGATTTCATGAAGGATCTCACGTTTATCAACGACCTGAAAATTCGCGGTTCTATAGGTTTGCTTGGTTCTGACAATGTTGACCCATATCGTTTCCTTGCCACATACGCCTACGGCAGCAACGTGATGATTGGCGGCAACTCCATGACTACCATGTACACCAGCGCAGTGCCCAATAACACGCTTACTTGGGAAAAGACGCTGTCGTATAACGTGGGTTTCGACTTGAATATGTGGAACAGCAAGCTCGGCGTGGAATTCGACGCTTTCTATAACTACACCTACGACATCCTTACCCAAATGGGCGGCAGCACTTACCCACCGTCGATGGGCGGATATTACAACTCGTGGGCAAACTATAACAAGATTGACACGCGCGGTATCGATGTGACGATTTCGCACCGCAACCACTTCATGCTCGGTGGCAAGATGTTTGACTACGGCATCTCGGCCAACGTGAGCTGGGCCAAGAACCGCTGGCTGCGTTATGCCGCCGACGGTGCCAACGACCCCGAATGGATTCGCGTGACCGGCACGAGCGTTTATGCGCAATATGGCTGGATTGCCGACGGACTTTACCGCAGCGAGGAGGAAATCGACAACTCGGCATGGTATGGCAGCCGCCCCAATGTGGGTGACATAAAGTACCGCGACCTTAACGGCGATAACAAGATAGACTGGAGCGACCGCGCTCGCATAGGCCATGACAACCGTCCGGCGGTGACCTACGGCTTGAACCTCAATGCAAGCTGGAACGGCATCGACCTTGACATGCAATTCACCGGCGGTGCCATCTTCGACGTGTCGATGACGGGTACTTACTATAATGGTTATGACGACAACACCGTGTGGACCAAGACCTTCAAGGACGGCATGAACTCGCCGCTTTACTTGGTGGAAAATGCCTATAGTATATACAACCCTGACGGGGAGTTCCCGCGCATCACTGCCGGCGGCCTTACCCATGGCGGCGACAACGGCTTGGCATCTACCTTCTGGTTGCGCGACGGCAAGTACATTCGCCTCAAATCAATGACCATCGGTTACACCCTGCCGCAGCAGTGGATGGACAAGATAGGCATAGAGCGCATACGCCTGTATGTGCAGGGTTCTAACTTGTTCACCATCGACGGTCTGCCCGACGGCATCGACCCCGAGGCTCCAGGCGTGAACAATGGCTACTACCCACAACAACGTACCGTAATGGGAGGTTTAACATTGACATTCTAAAACAAGTAACAACAAGAAATTATGAAAACACGAATATATACAGGTGTGTTGGCAGCTGCGTTGCTGGGCTTGGGCTCTTGCAGCGACTACCTTGATATGTCTCCCACCGACGAGGTTTCGGACAAGACGGTGTGGGGCAGCCTTGCGGGAGCGGAATATGCCGTCAACTACTTCTACCATATCACCGATTACTTCAGCCCCTACTACGACGATAGCGACGGCGGGCAATGCACTGCCGGCATGACCGAAGGGCTTACCGACATGATAAAGTATGGCGACACCAACTATAGCAAGAACCACTACATACCGAGCGAAATGTCATACGGCGAGGATGCCGTGCTGACGGCCAATTATGTGGCTGTTTACCTTGGCAACTGGACTGAGGTGTATGAGAAGGTGCGCCGCGTGAACGAGGCACTGAGCAACCTGTACCAGTATGCCACATTCGACCAGGCCGACAAGACGCGCCTTGAGGCCGAGTTGCGTTTCTTCCGTGGAATGCTTTACTTCGACCTTGTGAAACGCTACAAGGAGGTCATCATATATGACCGCGACCTTACGCAAATTCAGCCCAACGTGGCTCTCAGTACCGAAGAGCAAGGGTGGCAATTCGTATATGACGACTTGAAGTTTGCCGGCGACAACTTGCCTGTTGACAAGACATCTAACGGGCGCGTGACCAGTGGTGCTGCGTACGCGTTGCTTTGCCGTGCCATGCTTTATGCCGAGCGTTGGCCCGATGCTCGCGATGCAGGCAAGAAGGTAATTGACATGGAACTTTACGACCTTGCCCCGACATATCCCGAGGCATTCACGTCGAATGGCATAGAGGCCATCTGGGAATATGACTATAATGCTGCCAATAGCGTTTATACCACATGGGACAACCTGTATGCCCCCGGTGGCGACATGACTGCCGATGGTAACGCCCAAAACGGCGGTCTTGCAACCCCAACGCAGGAGATGGTGGAATCGTTTGAGCTTGCCAATACTGGCGGTTTCCCAGACTGGACTCCGTGGCATTCTACTACCGGCACCGATGCCGAGCCGCCGTATGCGCAGCTTGAACCGCGTTTCGCCGCATCGGTACTCTACAACGGTTCGCAGTGGAAGGGGCGTACCATCGAGCCATTCGTGGGCGGTGCCGACGGTTGGTGCGAATGGTATGTGGAGAAATCGGCCAACGGCCGCACCACGACTGGTTATTATCTGAAGAAACTTGTCGATGAGTCGCATAGTTTCAATACCATTCAGAATGGCACTGCGCCATGGATAGACATGCGCTATGCCGAGTTGCTGCTTAACTATGCCGAGGCTTGCTACCACACAGGCGACGTAACCGATGCCAACGAGGCTGTGCGCAAGGTGCGCGGGCGCGTTGGGCTGCCTTATACCGACCAGAGCGGCGACAACCTGATGGCCGCCATACGCCAGGAACGCAAGGTGGAACTGATGTGTGAAGGCTACTACTACTGGGATATGCGCCGCTGGGGATTGTCGAGCACGGCATTCACAGGTATTCGCCGCCATGGCTTGAAGATAGAACGGCAGGCCAACGGGTCGTTTGTTTACACCTACGTCGAGGTTGACCACAAGGACATGAATTTCCCGACGAAGATGTACCAATGCCCGCTGCCGAGCGCGGAAATCGACGGCAACCAGCTTGTTGACCAATATCCCGAATGGCAATAATCACACTTTAAACATTGAATTTCGATTATGAAAAAGAGTATATTTCTGACAATGGGGCTTGCGCTGCTGCTTGCGGCCTGCCAAGACCCCGAATATGTGAGCATCGACAATACTCGGCAGGGAATAACCAGCCTTACTGCGACGTTCACCGAGGGCCCGTATGCCGAGTCGGATGCCGTGGTATGGAACATCACGCCCGAGGATTATGCCAAAGACCGGTTTGTAATTCCCGTGCCTTGGTTCTTCCCCGTGGACAGCGACAATCCCACCGAGGACTATATGGAGACGATGAAGGTGACAGCCGTAATGAACAATAACTTCATATTGTCGCCCACGCTTGGTACGCTCGATTTGAACCAAGAGAACTGGTTCACCCTGACTGCTCCCGATGGCTCTTCTCGCCAGATTTGCATTATTGGCGAGCGCACCAAGTCGGACGCTTGCGAAATGGTCACTTTCAGCCTCGTGGAGCCTGCCGTGACTGGCGTAATCGACAATGAGAGCAATACCATCTCGCTTATTTCGGCCGATGACCTCTCGTCGTGCCTTGCTAATTTCCAAGTCTCGGCTCATGCCACCATTTCGCCCGACCCGAGCACCACGCCGCTCAATTACAACGAGCCGGTGGAACTCACCGTGACGGCGCATAATGGCACTACCAGCCGCACTTACACGGTTGTCAAGAATGTTCCTGGCAAGATTGACTATGGGTTCAACACCGAAAGCCTGAAACCGCTGTTCAACATCGATGCCACCAATATAGTTGGCATTCCATGGGAGGCAACAAATGCTCCTTCGATGGGTGCCATAGGCAACTCGCTTGTGGTGTGCATGGGCGACGGTACAACGCCGTTCTACCTTAACCGCATCACCGGCAGCCGCGAGGGCGAAATCAACCTTGGCTCGGCCACGGCCGCAAGCATCACCAGCGACGAGGGCGACCACTTGCTCATTGCCAACCATGCCGAGGGTGGACAGACGTTTGAGATTTACACCACTTCGTCGGTAACCGAAGCTCCGACGTTGTTCACTTCGTTCAGCAACAGTTCTTCGTTCCCGATGGGTTATGAAATGAAGGTGATAGGCAACATTGCCACTAATGCGACTATAATTGTCACCAACGAGGGCGTGAGCGGTGTCACCAACTCATCGACCTATACCCGCATCCGTGTAATCGATGGTGCAGTGCAGGCTCCCGAGGTGATTGACATTGCAGCCACAGGGCTGTCGTGGGGCGCATCACCTGTTAACGGCACCAACGTGGTTGCCGCATCGACCGACCCGGCCGACGGCTGTTTCTTGTGCTACTACAGCGCCAACCAGCTCAATTACATCGATGGCAGCAACACTGTGGCTGCAATGCTTGAGGATCAAAATGTGGTCAACGGCAACGTCAACCCCAACAACCTCGATAGCAAGCAGTTCAATAATGCCCGTTACATGGCACTGTTTGTTGTAAGCCACTTCCCGATGTGGGGTGCAGGCCCGCAGCTTTATGTATATGACATAACCGACATGAGCAAGTTCTCGGGTACATTGACCACGGCTCCGGCACTGGTACTTGCCAACAGTGCCATCGAGTGGTATCAGACGGCCACATCATCGACGGCATCGGGCGACGTGCTTATTGCTCCATCGGCCGACGGTTACAGCCTGTATATCTACTATTACGATAACAACTGTGGCACGATTGGTGCTTATGTTGCCGATTGTATCGATGACTAAATAGAGTTTTTCCAGTATGTCAAGACGGGCTTAGCCCTCAGTAGAGACGCGATTTATCGCGTCTCTACGTTACCCACAGAAGGATAACGGGGTATGCCGCCTGTTTTGACATACTTTTTTATTTTATCTTGTTTTAAAAATGATTTTGATGAAAAAATATTTTATTTTCAGCTGTTTAGCTGTTTTATGCATGGCTTTTGCGTCGTGCGAAGATGATAAGGAATTGCCGGCATGGCCGTGGGGCAACGGGGAAACCGATGAACCTGGCGACACTGCAACCGTGGTGGAATCAAAACCGCGCTATGTGTGGATTGATGCCGCCGCCAATTTCGAGGATTATGCCAACAGCCGCGAGAATATCGCCGCCGACTTGGCCAAGATAAAGGAGACAGGGTTTACCGACGTGATTGTTGACGTGCGTCCGTCGTTGGGCGATGTGCTGTTCAGCTCCACCGTTGCCGACCCGTTGACTCGCGTTGATGCGTGGGCCGATGCCGGATATGTGTGGCTTGAACGTACTGCCGATTTCGATTATCTGCAAGCCTTTATCGACGAAGGCCACAAATTGGGGCTGCGTGTGAATGCGTCGATAAATACTTTTGCCGGCGGATATTTGTGTCCTTATGGCTTAGGGTCTGATGGTATGTTGTTCCGCGATGCCGACAAGAAGGACTGGGCTACTGTGATAAATGCCGCCGACGGCCTTGTCAACACCATGGATTTGCTCGACGACACTTCGGATTACGGTGCTAAGTTTATGAATCCCGCCAACGACGATGTGCAGGCATTTGTGCTGCAGTTGCTCCGCGATTTGGCAAAATATAATCTCGACGGCATAGTCCTTGACCGTTGCCGTTACGACGATTATGGGCTTATGAGCGACTTTTCGGATGTGTCGCGTGCCAAATTCGAGGAATACATAGGTGAGACCGTACCCAATTTCCCTGCCGACATCATGGCTCCAGGCACCGAGGAACTGCCTGCCGAGGCCGACCAGCCTGCTTATTTCAAAAAATGGCTCGAATTTAGGGCAAAGGTGATACACGACTTCATGGTTGATGCCCGCGATGCGATAAAGTCGGTGAACGATACCATCCGCTTTGGCGCATACGTGGGGGCGTGGTATTCCACTTACTATACTTCGGGCGTGAACTGGGCAAGCCCAAAGTATGACACTGCCGCGCACTATCCCGAATGGGCTACCGAGGACTATCACACTTATGGCTATGCCGACCACACCGATTTCATGTTCCTTGGCGCGTATGCCTCGACGTCGAGCATATATGGTTCGGGCGAATGGACTATGCAAGGTTTCTGCGAGCAAGGGCGCGAGCTGCTGCAAGGCGATGTGCCGTTTGCCGGAGGTCCCGATGTGGGCAACAGCACCGGCTGGACCGAAGGTGGACAGGCTGCATTGATACCCGATGCCATAGATGCCTGCATCACGGCCAGTGACGGGTTCTTTGTGTTTGACTTGTGCCACATAAAGATGTATGACTACTGGGATGCATTTAAGACAGGGTTTGATGAATATTTAAGCACATTGGTTGTAAATGAATGATATGCGCGGCATGGGAAAGATGATGATTGCGGCACTTGCAATGCTTGGAGGCATCGCAAGTGCATTTGCCGGGAGCGAAGTTGCAGGGCGTGTGGCTTGTGGCAGCGAAGGATTGCCTGGCGTGATGGTTACTGATGGCTACAGTTGCGTGGTTACCGACGGCGAGGGACGTTATAGCATGGAGCTTGACGGCGATGCGCGGTTTGTGTATGTATCCACCCCCAGTGGTTATTTGCCAGTTGAGGAAAAGACGGTGCCGCAGTTCTATATTCCAGTGGAGAATGGACGGACTGAATATAACTTCGAGCTGGCGAAAAATCCCGTCGATGACACCCACCATGTGGCACTTGTGCAGGCCGATGTGCAACTTACTTCGATGCAGGATTTGGACACATACGAAGGCCTGCTAAAGGATGTTACTGATTTCGCTGCCGGTTATCGCGGCAAGGCCGATGTTTTCGGTATAGACCTTGGCGACATGGTAGGCGACACGCCGTCGCTCTTCGAGCCTTATCTCGACGTGGCCGATGCTATGGATATGCCTGTGTGGCGAGCCATAGGCAACCACGACATGACCTACGGTGGGCGCACGTTTGAATACTCTTATGCGAAGTTCGAGAGCCTTTTCGGTCCTGTTTACTATTCGTTCAACAAAGGAAAGGCGCATTACATCGTGCTCGACAATTGTTTTTATGTCGATCGTGATTATCAATATATCGGCTACATCGATGAGCGCACTTTTCGCTGGATTGAGCAAGACATTGCCCTTGTCCCGTCCGATGCGGTGGTATTTGTGCTGATGCACATTCCTGGAAACCTTGAAAAAGAACTTGCGTGGAACACCTTGCAGAGCGACCAGACCAATAACATTGCCGGACTGTGGGAGCTGCTGCGCGGCCACGAGACGCATATACTTTCGGGGCACACTCATTTCAACTGGAATGTGTGTTTCAACGATTCGCTCATGGAGCACAACACGGCTGCTGTGTGTGGGATATGGTGGAAAGCCCCGGTGTGCATGGACGGCACTCCGCAGGGGTACGGGGTGTATGAAGTGGATGGTACCGATGTAAAGTGGACATACAAGAGCATGGGCTATCCAGTCGATTACCAGCTAAGGGCATATCCTGTGGGTGCCTCGAAGGAATATCCGGGCGACATTATCGCCAATGTGTGGAACTGGGATGAAAAGTGGTGTGTAGAGTGGTTGGAAAATGGCAAGGTGATGGGTGAAATGACTCGCTTTGAAGGGTTCGACCCCATGGCAGCCGAGATTTGCGCCGACAAGGAGCGTGTGCAGTATGACTGGATAAGCCCCATGAAGACTCCACATCTGTTCCGTGCCACGCCTCACAATGCATCTGCAAAAATAGAGGTACGTGTGACCGACCGTTTTGGTAATGTATATATTCAAAAAATAAACAAGCAAAAATAATGAAACTGCATAAATTCATGGCGGCAACTGTGCTTGCCGCCTTGCTATGTGCCTGCGGCAATGCCAAGCAGGCTGGCGATACAGCCGTGGATGTGAAACCTGCGCTGATGTGGATAGATGCCGAGGCTAATTTTGCCCGGTTCCAACATAAGGATTCCATTGATTTTTATTTGCAGAAAATAAAATCGCTGGGCTTTACCCATGCCATAGTCGATGTGCGGCCTATTACGGGCGAGGTGCTATATGACAGCAAGTTCGCTCCGCGCATGGAGGAGTGGAATGGCGCACGTCGCGGTGATTTTGACTATTTAGGTTATTTCATCGAAAAAGGGCACAAACTTGGACTTGAAATTCATGCGTCGCTCAATGTATTTTGTGCCGGGCATAACTACTTCGACCGCGGCGTGGTTTACTCGCAGCATCCTGAGTGGGCATCGATGGTATATGACCCAGAGAAGGGTATTGTGCCTATTACCGAGATGAAGAAGGATTATGGCGCAATGGTCAATCCTGTCAACGATGAGTATAGAACTTATATTTTGAACATTCTCACCGAGCTTGTCACCAAATATCCTAAACTCGACGGCGTGATGCTCGACCGTGTGCGGTATGACGGCATTCGAGCCGATTTCTCCGACCTTTCGCGCAGCAAATTTGAAGAGTACATTGGCCACAAAGTGGAGAATTTCCCCGACGACATACTCACATGGGAAAAAGGGGGCGACGGTCGTTATGTGCCGGTGCTTGGCAAGCTTGGAAAGAAGTGGGTGGAATGGAGAGCAAAGACCATCTATGACTTCATGGTCGTTGCGCGCGAAACGGTTAAGAAAGCCAATCATGAAGTGTCGTTTGGTACTTACACTGGGGCTTGGTATCCATCGTATTATGAAGTAGGTGTGAACTTTGCCAGCCGCACTTTCGACCCAAGCCTTTATTATGACTGGGCAACTCCCGAATACAAGAATTTTGGCTATGCCGAGCTTATCGACTTGTACGCAACGGGCAATTATTATACCGACATCACGCTTGAAGAGTATGGCAAAAACAATCATGTGGTGTGGAACGAAACCGACAGTCGTGGCCAAAGCGGCACGTGGTATTGCGTGGAAGGCTCGTGCCAGCACTTGCGCGAAATCATGGGCAAGAACAAATTCATGGGTGGCCTGCTTGTAAACCAGTATTACGACGACCCGAAGAAGTTGACCGAGGCAATAGCAACGAATTTGCAGAAGTCGGACGGACTGATGGTGTTTGACATAGTTCATATCATCGACCGTGACCTGTGGAGCTATGTTGAGGCTGGGATGAAAGAGGGCGGAGCGTTATGACAACTGGTAAACGTGCATATTCGCTCGACGCCCTGCGTGGGTATGCCATCCTGACTATGGTGCTGTCGGCAACTGTTGCCGGCGGCATCTTGCCCGGGTGGATGTACCATGCGCA
Source organism: uncultured Muribaculaceae bacterium (assembly GCA_944320595.1). GTDB lineage: Bacteria > Bacteroidota > Bacteroidia > Bacteroidales > Muribaculaceae > Avimuribaculum. Next base: position 26,584 of record CALUIB010000003.1, on the reverse strand, counting down.
GACACCACCTCCCACCCACGAGTTTAATCCGGCTGTTCCCGGATTGACGTGGGTGGATCTTGTGTTCCCGTTCTTCCTGTTCGCAATGGGTGCCGCATTCCCGTTCTCGGTGGGAAAACGCCTTGAACGTGGGGAAAGCCGCTTGCGGCTTGTGTGGGATGCCGTGCTGCGCTGCCTGCAATTGGCATTCTTTGCCATATTCATACAGCATTTTTACCCTTACATGGTGAGTTCTCCACAAGATTATCGCTCGTGGATGTTGGCAATATTATGCTTTGCATTGCTATTCCCCATGTTCATGCGGTTGCCAGGAGCTTTGCCGCGGTGGGTGCACATTGCGGTGAAGGTTGGAGCATACGCTGTGGCTGCGGTGATGCTTGCGGTAACCGATTTTGCCGCCGGGCCGTTCAGCCTTTATACGAGCAACGTCATAATATTGTTGCTTGCCAATATGGCTCTGTTCGGCACGGTGGTATATGTGTTCACCATCGGCAATTGGCTTGCCAGGATTGTAGTGCTTGCGGTTCTGCTGGGGATAATGCTGAGCGGTGATGTCGAAGGGTCGTGGACTAAGGTGCTGTTTGATTTTTCACCTCTGCCGTGGCTGTACAAGTTTGATTATCTCAAATACTTGTTCATAGTGCTTGCTGGCAGCCTTGCTGGCGATTACCTGTTGCAATGGATGCGTATGGATGGTGACGGTAATGAAAAGGCAAGCCCTGGCAAGTTGCGTGCCCTGGCAGTGCTTGTGCTGGCTGTGGCTGTGATTGTAGCCAACTTGGTGTGCCTTTACAGCCGTTGGCTTGAGGCTAATGTGGTGATAAATGTCGTTTTGCTCACGGCCATGTATGCCGTGTTGGTGCGGCAAGGAGGCTCGGGATGGCTGTGGATGCGTTTGTTTTGCCTTGGTGCTGCATTGCTTGCCATAGGCTTATGTTTCGAGCCTTATCAAGGAGGGATAAAGAAGGATTATGCCACCATAAGTTACTTTTTTGTCACCTCGGGGCTTGCCTGCATGGCATTGATGGCGTTTCATGTGGTTTGTGACTACTTTGGTTGCCGCCGTTCGACGGCTTTCCTTGTGATGTCGGGGCAGAACCCCATGATAGCATACGTTGCAGGCGACTTGCTTGTGATGCCGATATTGAATATGTGTGGAGTATTGGCTCCATTCATGGCGTTAATGGGAACAAATCCGTGGCTTGGATTCCTGCAAGGTGTGGTGCTTACCACATTGTCGCTACTTGTCACTATGTTCTTTACACGCATTAAGTGGTACTGGCGCACATAGCCATTGTTTGGACTTGATTAATTAAGGGTGTGGGGAATTCTGAACTGCACCCTTTTTTGTGTCATAGGGTAGGGCGGCGGATGGGGATGTCGTACCCCATAAGCCGGGCTGATACTTGGAATGGAGTTGCGCTTTTTCGAGGCTTGCCGCTTAGGTAGTAATAGAAAAGATGCTGGCGGTCGAAGGAGTTTACCGACACTTGCCTTGATTTGCCCGGTTGCAGGTCGCAAGGAACGTGCAGTGTGCGCTCGTGCAGCAGTGTGCCGTGGGTGTCGGTATAGCGCAGCGTCACTGTTATGCCCGATATGTGGTGCCGAGTGTTGTTTTGCACAAAGAAAGTTTCGTAGTTGTCTGATGCTCTCTTGTTGAATCCACGCAGCGTTACGGCGTTTTCATTGAATGGAGGTAACCCGGTGGTGTCGGCAACGGCCATGGCTACAGTGCTGTCTGTGACAAGTTCCATATTGCCTGTGCGCGGCACAAGTGTGCGTTTTGCGGCAACTTGGGGCGTTGCTGCCACAATTATTGAAAGTAGTGCCAGTATCAAATCTGTTTTCATAAGTAACGTATCTCGTGGTGCAGGCTTTCGTTGTCGTCGAATGCCGGATATATTTTGCTGAATCCCACAGGCAGTTCTTCTTTGTCGATGTATGGAGAAACCGATATGAAACGGAATAGTTTTGGCAAGAACCGTGTGAGATTGAATCGCACACGGGTTTTGAGGCTGCTTCGCTTGAAGATTAGCGATGTGCCATCGCCATTAAGTGTGGCTACGCACTTGCCAGGACCAAGCAGGTTGATGCCATCTTGCTCGCTGTAAAGCCATAGTTCAAACTTGCTGTTGTCGGCACTTTCGGCCACATATCCGATTACCGTACCAGGCAGCAGCGACAAGTCTTCGCTGTCGATTAGCACTATGCGATACTTCAGCTTGTGTGAGAATTGCGGTGATGTAAAACGTTCCACCACTACGGTCATCATTTCGTCGGGATATTCCCAGATGCCTTCTATCGGTTGCAGTGGTGTTGCGTCTAAGCGGTCGCGAACCGATTCGGGCGAATATCCTGGTAATATATCCGCTTGCTTTGGCGGATTATCGCCGTAATATTTGCCGCCATCGTTGGCTATTGCCGTTGTCGCCAGCAATAGTGCAATGCAGGTTAGCAAGATAGTCCGCAGCATAATCGTTTATTCACAGACTGTTCACGTCGGCCTCTGAAAGTCCTGTAATTGCAATTATTGTATCAACGGACATTCCCGAGTCTTTCATTTTCTTGGCCATTTCCATTTTGGCATTCATTTCACCTTCAGCTCTACCTTCGGCAAGGCCTTCAGCTTTGCCTTCAACTTTACCTTCAGCTCTGCCCTCGGCTCTACCTTCAGCTTTGCCTTCGGCGTGGCCTTCTATCCATCCGGTCTGTATCACGCTGCGCTGATAGCGCAGAGCCTCCATTTCCCGGTCGTATGCTTGTTTTTCGGCCACGGTCATTGCGTCCACCCTGAGGCGTTCCCTCGCCTCAGGCAGCCCCTTGGCAGTGGCGGTGTCGTCGATTTCACCGGTTTTCAGGAATTTAATCCATTCGTCGAGAGGAGTCTTGGCCATGTCGTTGAAATCGTTTACTTTCAAGACGTAGTATTCGGGGAAAATGTCGCCTGCGTATTTCCCGCTGAACACTTCCTGCTGCCTCAGCGACAGCCTTAGGGTGTCGTTGTCGTGCAAGCCTCGGAATACGGTCTTGCCGTGGTACACGTAGTCGCTCCCCTGCCCAAGCTCGAAATACACGATGTTGATGGAATATACCTTCCGCACCTTGTTGTAAGCGTCGCCTATGTTGATATACTCCGAGACTGTTTTCGACACTCCATACAGCATACGGTGGAAGTAATCGAGTTCGCGGTTGTTCTGTACCTCGATTATTATCAGCCGTCCCTTCGTGTCCTCGGCCAAAATATCGGCACGGTTGAATTTGTCGGTTGCGTCTTTTTGGTTGGACTCGCTTTCAAGGAAACGGCAGATGTGCAAGTCCTCCCCGAGGAGAGTGGAGAGGAACCCTTCAAGCACCACATAATTGCTTTTGTCGCGCAGGAGCCGTTTCATGGCCCAGTCGAAACGTATCAGATTTCCCATAGCCGTATTGTTATTTTAAGTAATAAGTGTTGTCGAAGATGCCCTTGCTTGTGCTCGCAAAATCAGGCACAAGCAAGCCACCACTCACAAAGATAATAATTTATCCCCAATTGCAAGAAAATGTTTGGCCAAAAAGACGTTGGTTCAAAGGCACTAAAATTTTTAGTTCATTGCAAACCTGTATTTAAGTCCGAAACTCAATATTTCTTTCATCTGCCAATATCCCCAGTCGGATATGGTTTCTGCCGAGTCGTCGAAACGCAGGTGCAAGTAAAGCTGCGTGGAGAGGTATTTGTTGATTGAGAAGTTGAAGGTATTTTCCCAATCGCCTTGCACATAATCGTAGTTGGTGAATGTGTAGATGCGCGAAGTCCAGCTAATCGATGGCGTTATGGCCCATGAGAGTTTTGCCTCGACATTCGAACCGAGGTCGCCTTTCACATGATGGCCTGCATCGACACCCATCGTAGTGGGGTCAACACGGTCGTTTTCGCGGCATATTTTCAAGTTGTATGACAGCGGTGAAATCGACAGGTCGAGTGTTACATACCCGTTCTTGCTCTTGGTGCCGTATGTCATACCGAGACCGAGGTTCAATTCACCTGGCGTGAGGAATGATGCGCTAAGGTCATTGGTATTAGCCACGTAATTGTTGAAAATCTGTGTCTTGAACTGCATTGTAGCCGAGTAATACCAGTTGCGTATGGCCTTGTAGCCGAATTTGGTGTTTATCTGCAACAGGTCTTCGCTGATGCTGTAGTTCCGTACTGAATCTTGCGGAGCCGAACTCAGACCTATTTTATATTGGATGGTGTTATCGAACAGCAGGTTGGGGTGGGCATTCTGGTTTAGAGCCACGTTCCACAGGAAATTCCCAAGTATGTTTAGGTTGTTATTGCCGCCTTGGTACCAGTTGTCGGAGATAAACGCCTGCGAGAACTGTAGCGATGCATCGATTGTATGTATCCAGTTTCGCATTTTTATTACTGGTACATCAAGTTCTTCTATGATTTCGGCTGCCAGTGGGTCGGTGTCGGTTTCCTCCATCTTTAGTTTCCTTGTCGAAGGGTCGGCCGCTATTTCATATTGCTTGGGTGGCTCTGGCAGGCTTTCAAGATTGTACTGCACTATCTCGGGGTTGTAGAGCATGGTGCTGTAGCGCAGGCGGCGTTCGTCGTATGTCTTCCGCCGCAGCTGGTCGATGAAACGAGTGTCGTAGTCAAAACCCATCTTGTTGATGCCAAGGCTGTCGGCACTATAGGTTATGCTGTCGTTGAACATCTCTTGCCGTTCAAACACGAGTGGCATGAACATGAGGCTCGGCTGTAGTTGTATGGAGTCGAAATTGATTGTCGAGCTGTCGCCGAGCGTGACTGTGATAATTTTTATTTCGGGTTTGCGGCGTTTGCGCATTTCGGCTCGCAGGCTGTCGGCGCGAGCTATGCTATCGGCACGAGCTATGCTGTCGCGTTGCAGACGGTCGGCACGCAGCAGGCTGTCCATCACGTGGTGGTATGCCGAATCGACGGCCTCGCTTTCAATTATTTCGGTGCTGTCTGTGTCATATTGCGCTACCACTGTCGGGATGCTGTCGTTGGCCATGCTTTCATTTTGCGCGAACGATAGCAGCGCATAGCCCGTGATAATGGAAAATATTATGAGAAAACTTATTGTACGCATAAAATAGTTGTCCTGTTATTTTGATGGATTTGCAAAATTAGTGCAATGATTGTGCAAATGCAAATTAAGCGTTAAATCTTGTCAAGTTATTTTGCGAGGACCATTCATCGATGACGCAGCCAGGCCTCCCATTGCAGGCTGTCGCCGTTGAATACGTTAAGGTCAACCTCTCCGTCCACGCCTGCCACGTTGCCCCAGTGGCTGTATTGCAGCATAGTCCAGTCGTAGCCCGAAACCTTGCGTGGGTGCTTGAATGTGCACAGCCACAGGTCGAGGTGCGAGAACTGGTCGCGTATGTAGCTGCGGTGTCCGTCTTTGTTAGTGTATATCATCACTCGGCAGCCGCGTTTTTGTAGTGCTGTTACCATTTCTTGCAAATTGGTGCGTACCACAGCCTCGCTTTCGGCATCTTCGTTGCCCCAGTCTTCCACGTCGATGGCAAGAGGCAAGTCGAGCATCTTCCCTGCTACGGCATCGAGGAAATTGGCTGCTTGCAGCGTGCCGTTCCCGTTTTTGCGGAAAAAATGGTAAGCCCCCACCTTCAGCCCGGCTTTGGCCGCGCTGTCGCAATTTGCGCTGAAACGGCGGTCGCGGAAATCGGCACCTTCCGATGCCTTTATATACACGAAAGTTATGCTGTCGGCGGCCACGCGGCTGAAGTCGATGGTGCCGTTGTGGCTTGAAATGTCGATGCCGCTTATGGGGTATTCTCTTTTGTGCACTACGATATTTGGACGTTGCATCCGTCGCGAAACATAAGCCAGCCCGCCGGCAATCAACAGCAGGCACACTGCGGCACACGCCGATGCTATAATCAATCGGCGGCGTTGCCGCCGTTCCCGTTTCTGCTTTGCTGTTATGCGCTTGCGCCGCGGCTTGGGCTGTGCGGCAGGAACTTCATTGTCCTGATTGGTATGTATGGTTTCGTCATTCGTTTCCACAAATATTGTAGTATGAAATCTAAATACACTTATGGATTGCCTGTTATTTTAGTGTTTTTATTTTGTCGGTGTCGCCCACCATCCACAGCACGTCGTGGGCGCAGAATGGCACGGCTCCGTCGGGCTTGATGTATTCTGTGCCGCGTTGTATGGCCACAAGCAGTGCCGAGTAGTCGTCGCGCAGGCGCACCGAGGCGGTGGTTTGCCCAATGAGGGGCGAATTGTCGCCTATTTCAAAGTGTACCAAGTTTATTTCCTTGTCGCCCGAAGTTGCTTCCACCGGGCTTGCCTTTTCCACGATTGGCAGCAATGCTTGTATTTGGCTGTCGGTGCCGACAACGCCCAGGATGTCGCCCGGAAATATCCGCATATCGGCGGTAGGAATGGCGAAGTGCTGCTCGCCTCGTTGTATGCCCACGATGTTCACCCCGTAACGGCGGCGTATGTCGGCATTCCGTAAGCGTTCGCCCACGAATGGGCAGCCGTAGCCCACGGTCATGCGTGCCACGTGCAAGTCTGACACAAGCACTGCATCGCGGCCGCTGCGCCGCAGCTCACGCTCGTTGAGGTTCTTCATGAACTGTTTTTCTATGTCGTTCATGCTGCGTTTCACCTTGTTGGAGAAGAATATGATGATGACAAGGAATACCACTACTCCAAGGGCGATGGCCACGCCTGTCGAGAAGATGTGTCCCAGGTAGCCTATGAGCAATGCCGATGCCACAACGAGCCTGACGATGATGATGAGTACAAGCGGTAGCGAGGTCTTGTTGCCTTGTTCCATGAGTTTCTCCCGTTCCGAGCGTTTCACGCCGGTCACGGCAAGTGCGAGCAGGAAAGGTGAAAGTGCGACAAGTGTGGCTATCACAGCCACGAGCTGCCCCCAACTGTCGCCCAGTATCTCCTCCATGAGCGGCATGAAGTATAGCTCCGAAACCAGTATTATGGCTATGGAAATGACGGTGTAAAGCAATATGCGCCACATGCTGCGGCGGACGATGCCGCGCCACAGTGCCTGCCCCTCGGTTAGCTGCCCCTCGGTGGTGCTGTATCGCTCTATTAAGAATTGCAGCCTTTGTGGCAGGTGTCGAGACACAAACCCGTAGGCAGGTTCGGCCATCTTTATGAAATATGGAGTGCCGAATGTGGTTAGTACCGACACGGCTACCACGATGGGGTAGATGTAGTCGTTAAGTACGCCGAGCGACATGCCCAACGATGCTATGATGAAGGCAAATTCGCCTATTTGTGTGAGGCTGAAACCCGTCTCCATTGAGGTCTTCAAGTCTTGCCCGGCCACGAGCGAGCCTATGGTGCCGAATACTGTCATTCCCACTATCACCACTACCGAAAGCAGCAGTATGATACCCGCATATTCGCCTATTATCGCAGGATCTACCATCATGCCCACCGAAATGAAGAATACGGCCCCGAACAGGTCTTTGACTGGTGTCACCACTTTCTCGATATGTTCGGCCTCGCAGGTGCCGGCCAGGATGGCTCCCATGAGGAATGCGCCAAGCGCAAGCGAAAAGCCCGAGAACACCGAGAACACGGCGGCGAGCATACACAGCCCCATGGCGGTGACCAGCAGCAGCTCGTCGGTTATGAACTTGCGGAAGTAGTTGAAGAATGTGGGTATTACGAATACGCCCACCGTGAATGTAATTACGAGGAAGAATACGAGTTTCAGTATGCTCATGAGCATTTCCTCGCCTGCCACGCTGTTGTTGATGGCTATCGACGACAGTATCACCATCATCACCACGGCAAATAGGTCTTCACACACAAGTACGGCAAACACATGGGCGGTGAACTTGTGTTGGCGTATGCCCAAGTCGGTGAATGCCTTGATGATTATAGTGGTTGACGACATCGACAGCATCGCCCCAAGGAATAGGGAGTCGATGAATGCAAATCCCAGCAAATGCCCCACGGCGAGTCCGATGCCCATCATGCACACCACTATTATCAGAGCCGTGACCACGGCCGAACCTCCCACGTTGAGCAGTTTCTTGAAACTGAATTCAAGCCCCAGCGAGAACAGCAGTGCCACGATGCCTATTTGCGCCCAAAAGTCGATGTTGGCCTCGTTGGCTATAGTAGGGAAGAAATTGAAGTGTGGCCCCACGAGAAATCCGGCCACGATGTAGCCCAGCACCACAGGCTGTTTCAGTTTCTTGAATATGATGGCAGCCACGGCGCCCACCACAAGCAGCAGAGCCAGGTCGCTAATCAGGCTGTTGGTTTGGAACGACGCGTCTTGTCCGGCTGTGCTGTCGGGGGCGGTGGTTTCGGTGTGTTGCTGCGTACTGTTTCCACCGCCCATGTCGATGATTCCCGTGCAGTTGGCAAATGCGCCTGCTGCAATGTCGATAGTTGTCATAATCTGCTGGTTATATGTTTATTTCGCTTGTCAGCGTTATTGTGCGCACTGGCAGAGTGCGTCCTATCTCGCTGAACAGTGGTTCAAAATTGATTTTCCCCTTGGTGAACACCATCAGCGATATGGCCGATGTGTGCTGGGTATAGTCATATTTTATGTATCGGTCTTGTATTGCCACGCCGTGCCGTGCCAGTATTTCCTCGATGGGCGAGAATGTGTCGGCTGCGCCGTCGAGCACTATGTTTATCACCCTCGACTGCCCGCTTGCGCCGCGGCGCAGGCGGTCGTAGCGTTCAAGCGTGACAAGGATGAAAAGCACCAATCCCGTGGCGATGAGCGACACCACATACATTCCAGCCCCTATGGCAAGCCCTATTGCGGCCACCATCCATATTCCCGCTGCTGTCGTAAGTCCGCGCACCGACCCTTTCATCTGTATTATCGCCCCGGCACCAAGGAAGCCTATCCCCGTGAGCACTTGCGCGGCGATGCGCCCGGGATCGCCGTTTTTCAGCCCCAAGTATTCTTGCGGGATGTATATGCTGAGCAGCATTGCCAGCGTGGCACCCATCGAAATCAGAGCAAATGTGCGGTCGCCAGCTATCTGCCCCTTGCTCTTGCGCTCAAGCCCCACTATGGAGCCTAGTATGAGGCTGAGTATCAACTTGAATATCGAGCCGATGACCGTGACATCGTTCGACATGATGTTGTCATATACAATTTTCCATACCTCCATTTCAAATCTCCTGTCTTATTTCGGTTTGCAAACTTACTAATAAATTGCGTATGCCTGTATATCTCGACCTAAGAACTTGTTGTTCCATAATGCGGCATAATTGTTAATTCAAAAGGCGTTATAGTGGTGAATGGTTAAATTATGCAAACGGGATGAATTTTATTGCTTGAAAATTATGTTGTATAGCATATTGTGCTTACCTTTGCACCAGTTATTCATGGTATTAGTTTTAAGGCAAACTAAAGATGAGTGTCGTGAGACAATCACTTATGTTTTTAGGTTTATGTTAATGGTATTAGAAGGTTATTTAAAGCGATCCTGGGCAGTGATGCCGAGGATTTATTTTTTTTATGCCTGCGTTGTCACGGTTTCCTAAATCAACAGGCTCCAAAACGGCACACATATAAACAAAACGAAAGCGTTGATTTCTGCTTGTTGCCGCTGGAAATCAACGCTTTGCTGTCGGTCGGGGTGGCGGGATTCGAACTCGCGACCCCCTGCTCCCAAAGCAGGTGCGCTAACCGGACTGCGCTACACCCCGAGAATTAAGCACCTTGACTTAATTGCGGTGCAAAATTACAACTTATTTTTTTATATGCAAAGAAAATCGCACAAAATATATCGGTATTTTTCGGTTTATATTGTCTAACTTTGTAGAATGTTGCGGCGGTGTGGCGCAATCAGCCGTGTTTTCCGCGGCTGTTAGTCTTTGGACGCACCGCTGCCGCAGAATGTATTCTCTTGTATAACTGTTATGAACCGTATTGGCAAATTATACTTCCGCTATGGGTCCATGGGGTCGGCTAAGACCGCCTTGCTGCTCACGCAGGCTTACAACTTCGAGGAGCGTGGCATGGAGTACCTGTGCATGAAACCTATTATTGACAGCCGTGAGAGCGACAATGTGATACGTTCGCGCATAGGAATCGAGCGCAAATGCTTGTGGATTTATCCCGATACTGACCTTTATGAATTGGCGAAGGGGCTGTTTGAAGATGCGCTCGTGGTGAAGGACTGGATATTAATCGACGAAGCGCAGTTCTTGACGACCGAGCAGGTGGACCAGCTTGCAAGGGTGGTAGATGACTATGGTAGCAACGTGATTTGCTATGGATTGCGTACCGACTTCCAGACGCACCTGTTCGAGGGTTCAAAGCGTCTGTTCGAGATAGCCGACAGCATAGACGAGATAAAGAGCACTTGCTCGTGCGGTCGCAAGACCATAGTTAACGCGCGCATCGACAAGGAGGGCAATATTATCACCGATGGTGACCAGGTGGAGATAGGCGGCAACGACAAGTATGTGGCTCTGTGCCGCAATTGCTGGCGCAACCGCCGCATCGAGTCGGCCGAACGCAATTCGCTGAAGTTCATACCCGAATAGGATACACGTCGGCAAAATGACATAACATCGAGTGGGTGATAAATACAACAATGGCTGCGACCTGTGTAAGTCGCAGCCATAGTTGCATTTATGTGTCGTACCTATATTTGCACGGTAGTGGTTACCGGTGCAGGTTCGGGTTCTTTTCGGTTTCTTGCGGCGGATAGATTTGGTATATCGAGCCTTCATCGCTCCAGCCCGTTGTCACTTGCATTTCTTCATCGAGGACAAGATCCTGTGTGAGCGTGTAGGTGAATGGAACGCCTGCTGCATCAACGCTGTGGGTGAGTGTGCCTGCCGGTACAAGCACGTCGCCTTGCTCGCCTGTGCGGTAGTCATAGTTTTCTTTTAGGCGATTCATGCGGAACTCGTCGGCACGGCGAGTGACCATTGCGAACACATTGCCAGCGACTTCATAGCCGTGTTCCATATAGGCGGCCTCGGCAAGGGCATCACCGCTCAGCCCGTCAACTTCGGTGACTTTGGCAGGGTCGGCGTATGCGCGTTGGCGCACCTGCTTCAAGGCTGTGCGGGCTTCGCTTTCATACTTGCCCGAGCGGGCTGCCGACTCGGCAAACCAGCAAAGGACTTCGGAGTAACGGATGAGCTGGTGGCGCTTGTTGATACACATTCCCGTCCAGTGCGGCTTGGTGTAGTCGTAGGCGGCTGCTATGGGGTTGCCGCCGGCATCGGCGTTGACTGTGAATGCAATGAACATGGGGCGGTACTCGGTCACCACGGCGTTGGTGCCGTTGTATGGCTGCCCGTCACGAGTTGCCCACCAGTCAACGGTATTCACGTGGTCGGTCAAAAGCAACTGCTTGGCGAATATGGCATCTTTGCGTGGCCCGTCGGGGAAGTTTTTCCAGTAGCGGCGTTCGGGCAGGAAGTCGCCCCATCCGCCGTCGAGCGTGGCGAACTGGTGGCACGACGACATCTGCGAGTCGCCATCGGTCCATCCGCCGAGAGTGGCGTTGAAGTCGATGCCCAGCAGGGTCTCGTTGTGGTGGTTCATGCCGTAGGAGTAAACATTGTTCCAGTCGGTAAGCAGCGATTGGTCGTATGTGCCGTTGTTCACGCCGTCAACCACTTCCTTGGCCTTGTCGGCGGCCATGCCGTAGTATTCCGACTTGTTGAGTGGGTAGCCAGCCATCGACATATACACTGCAGCCAGCGTTGCCTTGACCGTCTGTTGCGACACATACAGGTTTTGGCCTTCTACCGAGCGGTAGTCGCCGGTGTATTTTGCCGGCAGGTTGCAGTCTTCGGCGGCGGTGAGGTCTTCGACTATGCGCTTATAAACGTCCTCAACCGACGACAGCGGAGTCTTGTTCTCGTCGGGGGTGTTGTGCAGGTTGATGGGCAGTGGGCCGAAGATGCGCACCAGACTGAAATAGGAGAATGCGCGCCAGTAATATGCCTGCCCCAGTGCTATGTTGATTTCCTCTTGCGTAGTGGCTGCACTTGCCGCATTGTCGATAATCATGTTGGCCGCGCGGATTATGGTGTATAGGCGTTTCCAATTGTCGTCAAGCCCCTTGGTGTCGGAGGGTACTTCGTAGGCATCGGCCGATAGGTATGCAGCCTTGTTGGACCCGGTGGTCGAGGTCACGTCGTCGCCCTGGCATTGTACAATCATCGGGTTGGAGTTGCATTGGAAGGCTTGTACCTCGGCATAAAGCGCATACACGCTCATGTTCAGCTCCTCCTGGTTGGAGTAGAACTCGCCGGGGATTAATTTCCCTTTCGGGTCTTCGGTAAGGAAATCGCTACACGAGGTTGCAAGCAGCGCGGATGTTGCCATCAAGCAACCCAATAATATCTTGGTTTTCATAATGATATTCTTTTTTGTCGAGTTTTTGGTTTAGAAATTCATGCGTACACCGAATGTGTAAGTTCTCGGAACAGGGTGCGTACCAGTGTCGATACCCGATGCACGGTCGCCGTAGTCGCTTGAGAACGAGAACCCTGCCGGGTCGATGCCCTTGTAGCCCGTTATGGTGAAGAGGTTTTGGATGCTGAAGCTGAAACGGAAATCGGCAATCTTTGCCACGCGCTTTGGCAGCTCGTAGGCAAGGGTGATGTTTTCGCAGCGGAAGTAATTGGCATCTTCAACCCACTTCGACGAGTTGCCGAGGTAGTTGTTGTTGGTCACGTTCGGGTCGGGCATGGTCTTGCCTATTTCTTCGATGTAGCCTGCGGCGGTGAACATACGCGAGTTGCCAATCTTGGAGTTCATGGCAAAGCGCAGGGCGTTGAGGCGTTGTGCGCCAAACGATGCGTTGAAGAATGCATTGAGCGTCCAGTTCTTGTAGCGTACCATGTTGTTCCAGCCAAAGGTGAAGTCGGGTGATGCCTTGCCGAGTACGACGCGGTCTTCGGTGCCGGGGGTGCGGGTTATCGAGCCGTCGGCGGCGCGGTAGGTGTCGTAACCGTCGGCATCGATGCCTGCCCATTCATACCCGTAGAATGTGCCTATGGCCTCGCCCTCCTTGATGATGGTGCAATCGGTGATTACCGACTGGAACGAGCCGCCGTAGATGATAGGCTGCTGCGCGGTAAGTTTCTTTACTTCGTTCTTCAGGTAGCTGCCGTTAATTGATGTTGTCCACGTCCAGTCCTTGTTGTCGATGATATTGGCCGATATTGCGATGTCGAAACCGCTGTTGGCAACTTCACCGGCATTAATCATATAGGAAGTACCGCCCAGATAGTTGGCAAGCTGTGTGGAAAGCAGTGCGTCGGTAGTGCGCTTGTTGTAGTAGTCGATGGTAAGGCCAATGCGGTTGTCGAGGAATCCGAAGTCGATACCCAGGTCAAACTGCTTGGTCTTTTCCCACTTTATGTCGGGGGTCTCGATTGTGTTTGCCCAGTAGCCCGTTACGCCTGTTGTCGAGCCGAAGTAGGTTGTGGTGCGTTCCATCAGGCCGAGCGTCGAGAACGGGTCGATGTCTTGGTTGCCGATGATACCGTAGCTCACGCGCAGTTTCAAGTTGTTCATCACGCGGCGAGCGTTTTCCATGAAACTTTCGTTAGAGATTGTCCATGCGGCGGCAATCGACGGGAAGTAGCCCCACTTGTTGTTGGAGAAACGGCTCGAACCGTCGGCACGGAACGTACCGGTGAGCAGGTAGCGGTCGTCGAAGTTATATATTACGCGAGCCACGCCAGAGAGGAGTGCCCACTCCGAATAGCTGTTGGTGGCGTCGCGTGTGGCTGCATTCCTCACGTCCCAGTAGCCCACCGACTCAGCAAGCAGATTGTCGCCCGAGATGCCCATGGCTCGCGTGGTGCTCTTGGTGGCTTCCCACACGCCTGTTGCGGTGAGGTGGTGCTTGTCGTTCCAGGTGTGGCTGTAGGTGACGTTGTTTGACGATTGCAGCAGCACGCGTTGCACGTTGTCGTTGGTCATGCCGCTTTGGCCTGCGCCATATACCGACGATGGCGAGAACGAGTAGTAAGTGTTGTTGTAGTAGTCGATGCCGTTGCTGGTTGTGAACGTCAAGCCCGGGGCAATGTTGAATCGCAGGTCGATGTGGCCGTTGAGCACATCGTGGCGGCGTTCGTTTTCGCAGGCCGAGATTATGCCGTAGGCATTCTTCTCGATAGTGCTGTATGGGTCGGTGGCGAAGTTTCCGTTGGCATCATACATATTCATTGTCGGCGACGAGTTGAAGGCTATCCACAACGGGTTGCTGGTGCCCATTGCCATTCCGCCCAGCCCCTTGCCTATGCCTCGCGATGCATTCACATCGACGTTCACGTCGAGCCAGTTTGTCATCTTGGCTCGCACGTTGGCTTTTGCTGCGAAACGCTCGTATTGGCTCGTTTCAATTACGCCCTCGTGCTTCAGGTAGTTGCCCGAAATGTACACTTGCAGGTCTTCGGTACCCTTTGAGAATACGAGCTTGTAGTTTTGCGTTACGCCGGTGCGGAACATTTGGTCAACCCAGTCGATGCCGGGGTTGGTTCCGTTGAGGTAGTCGGCCACATCGGCTTCGTTGATTCCGTTGTAGTCGATGAGTGCGCGGGCGTAGGTTGGTGCGTCCATCATCTCGGGCAGGTTGTAGGCTTGCGAGATGCCCACTTGCGCGTCGAATGTGATGCTGCTTTGCCCGGCCACGCCACCCTTGGTGGTGATAATGACCACGCCGTTGGCACCGCGCGAACCGTAGATGGCCGTCGAGGATGCGTCTTTAAGGATTTGCATGCTTTGTATGTCCTCGGGGTTGATACCTTCAAGGCCCGATTCGCGCACCATTCCATCGACCACGTAGAGCGGGTCGTTGCTCTTGTTGATGGAGTTGGTACCGCGGATGCGGATTTTCACCGAACCGCCTGGCAACCCGTCGCTCACCACTTGTACACCGGCTACGCGACCTTGCAGTGCGTCGCTCACTTGCGTGATGGGCTGGTCGCGGAACGACTTGTTGTCGAGCACGGCGACGGCACCGGCCAAGTCGGCCTTGCGTACCGAGCCATAGCCCACAACCACCACTTCGTCGAGCATTTCGGTGTCTTCTGTCATAGTGATGTCGAAGTTTGTCTGCCCGTTGGTCTTAACCTCCTGCGATTTGTAGCCTATATAGGACAACTGCAATGTTGCCCCCGGCTTTACTTTCAACGAGAAATAGCCGTTGATGTCGGAAACAACGCCATTTGAAGTTCCTTGCTCAATGACGCTCACACCGATTAAAGGCTCTCCGTTTTTTCCTGTGATTGTGCCGCTGATGCTTGTTTTCTCAGCCGATTGTGTTGCGGTAACTGTACTGCCCGAGGTAGAGGCAGAAGCATAAAAACATTGCCCCGATGCTATCAAGAATAAGGAGGGCAAAATAGTCCGTAAAATTGATTTCGACCATGTAGTATTTCCGTGATTATACTTCCATGGCTTTTGTTTTAGTTTCATGTTTTTAGGCGTTTAGGAATTAGTTAAAATAAGTTGATTTTGCAAAATCTTGCCAAATATAAGTAAATAAAAATAATCAACATAATTATTTATCGCCTTTTTAATATTTTTTAATCTTATGAGATGCAAGCATTTGTCAGGATTTCGGTTACGGATAAATCGCCCTAAAGAGGGTGCCCTTGTACGTTCTGTAGATGTTGTACCTCGCCACATAGAAACTGTGGCGTATATTCCCTAATTTTGATATACCTTCTTGATTAGGTCTTAGTTACTTGTGTGTGGAGAGATAAAAAAACAGTGTGGAAAGCGGGCTTTTGGTGTTGCCTCTCTTTCCACACTGTGTATTTGGTGTGTTGTGAATTTGCGCGGTGGTTACTTTGTAGCGGCTTCTTCGCCTACTTTAACTCCGGCAAGTTCCGGGTCGATGAGGATGCGGCCGCAATATTCGCACACAATCACTTTCTTGTGCATCTTTATTTCCATTTGGCGTTGTGGCGGTATGCGGTTGAAACAGCCGCCGCAGGCGTTGCGCTGGATGTACACGATGCCAAGGCCGTTGCGGGCGTTCTTGCGAATGCGCTTGAATGCGGTGAGCAGGCGCGGCTCTATCTTGCCTTCGAGTTTCTTGGCCTGTTCGCGCAACTTTTCCTCGTCTTGCTTGGTTTCCGACACGATTTCGTTCAACTCGCCTTTTTTGTCTTCGAGTATGTGGTTGCGGTCGGCCAGGTTCTCCTCGGCGGTGGCCACGTCGGCGTTCCGCTGTTCTATCTGCTTGGTAAATTCGTTGATGCGCTTTTCCGCAAGCTCAATGTTGAGGTGTTCGTATTCGATTTCCTTTGTCAGGAAGTCAAATTCGCGGTTGTTGCGCACGTTGTTTTGCTGTTCGGTATATTTGTCGATGCGGGCTTTTGCCTCGTCGATGTCGCGTTTTTGCTTTTTCACGTCGTCATCGAGCTTGTCGATGTCGTTCTTATAGTTTTGTATGCGCGTCTGCAATCCGGCGATTTCGTCTTCAAGGTCCTGCACTTCGAGCGGCAGCTCGCCACGGATGGTTTTGATGCGGTCAACCTCCGACAAGATAGCCTGCAACTGGTAGAGGGTCTTCAGACGCTCTTCGACGGTCAATTCTTTTTCTTGTTTTGTCTTATCGTTAGCCATAACTTAATGGATTTTTATCCTCTTCAGCATAATAGGTTGCAAAGTTAGGGAATTTTTTCCGAATTATTTCATAAAAAATTCCTTTTGTGCATTGTTCGCTTTCATAATGGCCTATATCGGCCAGCACTATGCGGTCTGCGCTGGTGGTGAAGTTGTGGTACTTGAGGTCGCCGCACATATACAGGTCGGCACCGGCGGCTATGGCGGCATCGATGAAGTCGGCACCTGCGCCGCCGCATAGTGCCACGCGGCTCACCATGCGGCCGGCATCGCCTGCGTAGCGTATTGCCCCTATGCCAAGTGCCTGTTTCACGCTGGCCAGATAGTCGATGGCAGGCATGGGCTTTTCAAGCCTTCCCACCACGCCAAGCCCGGCCGAAGTGTCGCGGTTGGCCATCGGCACAAGGTCGAAGGCTGGTTCTTCGTAAGGGTGGGCGGCAAGCATGGCTTGCATCACGCGGGCGCATATAGCCGAGGGGAATACCACCTCGATGCGTGTTTCGTCCTCGGTGTGGCTTTCGCCCACGGTGCCTATGGCCGGGTGCGCCCCGGGCAGTGGGCGGTAGGTGCCGCGGCCGGTGGTCATATAGGCGCAGCGGTCATAGCGGCCCATGTGCCCTGCTCCGGCAGCCCATAGTGCCTCGCTCACTGCGTTGCAATATTGCGTGGGCGTGAATACCGACAGTTTCATCAGCCTGCCTTGCTGCGGCATAAGAGTGCGCATATCGGTAAGCCCCACAAGCTTGCCCGTGGCCCACGACACTCCGTCCGGCGCACTGTCCATGTTGGTGTGAGCCGAGTAGATTGTGATGCCGTGCCGCAGTGCCTTGGCCACGATGCGCTCGGTGGCCGTGCGGCCTGTGATGCGTTTCAGCCCGTGGAAGATGAGCGGGTGGTGCGAGACGATGAGGTTGATGCCGCGCCCGATGGCCTCGTCAACGATGGCCTCGGTGGCATCGACGCACAACAGGGCACCCGTGGCCTCGATGGCGGTGTCGCCCACCTGAACCCCGGCATTGTCCCATTCCTCTTGTAACCATAAGGGGGCGTATTCTTCAATAGCCCCCGTTATATCGCTTATTTTCATTTCTTGTTTTTTTCGATGCGTTCGGTATCGACCTTGATGTAGAGTTCATCGAGTTGTTCCTGGTCGAGTGCGCTTGGCGCGTCGTTCATCATGTCGCGGCCTGAGTTGTTCTTGGGGAACGCTATGGTGTCGCGTATGCTGTCGAGCCCGGCAAGCATCGACACGAAACGGTCGAAACCGAAGGCCAGCCCGGCATGCGGCGGTGCGCCATACTTGAATGCCTCCATCAAGAACCCGAATTGCGCCTGAGCGCGTTCTTCGGTGAACCCGAGCAGGGCAAACATCTTGTCTTGCAGCTTGGGGTCGTGGATACGGATGCTGCCGCCGCCCAGTTCCACGCCGTTCACCACCATGTCGTAGGCGTTGGCACGGACGTTGCCGGTGTCGCTGTCGAGCAATGGTATGTCTTCGTCTTTGGGCTTGGTGAAGGGGTGGTGCATTGCGTAGTAGCGTTGCGTCTCCTCGTCCCACTCAAACATGGGGAAGTCTATCACCCACAGCGGTGCAAATGTGTTCTTGTCGCGCAGCCCCAGCCGGTTGCCCATTTCCAGTCGCAGCTCGTTGAGAGCCTTGCGAGTGGGCATAGTCTTGCCTGCGAGTATGAGCAGCAGGTCGCCTGGCCGGGCCTGGCAACGCTCGGCCCATGCCTTAAGGTCGTCTTCGCTGTAGAATTTGCCCACGCTGCTCTTTATGGAGCCGTCGGCCTCCACTTTTACCCACACTAAGCCCTTGGCTCCGATTTGCGGACGCTTGACGAAGTCGGTCAGTTCGTCGATTTGCTTGCGCGTGTAAGTGGCGCAGCCCGGTGCGCATATCGCGCCCACGTATTCGGCCGAGTCGAATACCGCGAAGTTGTGCCCCTCGGTGAGGTCTTTCAGCTCTACGAATGTCATGCCGAAACGAATGTCGGGCTTGTCGCTGCCGTACAGCCTCATTGCATCGGCCCACGTCATGCGCGGGAACGGTTCGGTGAAATCAATGTCGCGCACATACTTGAAGATGTGTTTTACGAGGCCCTCGAACATTTGCAGCACGTCTTCCTGCTCCACGAACGACATCTCGCAGTCGATTTGCGTGAATTCTGGCTGGCGGTCGGCTCGTAGGTCCTCGTCGCGGAAGCATTTGGCAATCTGGAAGTAGCGGTCGAAA
Source organism: uncultured Muribaculaceae bacterium (assembly GCA_944320595.1). Lineage (GTDB taxonomy): Bacteria > Bacteroidota > Bacteroidia > Bacteroidales > Muribaculaceae > Avimuribaculum. The sequence goes on along the minus strand of CALUIB010000003.1, from coordinate 7,735 downwards.
CCTGCTACCATGAGCAGCTGCTTGTAGAGCTGCGGCGACTGCGGCAGTGCATAGAACTGGCCCGGGTTCATGCGCGAAGGCACAACGAAGTCGCGTGCCCCCTCGGGAGTCGATTTCACCAATATAGGCGTTTCCACTTCAAGGAATCCGTGGTCGTTGAGGTACTTGCGCAGCTCGAAACCCATGCGGTGGCGCAGCTCAAGGTTGCGTCGCACTGCGCTGCGTCGCAGGTCGAGGTAGCGGAATTGCATGCGCAGGTCGTCGCCGCCGTCGGAGTTGTCCTCGATGGTAAAAGGCGGCACTTCGCTGCGGTTGAGTATGTTAAGTTCGTCGGCGATGATTTCGATTTCGCCAGTCGGGAGGTTGGCGTTTTTGCTTTGGCGTTCCGACACTGTGCCGCGCACCTGCACCACGTATTCGCGGCCCAGATGGTTGGCACGGTCGCACAATTCGGCATTTATTTCGTTGTTGAACACTATTTGGGTGATGCCGTAGCGGTCGCGCAAGTCAACGAACGTCATTCCGCCGAGCTTGCGGCTGCGCTGCACCCAGCCTGCCAAGGTCACCACTTCGCCTGCGTTGGCAAGGCGAAGTTCTCCACAAGTCTTTGTTCTGTACATATTTATATATTATAATTGTTATTTTGTAGCAATCCAAGGCATCGGTTCCGCGTATGCGACCCCACTTGCCCAAATATCATGCAAATTTACAATATATTCGCCACACGCTGTGCCAATGACCAGCTTAAATTTTCATGAGACTTTAAATTAAGTAGGAATAGGAATGGCATAGGCAAATCAAAACGGCGCAAAGATGTGCGATTCTTGCTCGGTAACTCGTTTTTTTTATGGGTTACCGAACATGAATCGTAGTTTTTTTGATGGTATTTGGTCGATTGGCCGATTAAAGGTTTGGCACGGCATTGATGCCGTATGTAAATCGCAAGCCATGACAGTGAACTCAAATTAATGCCGTCAATGAGCGATGGTTATGTAAATAATTCGTATTTTTGTGAGTGGCAAGGTGGAGGCCGAGCCACTTACATCTTAGAAACAAGGCGAAGCGTTATGCCGATCTCGTATTTGGAAACCTGAGAAATTTCTATATGATACATGAGAGTAAGCATAGTGGTTCTCGCGCATATTGCGTGGGCTGCTATTACTATATCTTATGTATCAGGGCTTTCTCAGGGCCTCCAAAGCAAGACATAGTGGCATTGCAGTTCCACGCTCCGTGCATTTATGAACATGGCCGAAAGGAACGGCGGCAAATTAAGGACATGAAAACAATGATGAAGAAACCGGCGTATTTAACTTTTCTGAGCGTGATTCTTGCGCTGCTTGTGTGCAGCTGCAGTTCAAAGAAGTCGATTACTTTGTTGGATTACGGTAATGAATGCGAGACTGAATGGAATGACGGCAAGTTGTGGGCTTACAAGACTACTGAAGACGGTATGGTGGGCATTGCTATAAATGCAGCAAAGGATCATCCTGGAGTGTACCAAATGAACTTGATTTTGAAGAACAATACGTCACGGTCGATTGTTTTTGATCCTGCTGGCATATCGATAGTTATTGCCTCAGGAACTGAATATGAAAAATTAGATACTTACGAGTACCCTTTAACTCCAAACAAGGGAATGGCTGAATATGACGAGGGGGAGAATATATATTTGTTATCTAAAATGTCGGGAAAAGGTGAAGATTTTGAACAAATAGGTTATTTGAAGAAGAATACAATCTACGGAGGACAAGGAATTATTGGTTATCTTAATTTTGAAGTGGGTGGAACTGGTGTATTGGGAATAAATATCCCAGTGGGGAAAAATATGTATGGTTTCCAATGGTACATCGGGAAATCGAAGCAGCTGCCTCCCGTTTATAGCTCGACAAACCAAGTATCTATTGTAGATTATGATAATATGTTAAAGAAAGAATGGGAGGATGGCATATTATGGGCATATAAAAATACAAATGATTATGAGATCGGTGCTGCCTTGTGTGTATCGAATGAAGATGGCCATAATTACCAATTGAGATTGAAAATCAAGAGTAAGGATGGCAGTCACGTGATTTTTGACTCATATGGCATAACTGCCCAGTTGGCAAAAGGAAAGTCTGTACTGCAATTGAATACAGGCAATTTCCAAAGTTATCAAGGTCAAGGTGTGCAAAATGCCATTGGGTATATTGAAAGAGACTGGCGCGATAGCGGCATCATTAAAGTAGATGTGCCAATAGGGAATGAAATCCACACATTCCAATGGAGCATAAACTTCTAACCTGTTTTCGGCAATTAGGAATGCGTAACTTCGGTTATATGGCCATATCAAGGCGTACCGAATAAGAGAAATTGAAAAAAGGCGGGCAGCCGAGTGAAAACCACTGGTTGCCCGCCTTGGCATATCGCCGCAGAAGCGTTTCCTTTTTTTACATGTTCATTCCGCCGCAGCAGTGGATTACCTGGCCGGTGACGTATGACGAGAGGTCGCTGGCGAGGAATGTTGCCACGTTGGCCACGTCCTCGGGTGTGCCGCCGCGGCGCAAGGGGATTTGTGCAGCCCATTGCTTGCGTGTTTCTTCCGAAAGGGCGTTGGTCATGTCGGTGATGATGAATCCTGGGGCTATGCAGTTGGCGCGTACACCGCGAGAACCGAGTTCCTTGGCGATGCTCTTTGCAAGGCCAATCATGCCGGCCTTCGATGCCGAGTAGTTGCACTGGCCTGCGTTGCCCGATACGCCGACAACCGACGACATATTGATGATGCTGCCGCCGCGCTGGCGCATCATGATGGGTGCGAGGGCGTGGATGAAGTTGAACGCCGACTTGAGGTTGACGTTGAGCACGGCATCCCATTGAGCCTCGGTCATGCGCATCATCAGGCCGTCCTTGGTGATGCCTGCGTTGTTTACGAGTATGTCGATGTGGCCGAAGTCGGCAAGAATTTGTTCCACCACCTTGTGCGTGTCCTCGAAGTTGGCGGCGTTGGATGCGTAGCCCTTGGCTTCTACACCCAGTGCTTTTATTTCTTCTTCGGTCTTTTTGCCGTTTTCATCAATTACGAGGTCGGTGAAAGCGATGTTTGCACCCTCGGATGCAAATTTCAGTGCTATGGCCTTGCCAATGCCGCGAGCGGCACCGGTGATGAGGGCCACTTTTCCTTCAAGTAATTTCATAATTATTGATTATTTAATTAGATGTGATTATTTTTCTACCATGAATGCTCCGCAAGAGTATCCTCCGCCAAATACTGTCAGTCCGAATGTGGTGCCTTTGGGGTATTTGTCGGCGTTCTGTGCCAGCACCAGTGCCGCGCTTGCCGAGCCAGTGTTGCCCAGTTCCTCGATGTTGTTGATGAACCGTTCGTCGGGCAGCTCAAGCTGGTGGGCCACATTGTTGACGATACGCTTGTTGGCCTGGTGGCATATAATGTAGTCGAGGTCGGTGATGGCCATTCCAAGCGGGTTGACCACATGGTTGAGTGCCGAAATCATGTATTGGCAGGCACGCACGAACACGTCTTTGCCGTAGGGCATGGTGATGCCGTCCTCATGCGGGCGCAGGTGCACGCCTTCGGGGCCTTTGCCCACGTTGCCTAATCCGCAGGTGTAAACGCCGCGGATTGTCATGTCGGTGTCGGCGGCGCGTTCCTTCGATATGAAGTATGCAACGGCGGCGTCGCCCCACAGGTGTCCGCACTTGGGGTCGCTCTCGTTGCGGTAGTATGTGTTGTGTTCCGAGCACACGAGCAGGGCTTTGGTGGCCTTGCCCATTGCGAAGTAGCCTTCTATAATCTCAAGGCCGTTGACAAACGACGAGCAGGCCGACGACACATACACGGCCTTTGCGCCGTTGATGTCGTACTTCTGCTGGGCTATGTGCGCCAGCGTGGCCACTGTGTCGTAGGGGGAGTAGCAGGCCGAAATAATCAAGTCAACCTCTTTTATGTCGTATGGCAATGATTTCAAGGCATCTTCGATGGCTGCCAAGCCCATGGAGTCGGAACCTTCGTCGGGGCCGGCAATTGAGCGGGTGACAATACCTGTGCGCTGCACAATCCAGTCGTTGGTTAGTCCATTTACATTGAGGAAGTGGTCGTTATGCACCCTTCCTGCTGGAACGTAATATCCTGTTGCGTTAATAAACATTGTGAGTTGTCGTTATTGTTGTTGTTTGTTACTTATTCCGTTTAGTATGAAGTCTTTCAAGTATTCCCGTAGCTTTAGCCGCTCTATGCCGAGTTCGGCGAAGTTGTCGCGTATGTATGGTACGTCGAGCCCTTGCAGCGACAGTATCATCACCATGGCCGTCTGCTCCACGTGCTTTATCTTGAACACGCCTTGCGCTACTCCCTCGTTTAGGATTTGCCGCAATATTCCGGCCTCTTGCGCGGTGGTGTTGCGGCGGGCGCGGTCCACCTTGCGGATGTCCATGAAAAAGCCTGCCCGCAGCGAGCCGTTGCGCAGCACGGCCTCCTTGTAACACTCGAACCGCACGAAGATGAAGTCCATCAGTTTCTGCTCCACCGGTTCGGGCTTGTCGAGTATCTGCGTCAGCTTTTCCACTATTTTGTCGCTCTCGGTCTTTACCACGGCGTTGTATATGTCGCGCTTGTTGCGGAAGTAGGTGTAGATGGTTCGCCGCCCTTTGTCGGAGGCTGCGGCGATGTCGTTCATCGTGGTGTTTTCTATACCTTTTTTCGCAAACAGCTGCCGTGCGATTTCTATGAGCTTTTCCCTTGTTTTCAAAATCGGTTGAGTGGTGTTGAAACAGTTGCACAATTTTGTGCCGACCGTGCAAAATTAGGTATTTATCTGCAACAATACAAATAATGGGTTAAGAATTAGCCGGGTTGGCTACCAATTCGGAAATATCGTGTAATTTTGGGGCGAAAAAATACATTGCAATATGAAACCGCTTGAGAATTTGGATAAATATGAGGTGGTGCTGGCCAGTAACTCGCCTCGCCGCAAGCAGTTGCTTGCCGACTTGGGGATAAAGTTCACCACGCACGTGATTGATGGCATCGACGAGTCGTTCCCTGCCGGTACGCCAGTCATGGAAGTGGCGCAGGCCATTTCACGCGGCAAGGCCGAGGCTTACAGGCAACTGGCCGCCACAGGCAGCCGCTTGGTGATAACTGCCGACACGGTGGTGGTGTGCGGCGGCGAGGTGATGGGCAAGCCGCACGATGCCGCCGAGGCGCGTGCCATGCTGCGCCGCCTGTCGGGGCGCAAGCACCATGTGGTGACGGGCGTGACCCTGACCACGGCTGCGCGGCAGACGTCGTTCAGCGCGGTCACCGAGGTGGAGTTTGCCGAACTTGCCGACGAGGAGATTGATTATTATGTGGATACGTTTGCCCCGACCGACAAGGCCGGTGCCTACGGCATACAGGAATGGATAGGCTGCATAGGTGTGCGCGGCATATCTGGCAGCTTTTACAATGTGATGGGCTTGCCGCTGCAACGCCTTTACGCCGAACTGAAAAAGTATTGACGAGGAGATGGTGCGCCAAGTGGAATTTACGTTGCAGGCGAGGCGGCGAGGGTGCCACCTCGTCACCGCCGAGGTGCTGCGGCAGCTGCCCGGGCAGCTGCCTACGGTGGGGCTGCTCAATCTGTTTGTGAAACATACCAGCTGCGGACTTGCAATCAACGAGAATGCCGACCCCGATGTGAGGCACGACCTCGACCGGCTGCTCGACCGGCTGGCTCCAGAGGGTGAGCCATATTACAGGCATACGCTTGAAGGGCTCGACGATATGCCGGCTCATGCCAAATCCACGATTACCGGGGTGTCGCTTACCATTCCCATCACGGCAGGCCGCTTGAACCTTGGCACGTGGCAGGGCATATACTTGTGCGAGTTCCGTGATGAACCCACGCCGCGGCACATCGTCGCCACGGTGATAGGAGAGGATTAGCGGTATTTGGGCTAATTGTCGGCTATGGTGACGAAAACGTCGGCGTAGCGGTTCATGGCACGCCCCTCGATGGTGCGGTTGCTGGCGGCAGGGTCGGTGTCGCCAAGGCCGATGGCTTGTATTGCGTCGGGGTTGTAGCCCATGCTTTCAAGGTATTCGGCCACGGTCTCGGCGCGTTCCTGCGAAAGTTCGCGGCTGTAGTCGCGGCTTTCGGTGTCGTCGGTCGAGCCATATACTATGAGTTCCGAGAATGGCTTGTCGTCGAGCAGGGTGCCTATGTAAATAAGTTCCAGCATTGCCCGGCTGTTAAGCTCGGTGCTGCGCGGCTCGAACAGTATCGAGTTGTCGCCCGACACTTTCACGTAGGTCACACCCTGCTGGTCGTCGTGGAACCACATGAAGTGGCGCATCTCCATGCTGTCGCGGTTGGTGGTAGTGTCGGTGCGTATGTATATGGGTTTCAGCCACCAGCGCGAGGTGTCGGCAGCGACTTCATGGTCGGTGTAGTCATACCCGTAAGCGTAGCTATAAGTGAATGCAGAGCATGATGTGAGAGCCTGCACGGCGGCAATTATGGCCAATATGGCGAGTGCGCTATAGTGTTTCATTGTTTCCTGAAGTGCTTTTTTGTTATTTAGATTGTAAAAATACACAATAGTTTGTACTATCCAGCACATAAACAATTATAAATAATGTTTCGCAACGAAAAAAAACGATGGTAGCTGTATGTCTGCATTGACATTTATACATCTTGTATGGCTTTCTCAATCCAGTTGCACAAGTTTTCGGCATATTTGCCATCTTTTTCTATGATAGTATCTAATATCTGTACAATGGAATTTAAGTCTGTGTATTTCAATATATATAAATCTCCAAGTTGAATATTAATTTTTTCATTTTTACATTGAATATCAATCGGTCCGCAGTATCTAAATCCATTTGCATGGAAGTGAATGCAAATGTCACTGATTGTTATGTTTTCAATTCCCCAAGACGAAACGATTGTTTTGTGCCTTAAAAGCTCGACTAATATTTCTTTGACTATGCTATTCATATTTGATTTGGTATTTTTTTATTGCAAATATATTAAATAAAATAACTAAAACAAAATGGTCATATTATATTTAGTATAGTTTGCTGTTTTTGCTGAGATAAGAGGTATTTTTGTGGTAAAAAATAGCATTTATGGTTTTCAGACTGCGCGAAATATTAAAAGATAAAAATATGACGATTGGTCAATTGTCAGAAATATCGGGTATATCACAATCTAATCTTAGCAATTATATGTCGGGGAAAATTTCCCCGACACTTGATACTCTAAATAAGTTAGCCAGTGCTCTTGATATAGAATTGGTAGATTTGTTTAGGAAGAAAGAAGATATTGTTCTTATGGTTAGGTATAATGATGAGTTGATGGAAATAAACAAAAAAGACTTAATTGATTTTATAATCCAAAAGAAGGGGTAGTATGGCAAAAAATATATGGAAACAATCGGATAATAATTTGGATATTGAAGCCATAAATGCCTTGTTGAAAAGTAGGAATATTCATGTTTATGGCTTTTGCAATAATTCCAAGGCTAGCGAAAGTTATGTCAAAGTCAAGTTTGATTTTGATGAAGAACCAAGTTTTGAAACAGTGGTACCTTATGTATATAGGAGGAACAATCTTCAATTGTTGACAAATAGCGAAATTGTAAGAATCTGTTTAAATTTATTTATAATTAGTTGAAAATCAGTAGGTTAATTGGAATATTTTTCGTAACTTTATGATTATCAAGACATTAAAGTTATGCATAAGTACCCAAC
>CALUIB010000002.1 GCA_944320595.1 uncultured Muribaculaceae bacterium | reverse complement strand
TGGAATTTCTTTCTCACTGCCTGTAAGAAAATCGTGTTCTAAGAAAGCATCTCCATTCGAACTGTATGCAAATTTTAAATCAAGGATTTCCGCATATTCCTTAGCTTGTTGCATACCGCCCCCAACAGGCTTCTTATTGTCTTTGGCTTCTATTATGGCAATAGGATAGTTATTCCTGTCAAACAAGACATAATCAGCACGTTTCCGAGCCTGACGGTCATGCGTATTACCTTCAAATATCACTCTACCATCGGTAAAGTAATATTCCATCTTTATTTGGTCGTCTGCCCATCCTGCCTTGGTGATGGCTTTTGTGATAAACAAACGCTTGATGTCTTCTTCTGTCAACGTCTTTTTATCTACCATATTGTCATAACATTATATTATAGGAAGTTTAGATTAGAGCCTTAATGTAGGCCTGAAATCATACTTTAAGCAAAAGCAACTGTTTAATGCCCTCTTTCTGGCAAATTGATTATTTGATTTATGTCCGCATCCAAGACTTCCATCATTTTTAGAACCATTTCCAAACTTGGCTGCGATGAATTTGTACACCATTTTGAAACAGTCGTAGGATTAACTCCCAATTGCTCACACAGCCACTTGTTCGTTTTCTTCTTTTCTGCCAACAATATTTTCAGCCGATTAATATCTCGCATCTTACTTGCTTCCATATTTCAAAACTCAGATATAATGCAAAAATAGTGATTTCATTTCATTTTCCTTCCATATGAGATGATTTTATTAAATAAAAAGTTGTATTTTTGGGGCATATAAGCAATGTCGTTCAGCAGGAAAACATGAATACCGAATCCCAAAACATAGAATTCAAAGAATCTTGGCGTGATGAATACCAGAAATGGATTTGTGGTTTTGCCAATGCACAAGGTGGTACACTGTATATCGGTCTGCGTGATAATGGTGAAGTGTGCGGTATACAGGATGCCAAGAAGTTGATGGAGGACATCCCGAACAAGGTACGTGACATGATGGGAATCTTGGTGGAAGTCAATTTGAAAGAAAAGGATGAAAAACAATATCTGGAGATTGTAACGGAAGCTTACCCTTATCCCATCAGTTTTCGTGGGAAGTATTATCAGCGAAGCGGTGCGACTAATCAAGAACTGAAAGGGGCTGCACTCGACCGTTTCATGCTTCGCAAGCAGGGTAAAACTTGGGACGGTGTGCCTGTACCTTATCTGAAAGCAGAAGACTTGGATAACGCCACGTTTGATTTGTTCCGCAAGTATGCCAAACGGAGCGGGCGCATGGAGGAAGCGGACTTGATGGATGATAATCACGGACTGTTGGAGAAACTGCGGCTCTATGAAGGCAATTATCTGAAACGTGCTGCCGCATTGCTGTTTCATCCCGATCCGGAACGCTACGTAACCGGAGCTTTCGTAAAGGTCGGCTTCTTCCGTGAAGGTATGGATTTGGTGTATCAGGACGAAGTGCATGGTAATCTGTTCCAGCAAATTGTGAAGTTGATGGACTTGTTGTGTACCAAATACATGAAAGCCATCATTACTTACGAGGGCATCCAACGGATAGAGACATTGCCGATACCTCGTGAAGCTTTGCGTGAGGCATTATTAAATGCCTGCATCAACAAAGACTACGCTGAACATTCTCCCATTCAAATCCGTGTGTATGAAAACAAATTGGAGATAATAAATGGTGGGGTATTACCTGAAGGGTGGACTGTGGAAACCCTATTGTCTTCACATCGGAGTATGCCTTACAACCCTGATATAGCCAACACATTCTTCCGTGCAGGTGAGATTGAGGCATGGGGACGTGGCATTGAGCGCATCATCACGGCTTGTAAGAATGACGGATTCTCCACACCGGAGTTCCGCTATGACGCTTCGGGTATATGGACAACCTTTAAGTTTGAATACCCGGAAAGAGCTACTACCCAAAGCGACCAGAAAACTACCCAAAAGACTACCCAAAAGACTACCCAAAAGACTACCCAAAAAGCCATACAAAATCTGACGGAACAACAACAAGCTATACTGTCATTCTTAAAAGAACATCCGGAAGCGACCCGAAAAGAAATCAGCGAGAGCCTTTCCGGCATTACGGAGGATGGCGTAAAGTACAATCTTTCCCGGCTGCAAGAACTGGGGTTGTTGAAACGCATAGGAGGCAGGAAGCAAGGATATTGGCAGATTATAGAATAAAGGGTTATGAACGATTGGGAAGAATCTGAAAGTTGGCATGAGGATTTAAGGGCATGGGAACGCTTTCAAGATGTACTTGAAAGAATCAAGGGAGAAAATACCTATGATGACTTGCACGACTTTGAGGATAAAAGCTTATCCTTGCAACAGGAAACCTCCACGCAACTTGACGCAGAACGCTGCAACAACCCGGTGGAGCAATAGCGGGAGATTGCACTACTTGCTAATTCAGAAATCAAAGATATTCAGTCACTTGGACAAATAGTTCGATTCCCGTTGGGGCACCACTGTCAGAGCAAGAGAGTTACAGCCACGTAACTCTCTTTTTTTGTTGACTTAAATCGTTTTCAAGGTGCGCTGCTCGTCTATGTTTGCGGGAGTTGCGCTTGCGTGATGGGGTGTGCGGACAGGGCTCTCGCGGTGCTGCATCGCATCAAAAATTTTACAGGGCTTGTTTGCCGTAAAGAAAATTTCAGTAATTTTGTCTTTCGCAAACGTAACGATAAATTCAAGTTACTTGTTTTATACTATGAAATTATTGATTTTATCGCTATTTACCAAGTAATCAGTTGTTTAAATTGCAGTGCGTTTCCATTGTGTTCACGATAGATTATTGGTAACCCAAATAATATTAGTAAAGATGAAAAATATATATTTACTTGCTGCTATGGCTATGATAATGGTAGGTTGTAGCTCTGATGACGAGGGTAACTATCTGGCAGATGAACTGCTTGCAGGTACTGAATGGAGGTATGGCACATTCCATGATGATGACTATCTTGACCAAGAACCATCTACAAGTGTCGATAGTACATCCCGTGACAAATTCCTTGAAGAATACTTTCCGGGTGTAGAGCTGATATGTACCATCGGTGAGGTTTCTTCAACAGAGGAGGAAAATGTATCGCAGGATGAAAAATCTCCAATCACGAGCCAAGCTGACTTTTACTAATAGCGAGTGCATTTATTATAGTGATGAAGGATTCTCTTATACCACGGTAGAGGTAATCAGGCATTATAGCCAAACTACTACTTATGTGGCGCAGAGCTATACAAGCACGGTTAATCTAGAACTCAGTTTGGAGGTAACAGAAAATGCAGTATTCATTTGCCGAATGGTGGATGCCATGACAGGCCCGTATAAAGATATGTATGTTTACATTAAGCTGGATAACTTTCAGCATACAAAGACTTGGGATGAGACTGTTTCATCTGATACGGAGGAATGCAGCATAAATCCCAAGGAAGAGACTTTCAGCTATCAGAGGAATGGCGATGAAGTGATATTGACCAACAGCAGCAAGAAGTGGATAGGCAGACTTGACTCTGGTGCCTGGACGCTTTCATTTGTACAGATTGTGCCGGAGAAGAAAGAGATGCCTAAATTTAGCTTGAAGTAGGCTGCGGCATACGGTAGCTGATAATACTATATGATTAGACTATATCTTTTGAGGCACGGGCAGACGGCTTGCAATGCGCGGGCAGACGTTATTGGAGGACGAAGTTCCGAAATTCAGCTGACGGCACTTGGAATGGAGCAAGCGGCCACTGCCGGTGAGGTGATAAGGGGCAGTGGGCTGCATTTCGATAGAATATTTTGTTCCACGGCTGTCAGGGCGCGTCAGACGTTGGACGGCCTGGGTGTGTGTCTTGATGCAGGGGCGGATGCCGTTATGTATTCTGCCTGCTTGGAGGAACTTTCCCAAGGCGATTGGGAGGGTAGGCCGAGGGCTGAAATATATACGCCCGAGATGGTCGGCCGCTTGGAACATGAAAATCCTTTTTTCTGCCCGCCTAACGGGGAGAGCCAGCATGATGTGGAGATGCGCATGACGCATTTCGTGGATAGGGAAATCCTTGGCCGATATGAGCACGGGAAATTTCTCATAGTGGGTCATGGCGTGGCATTCAAGTGTTTCCTGCGCGGAGTGCTTGGTTCGGACGCAAAGATGACTCATAAGTTGGGAATGGATAACTTGGCCATTACACGCCTTACGTACAGCAACGGCGGCGGCTGGGCTTTGGACTGGATGAACAGGCCGCTTTTGCCCAGTGCTGGGCTGTAGTGCGAAGGCATCGGCATGGGATATGCCTATACAGCACGGGCGACATAAAAATAATGAGGTGCATCAAAATAAAATGATGCACCTCATTTTTATATGGCTCAGCTGCCGGTTACTGCTTTAGGGCGGCGATGCCGGCTTGCAGGGTGGCTATCTTGGCCGTGGCGTCGGCGAGTTTCTTGCGCTCGCCGGCAACAACTGCCTCGGGGGCGTTGTTGACAAACCGCTCGTTGCTGAGTTTCTTTTCTATCGATGCCTTGAAGCCTTCCATATACTTCAAGTCGGCTTCGAGCTTTTTCAATTCTTCAGCCTTGTCGATGCTGTTGCCAAGCGGTACCGAGTATTCGGTGGTACCTACCAGGAATGTGGCGGCAGTGGCATCTTTTGCCTCAGCCTCGGTGATGGCCGACACGTTGGCAAGCTTGCGGATAACGTCGCCGAAGGGGTTGGCAAATGTGGCACCGTGGATTTGCAGCTCAAGCGCGTTCTTGTTGGGGATGTTGCGCTGCTGGCGAATGTTGCGCACCGATGCGATTATCTCCTTGGCATCGTCCATGGCCTTTATGCAGTCGCCGTCGATTTCCCCTTGCCGTGGCAGCAGTGCGTTCATGATGCTTTCGCCGTCTTGGCGAGGGGCAAGGTGCTGCCATAGCTCCTCGGTGATGAACGGCATGAATGGGTGCAGCAGGCGCAGCAGCGAGTCGAAGTAGCCAAGGGTGGCATCGTAGGTCGCGCGGTCGATGGGCTGGCCGTATGCCGGTTTCACCATTTCGAGGTACCATGCCGAGAATTCGTCCCAGAATAGCTTGTAAACGGCCATCAATGCCTCCGACAGGCGGAACTTGCCGAAGAGGTCGGCCACTTCGGCGATGGTGCTGTTCAGCACGTTGCCAAACCAGCGTATGGCCGAGGCAGCGGCAGTCGATTGAGTGGCATCGTCGGCCACCTGCCATCCCTTCACGAGGCGGAAGGCGTTCCAAATCTTGTTATTGAAGTTGCGCCCTTGCTCGCACAGTGCGTCGTCATAGAGTATGTCGTTGCCGGCGGGAGCCGAAAGCAGCAGACCCATGCGCACCCCGTCGGCACCGTATTTGTCGATAAGTCCTATGGGGTCGGGCGAGTTGCCGAGCTGTTTCGACATTTTGCGGCCCAGCTTGTCGCGGACAATGCCGGTGAAGTAAACATTCTTGAACGGGCGGTCGCCGCAATATTCATATCCGGCCATTATCATTCGAGCCACCCAGAAGAAGATGATGTCGGGGCCGGTCACTAAGTCGGAAGTAGGGTAGTAGTATTTTATTTCCTCGTTTCTGGGATTGAGTATTCCGTCGAAAAGCGAAATCGGCCACAGCCACGAAGAGAACCATGTGTCGAGGCAATCCTCGTCTTGTTGCAGCGTGAAGTCGGCGTTGGCAAGTGCCGGGTACTTTTCAACGGCCAGCCGGCGTGCCTCTTCCTCGCTTTCGGCCACTATGCAGGCGCGACCCACACCGGCAGCCTCGGGGGCTTGGATATAGTAGGCCGGTATGCGGTGTCCCCACCACAACTGGCGCGAGATGCACCAGTCCTTGATGTTTGTCATCCAGTAGCGGTAGGTGTTCTTGAACTTCGAGGGGTAGAACTTCACGTCGTCGCATTCCACAGCCTCAAGTGCCGGTTTTGCAAGGTGTTCCATCTTCAGGAACCACTGCATCGACAGCTTTGGCTCGATTACTGCGTCGGTGCGTTCGCTGTGCCCCACCTTGTTGGTGTAATCTTCCACTTTTTCAAGCAGGCCGGCGGCTTGAAGGTCTTTCACAATTTGCTCGCGCACGGCAAAGCGGTCCATTCCCACATACATTCCGGCGGCCTCGCTCAGTGTGCCGTTGTCGTTGAATATATCGATGCTCGGCAAGTTGTGTTTCTCGCCAAGCATATAGTCGTTCACATCGTGTGCCGGAGTCACCTTCAGGCAGCCGGTACCGAACTCTATGTCAACGTAATCGTCCTCGATTACCGGGATTTCCCTGCCCACGAGCGGCACTATCACGCGCTTGCCGCGCAGCCACTGGTTCTTGGGGTCGGCAGGGTTGATGCACATGGCCGTGTCGCCCATTATGGTTTCCGGGCGTGTGGTTGCTACTACGGCATATTTGTCCTCCCCTGCCACGTAGTATCGCAGGTAGTAGAGCTTGCCGTGTTCTTCCTTATATACCACTTCCTCGTCGCTCAGGGCTGTCAATGCCTTGGGGTCCCAGTTCACCATTCTCACGCCGCGGTATATCAGCCCCTTGTTGTAAAGGTCAACGAACACCTTTATCACGCTGCGGCTGCGTTTCTCGTCCATGGTGAATGCGGTGCGGTCCCAGTCGCACGATGCGCCGAGGCGTTTCAGCTGTTCCAGGATTATGCCGCCGTGCTTGTGCGTCCATTCCCAGGCGTGGCCCAGGAATTCGTCGCGTGTGAGGTCGGTCTTTTTTATTCCCTCTTGGGCCAGCTTGTTCACCACTTTTGCCTCTGTGGCAATCGAGGCATGGTCGGTACCGGGCACCCATAGGGCGTTTTTGCCCTCCATGCGTGCGCGGCGCACCAATATGTCTTGTATGGTGTTGTTGAGCATGTGGCCCATGTGCAATATGCCCGTCACGTTTGGTGGCGGTATTACTATTGTGTAGGGTTCCCTGTCATCGGGTTCGGAATGGAACAACTTGTGTTCCATCCAGTATTTATACCATTTCCCCTCTACCTCCGAAGGGTCGTATTTGGTAGCTAATTCATTCATAAAACCGTTATATTTTTTATTCAGGTTGCAAAATTAGCAATTAATTCCCAAATTAATAGCACAAGCCCAGTGCTTTGTGTAGCTTGGGTGCTTATAAGAGTAGCTTGGGCTTTGATTATGTTTCATTGCGGATTGTAGCATGGCTTTCGGCAAGGCAAGTGTTTTTTCATTGCTGCTTGTGGTAGCCGAGCTGGGCGAGCAGGCGGCGGTTCCAGCGGCGGCGTTCGCCGTCGATAAGCCAGCCCCACTTGTTGAAGTAGCGTATCATGTTGGTGATGTGTATGCGCAGCATTGCGGGGTCGGTATATGACGATGCCCGGTGGGCGTGGACTATCGTTACGCCAGGCCAGAACATGGTGCGGTAGCGGCGGTGCATGCGGCGCGTGATGTCGATGTCCTCGGGGTACATGAAAAATCGTTCGTCAAAAAGCCCCACTTCCTCCAAGCATCGTGTGCGGAAGAACATGAAACTCCCTTGGTGGTAAGGCACATTGGCCGGGCTGCGGTGGTCCCAAAATTCAAGCAGGTAGCGGCGGTTCATTTTTGTGACCATTTTTTTGGGGAGGAAACGGCGGAAGATGAGGTTGGCCGGGGTGGGCAGCAACCGGCACACGTATTGCAGCCGCCCGTCGGGATAAACCACATTGGGGATTAGCTGCGCCACGTCGGGGTTCTGCTCCATATATTCGGTGATTTTCTCAATTGCGGTGCAATCGAAATACACGTCGGAGTTAATCACCAAGTGGTAGTCGCTATGCGCTGCCATGCTGCGGCGCAGTGCCACGTTGTGTCCAGAGCCATACCCCAAGTTGGCATTGTTGAAGATGTATGTCACCTTTGGCCACGACTGGCAGAAGTCCTTTAAATCGTCGCTGGGGGAATTGTCGCAAACGTAAATCTCGGCTATTGCGCTGCCTTCAAGTGATTGCAGGCAGTGGGCAAGTTCGGTGCGGTCGGTGCGGTATGTGACAATCGATGCGGTAATAAGCACGGCGATGGAAATTGATAATTGACAATTGACAATTGACAATTATGGCAGTGCAGTCCAAAGAAACCGCACGATAATTGTCAATTGTCAATTATCAAGTGTTAATTGTTTTTCACTTCTTTCACCAGGAAGATTTCGGTGGGGAAGTGGTCGCTGTAGCCGTTGAGGTAAACGCCCGAGGCGTGAGTGCGCAGTGGGTAGCCTTTGCGGTCGCCCTCGGAGGTCTTCAGGAAATCGAAGTTGAGCACCTCGTTCTTGAAGAATGTAAGCCGCGAGCGGTCGCCAAGGAAGTATTGCGACACGATTATTTGGTCAAACAGGTTCCACTGTCCGCGGTAGGCAAGCGAGCCTATCCCCTTGTCGAGTGTTTCCCACCAGGGGTTGTAGAGGTCGCCAGGTTCTTCCACGTCGTCCATGTCTTTTTTTGCTCCAAGCACCTCGGCCACGCTCGGGTCGAACGGGTCGTCGTTAAGGTCGCCCATTATTATTATGCCCTGGTTGGGGTCGTCGCGCAGCAGCGAGTCAACAGTCAGTCGCACACGCTTGGCTGCGGCCTCGCGCAGGTAGTTCGACCGTTCTTGCCCGCCCGAGCGTGAAGGCCAGTGGTTCACTATCACGCTCACCTTCTCGCCTGCCAGCAAGCCGGTGACGCACATTTGGTCGCGAGTCTTGAATTCGGGGTAGCCGTCAACCACTACGCGCGAATTAACCACGTTGAGTACGCGGAAGAAACGTGGGTTGTATAGCAAGGCTACGTCGATGCCGCGCAGGTCGGGCGAGTCGTGGTGTACTATTTGCAGCCGCTTGTCCTTCAGTGCGGGGTCTTTCACAAGGTCTTGCAGCGGGGTTATGTTCTCGATTTCCGAAACGCCTATTATTGCCGGCCCCATTGGGGTCGATTGCGTGGTCATTTGGCTTATGGCGTATGCCATGTTGTGCACTTTGTTGCGGTATTTTTCGCCATCCCACTTCTTCGAGCCGTTTTCGGTGTACTCGTAGTCATACTTGCCGTTGTTGTTTATCGTGTCGAAGAAGTTCTCAAGGTTGTAGAATGCCACTCCGAACACCTGATAACGCTTGTCGTTGCCCGTGGCGGCAAACACCACCACAGCTACGGCCACCAATGCCAATAATTTTCTCATAATTATCTTGTCGTTTTTTTATTCTCGGCATCAAAATTAAGAAAATATCTGCAAAATTGGCTATTTAAAAATGTGTAAAATGTGAAAGTGTTACCGAAATGTGACTTTTGGGGCAACAAAACCGCCATCGGGGCGCAAGTTTTACGTGGCTGTTATAATATTTTGGTTGCAAAATGCGAAATTTGCACCCCACTTGCGGTGTGCCGATTGGCCGGAATGGCGCAAAACGTGTTCCCGATTAATTTTTTTTCACACGCCATGGTGGCATATAGGGAAAAATGTATATATTTGTTTGCGTTTTTTGCCGTCGGCTGTAAGTGGTGCGGCAATGTAGATGAAAGGACAAGGACAATTTAATATTTTTAACTATTGCTTTATGAGAATTAAACTCTTATTGCTCATTGCACTACTGGCTGCAATCCCGGCGTTGGCTCAAAATGCCGGGTTGCGTGGCGTGGTGGTGGATGCCCGCAGCGGGCAGCCGTTGGCAGGGGCTACCGTTATCCTCGAAGGTCAGGACATATCGGTGGTCACGGGGCCAAATGGCGACTTCCGCATATCGACGGCATCGCCGGGCACCGACAACCTGCTCATCTTGTGCGCGGGTTATGATGATTGGTCGTCGCAAGTGGAAATTGCGGGCGGCGCTGTCGATGACATGGGGCAGCTCTCCAT
Source organism: uncultured Muribaculaceae bacterium (assembly GCA_944320595.1). Lineage (GTDB taxonomy): Bacteria > Bacteroidota > Bacteroidia > Bacteroidales > Muribaculaceae > Avimuribaculum. The sequence goes on along the minus strand of CALUIB010000002.1, from coordinate 166,041 downwards.
GAAGTCGCAATCGACCTATTCGGCCGCTTTCGGCGGAGACGAAGACTTGATGATTGACGAGTCGCAACTTGAGGACGAGGAGGGCAACAGTCAGACTATTGGCTTGCTCTCGGGGGCTTCCGACGACGTGTTCTACCAGGCTGCAAGTTGGGACTTCAGCGTGATGCGTTTCCGCCTGCGCGGTTACGACTCGGAGTATTCCGAGACCTATATCAACGGTGTCAACTTCAACGAGCCGGCGCGTGGCCGTTTCAACTACAGCATGCTTGGCGGCTTGAACCAGGCTTTCCGCAACAAGAATGTGGGCATAGGGCTTGAATCAACCAGTTTCGGCTTTGGCCAAATAGGCGGGGCCACCAACATCAACACTTTCGCAGCCGATTACGCTCCCGGTTTCCGCGCCAGCCTCGCCTACACCAACGGCAACTATTATGCCCGCGGCATGGTGACCTACGCCACCGGCCTAAATAGCAAGGGCTGGGCATTCACCGTCTCGGCTGTTGGCCGCTATTCCGACGAGGGTATCTATCCCGGCACGTTCTACCATTCGGGCGGATATTTCCTGTCGGCGCAAAAGGTGTTCAACGACCGCCACAGCCTGTCGCTCACTACATTCGGCGCACCCACGCAGCGGTCGAACAACTCGGCAACTTTCGAGGAGGCATACGACCTGGCCGGCAGCAACCGCTACAACCCAAACTGGGGTTTCATGCCCGATGGCGACAAGCGGACTGCCCGCGTGGTGGAGGCTTTCGACCCGACGGCCATACTGAACTGGCTGTGGACTCCCAATAGCAATGTGTCGCTCAATACTGGCGTGGCTGTGCGCAAGTCGTTCTATTCGTCGTCGGCTTTGCAATGGTACAATGCCGCCGACCCTCGCCCCGACTACTACCGCTACCTGCCGTCGTATTTCGACAACGAGGAGTCGAAGGAGCTTTACACCGACTTGTGGCAGAACGACGAGGCCTTCCGCCAAGTGAACTGGGGCAACCTGTACCAGACCAACTACATGAACAACTGGCAGGCCGACCAGACGGGCATCGACAAGGGTTCGACATACATACTTGAGAAACGCCACAGCAACCAGTTCAACGTGCTGCTGAACTCGACGCTGAATATGCGCATTAACGACTTCATGACCCTGCAAGGGGGCGTGGGGCTTAACTATACACGCGCATCGTATTACAAGACGGTGAAGGACTTGTTGGGTGGCCGCTACTGGCTCGACATCGACCAGTTTGCCGAACGCGATTTCCCCGCCAATGGCATATTGCTGCAAAACGACCTTAACAACCCCAACCGCCGCGTGGGCGAAGGCGACCGTTTCGGATATGACTACAATATCAACTCCATCTCGGCCAACGCTTGGCTGCAAAATGTGATAAACCTGGCGCACTGGGACATAAACTATGGTTTCCGCGTGAGCTACACGCAATTCCAGCGCGACGGCAAGATGCGCAACGGACGCTCGCCCGAGAACTCCTACGGCAAGGGCGTTATGCACCAGTTCGACAATGCCATGTTCAAGGCTGGCATCACCTACAAGATTGACGGTCGCAACAGTTTCCACTTGCATGCGGCATACGGCACCAAGGCTCCGACATTCGAGCAGTCGTACATCTCGCCGCGCATCAAGGATGATGCCATAACCGGCCTGAGCAGCGCACGTATCCTGTCGGGCGACATATCCTATTCGTTCAACTACCGCCGGTTCAAGGGTACACTCACTGGTTTCTGGACCAATATCTACGACGATACCGAGCGCACCGCTTTCTATGACGACCAGTATTCCACTTTCATGAACTATGTGCTTACCGGTGTCGATAAGACCTACAAGGGCGTGGAACTTGGCATGGCTTACAAGATAACCCCGTCGCTCACAGTGAACTTGGCCGGAACTTACTCGCGTTACCAATACAAGAACAACCCTATAGGTACGCGTAGTTATGAAAACGGCACAATGGCCGACATCACGCAACAGGTGTTCTTGAAAAACTATTACGTGAGCGGCACCCCTCAGCAGGCTTACAGCCTTGGGTTCGACTATGTGGCTCCGGGAATGTGGTTCTTCAACCTCACTGGGGTGTGGATGGGCGACAGCTACGTTGACCTTTCGCCGATACGCCACGAGGCCATGCCTGAGTTGTGGCAATACGTGAGCAGCGAACAGGAGTTACAGCAACGCATCGAGCAGATTGCCCACCAGGACAAGCTCAACGACGCTTTCGTGCTTAACTTGAGCATAGGCAAGCTCATCTACTTGAACCGCTCGGCATCGCTCAACCTAAACTTGAACATCGACAACGTGCTTAACAACAAGAATATCCAGACGGGCGGTTACCAGCAGGGGCGTTTCGACTACACCAACTACACTACCACTCGTTACCCCAACAAATACTACTACGCGCAGGGCATAAAGGTTTACTTCACCGTGGGCGTGAGATTTTAAGGCATTATAATGATTAACAGAAACACAAACAAAATATAAGAGTATGAAACTTTCTAAATTATATCTTGTGCCGATGTTGGCGTTGGCATCTGCGGGTATCGTTGGCTGCTCCGACAATTTCGATACCCCGCCCATGGTGATTCCTTCCACCGACATCGAGGCCAATATCACTATCTTCGACCTCAAGAAACAATATTGGGACGATGCTCGCAACTATATCGACACTATTGCTCTTGCCGCCAGCGGCGACAGCCTGTACATCAAGGGGCGCATTATCAGTTCCGACGAATCGGGCAACATCTACAAGGCTCTTTACATTCAAGACGAGACGGGTGCCCTGTGTATGTCGATTGACCGCAACAACCTCTACAACGATTACCGTGTGGGCCAGGAAGTGGTGCTCTCGGTAAGCAATATGTATATAGGCAAGTACAACGGTTTGCAGCAGCTCGGCCAGCCCGAATATACCCAGCAGTATGGCTGGGAGGCTGCTTTCATGAACTATGAGTTCTTCCTGCAGCACGTGCGCCTCAATGGTATGCCCGATGTGTCGAAGATTGATACCATCGACATTGACCTTGGCAGCCTGCCATCGTCGGGCGACGAGCTTATAAGGTTGCAAGGGCAGCTTGTGCGCTTGCGCAATGTGCATTTCCCCGAGGCCGACGGCCTGACTACTTTCTCTGATGCCGATGCAAGTTCTAACCGCACCGTTGAGGATGCGAACGGTAATACCATAATTATGCGTAACAGTAGCTATGCCGACTTCCAGCCCGACTTGTTGCCGATGGGCGAGGGCGACATAATCGGTATTCTGGGCTACTATGGAACCGACTGGCAATTGCTGCTGCGCAGCACTGATGACCTGAAGGGCTTTAACGACGGTACCAGCGGTACGGTGGCCAACCCCTATACCATCGAGCAGGCCATAGAGCTGCAAGGCGAGGCATCGGGCTGGGTTACAGGTTACATAGTTGGTGCAGTGGCTCCCGGTGTGACTACCGTGGGCGGCAATGACGACATTGAATGGACTGCCCCGACTGCGCTCGACAACACGCTCGTGGTAGGCATGACTGCCGACACTCGCGACCTTGCGCAGTGCATCGTGATGGAATTGCCGCAAGGCAGCTCGCTGCGCTCGGCGGCCAACTTGCGCGACAACCCGTCGCTCCTGGGTACACAAATATGGGTGACTGGTACGCTCGAAAGCTATATGGGCACATACGGCCTCACTGGCAACAGTGGCTCGCAGAGCGAGTACAAACTCTCGGTAGCTTCGGGCGGCGTGGCAAGCTTGTATGAGGATTTTGAATGTGGCGGCAGCGATCCCGAGGGTTGGATTATCATAGAGTCGGGCGGCCAGGACTGGTATAACCGAGAGTTCGACAACAATTACTATATGTCGGTATCGGGCTATCAAGGCAATCCGCCTTTCAACATTTGGTTTATCTCGCCGGCACTCGATGTAGATGCGGCAACCGAAAAAGTGTTCTCGTTCCGCACGCAAGTCAACGGCTACGGCTCAACGACAACCGAAATGAAGGTGTATGTGCTGACCAACAGCGATCCCACTATAGGAACTCCTGTCGATGTGACCGCCGAGGCTCAGTGGCCTACTCCGCCGTCAAGCGGCTATTCAAGTTGGCAAGAGTCGGGCGACATAAGTTTGGCTAATTTTTCGGGTACTATCTATATAGGTTTCTGCTACGAGGCTACGTCTGATGCAAATTATGCCACTTGGGGTCTCGACGACTTCCGTTTCGGCATCGAAAGCGGTGCTACGCCCGACCCGGGGCCGGACGATCCCGATACTCCGATTAGTGCCAACCGCGCCGACTTCGAGACTATGGGCGACCCGTCGGGGTATTATAACACATTTACTTCGTCAAACGGTTGGGTTGCCTCGAATTGCAGCCTGCTTGCCGGTACCGATGACTCGTCGGCCGAGAGTCCCTATTTCACATTCATCGGCCATGTTACGGGTTCTTCGAGCGAATTTGCATACGCTCCATGCATGAATGGCAACACGAGCCGTGCTGGTTTGATTGTTTCACCCACAATTGCCGGTGGCTGTGGCGAATTGACCTTTAATTATGGCGTTCCTTTCAACGAGAGCGATCCCATCGGGTTCCGTGTCGATATTAAGCAAAACGGTTCGGTCGTGAAGACTTTCAATGTTGAAGGTTCGGTGGATAAAGGCGTTGCACAGGAACACACCGAGACAATCAATGTCAGTGGCGATTTCTCTATTGAATTTGTCAACCTGTCGCCATCCGGCCTTGCCGAGAACAAGAACCGCGTGGCCATTTGGAACGTGGCTTGGACAAGCGTTGAATAAGTTCAGGCCGGTTGCGGCATGAAATAACATTTATGATGAGGCGGACGCGAAAGTGTCCGCCCTTTTTATTATCTTTGTATTGCGCTCGGCTTGCGCTATCTTTTGATAAGATAGGCTTCGGCTCGAAAAAAATGGGCAAGCCATTTTTTGCCATTGCGCTCGGCTTGCGCTATCTTTTGATAAGATAGGCTTCGGCTCGAAAAAAATGGGCAAGCCATTTTTTGCCATTGCGCTCGGCTTGCACTGTCTTTGCCTAAAATGCACCAGCGTGTGGATTGTGGAATATCATTGATTATGAAAACTATATTTTATGCCTTGATTGCGGTAGTTGCGATGGTTGCGGTTGCCGTGTCGTGTGTGGGTGGCGGGCAGCAGGTAGCCGCCACTGGGTTTGTGACGGTGCAGGATGGCGGTTTTGCCATCGACGGGCGGCCTTACCGCTACGTTGGCACCAACTTGTGGTATGCGCCCATACTGGCCTCGACCGGGCAGGGTGGCGACAGGGAACGCTTGATGGCGGAACTCGATTCATTGCAGGCTCTTGGCATCAATAACTTGCGCATACTTGCCGGGGCCGACGGCCCTCACGGCGTTCGCACCCACATCGAGCCTACGTTGCAGCCCCGTCCGGGCGAATATAATGACACGTTGCTGCAAGGACTCGATTACTTGTTGCAGGAGCTTGAACGGCGAGGCATGAAAGCCGTGGTTTATCTAACCAATGCGTGGGAATGGAGCGGCGGTTTCAGCACCTACCTTGAATGGACTGGCCATGGCACTGCGCCGCTGCCCACCGAGGTAGATTGGGGTACCTGGTGCCAGTATGCCCGCAACTTCGTCCTTGACGACAGCGCAAAGCAGATGTATTACCGCCACGTGCGCCGCATTGTGGGTCGCACAAATTCGCTCACGGGCCGCCCCTACGCCTCCTCGCCGGCCATCATGTCGTGGCAGGTGTGCAACGAGCCGCGGGCATTCAGCCGCGAGGGGAAGGATTCACTTATGGCATGGATAGGGCGTACGGCGCAAATCATAAAGGAGATTGACCCTAACCACCTTGTATCGACCGGTAGCGAGGGATTGTATGGCTGCGAAGTTGACCTCGACCTGTGGGCGCGTATCCATGCCATGCCTCAGGTGGACTATGCCGTCATTCACGTGTGGCCGCATACGTGGCAGTGGGTGGCGCGCGATTCGGTCGAGGCGGGGGTGGAAAAGGCTTGCCGTGCCACGCGGCAGTATATCGAGGCTCACCTTGCAGCGTTGAAGGGTACTGGCAAGCCGCTTGTGCTTGAAGAATTTGGTTATCCGCGCGACGGGCGGTTGCTCACGCCCGGTTCGCCCACTACGGGGCGCGATGCGTATTATCGCTATGTGTTCGACATTGTGTGTGGCGACACGTTGCTTGCCGGTTGCAATTTTTGGGGATGGGGCGGCTTGGCTCGGCCTGTGAATGAGATGTGGCAGCCCGGTGACCCGTTCACTTGCGACCCCGCCCATGAGCCGCAAGGCTTGTACTCGGTGTTCGACTGTGACAGTAGCACCGTGCGAATTATCGGTGAGGCCGCAGCCTCGTTACGATAACCTGTTTCAAAAGATTGCCGCCACAAATACGTAGATGAAGTAGCCGCACACTATGCACTTTATCACAGTGCCAAGCAGGAACCCTATCAGCGACCCAAGGCTGGCTTTTAGTGCCTGCCCCGTGCGGCTGCCGCCAATCAATTCACCGGCCAATGCGCCGACAAATGGCCCCACCACTATGCCCCAAGGCATGAAAAACAGCCCGGCGATAGTGCCCACCACGCAGCCACGTTCGCCCCATTTGCTACCGCCGAAATACTTGGTGCCGAGCATTGGCACGAAGTAGTCGAGCAGCAGTACAACCACTACTATGGCGGCCCACACAAGCAGTTCGGTAGTAGAGAAACTCACGCGGTCGGTGAAGTGGAGCAGCAGCAACCCGACGTATGACAGCGGCGGCCCCGGCAGCACGGGAGCAATGCACCCAATCAAGCCTGTTATGAGGCACACAGCCCCCAAGATTATCAATAGAATATCCATGCTATTATAAAAAATGTGCTATTTGTTTTGTAGTTGGCAAAGATAGCGCAAGCCGAGTGCAATGGCAAAAAAATGGCTTGCCAATTTTTTTGCATTGCCGAGGCGCAGCCTGTCTTATGGAAAGATAGCGCAAGCCGAGTGCAATGGCAAAAAAATGGCTTGCCAATTTTTTGCATTGCCGAGGCGCAGCCTGTCTTATGGAAAGATAGCGCAAGCCGAGCGCAATGGCAAAAATGGCTTGCCAATTTTTTTGCATTGCCGAGGCGCAGCCTGTCTTATGGAAAGATAGCGCAAGCCGAGCGCAATGGCAAAAAAATGGCCTGCCAATTTTTTTTGCATTGCCGAGGCGCAGCCTCTACGGAGCGGAAATACATTTTGTATGCACCCCGACCGCCGTGGATGCGTCATGAAAAACCGTTACAGGTAATCATGGAAATGTACAAGATAATTTGTATCTTTGACAAGACAAGGGTGCATGCCAAAATAGGAGGATATATGCACCCAATTAACCCTAAAACTAATGTTTAGCTGTTTATGATGAAAAGATTTTCTGTTTTGTTGCTCGGCATTGCTGCAAGCATGGGTGTGGCTCAGGCTGCGCTCCCCACGTGGGGCGACCAAGGCAATGGCACATATATCAACCCGATATTGAACGCCGATTATTCCGACCCCGACGTGATTAGGGTGGGAGAGAAATACTATATGGTGGCATCCGATTTCCATTTCATGGGTATGCAGGTGCTTGAGTCCGACGATATGGTAAACTGGAGGCTGCTGTCGCAGGTTTACTGGCGTTTCGACTTCCCGGGTTGGGATAGCAATGAACATTATGGCGGCGGCTCATGGGCACCGTCGTTGCGCTATCATGATGGCAAGTTTTGGGTGTTTTTCTGCACCCCCGACGAGGGGTTGTTCATGTCGAACGCCACCAATCCGGCCGGGCCATGGAGTCCGTTGCTCAACGTGTGCCACGAGAAGGGGTGGGAAGACCCTTGCCCGTTTTGGGATGAGGACGGGCAGGCCTACTTGGGGCGCAGCATTCTCGGTGCCGGGCCTATTATACTGCATCGAATGAGTCCCGACGGCACACGGCTGCTCGACGACGGCTGCACTGTCTATACCGGGCCTGTGGCCGAGGGTACGAAGATACACAAGCGCGACGGGTATTATTACCTGAGCATACCCGAAGGCGGTGTGCAGACTGGGTGGCAGACGGTGCTGCGTTCAAAGAACATATATGGCCCTTACGAAAAGCGCGTGGTGCTGGAGCAGGGAACTACTGCAATCAACGGGCCGCATCAGGGAGCGATGGTCGATACGCCCGATGGCGAGTGGTACTTCTTCCACTTCCAGCAATATAATCCGCTGGGGCGCGTGGTGCACTTGCAGCCCATGCACTGGGAGGATGGCTGGCCTGTGGTGGGTGTTGACATCGACCGCAACGGCATAGGCGAGCCGGTGACGGTGTGGACAAAGCCCGGTGTGGAGGGCGATTTCGCCATTCAGTCGCCGCAGACCAGTGATGATTTCAACGGGTCACGGCTCGGGTTGCAGTGGCAGTTCAACCATAACTCGGTGGACTCGGCATGGTCGCTTTCGGCAAGGGAAGGGATGCTGACGTTGCAGGCTCTCCATGCCGCCGATTTCAAGGCTGCTCGTAACACATTGACCCAAAAAACAGTAGGCTACCAAGGCACGGCCACGGTGAAGATGGACTTTGGCCGCATGGCCGACGGGCAGCGGTGCGGACTTGCCTGCATGGGGGCAAGGAACAATGTGATAGGCGTGATGAAGGAGCAAGGGAAAACTATGCTTTATTTTGAGGCTGACGGGAAAATGGTACAGACGCTGAAGGTGGCTGGCAAGACGGTATATTTGCGCTTGCAGGCCGATGCCACGGCTAACCGTTACGTGCTGTCGTACAGCCGCGATGGGCGTGAGTTCGAGCCGGTGGGCAAGCCGTTTGCCATGGAATTTGGCAACTGGAAGGGTGTGCGCGTGGGATTGTATTGCTACAATACCGTTGCCGACGGTGGCCAGGTGTCGTTCGACTGGTTCCGATACACTCACGACGGCCCTGGAAATATAGGTGAAACATCGTTAAAAAGCGTCAAGGCTTGGCAAAATGCCAAAGAATAATTGGTAAATTGCAAAACAAAACAGACCGATACCATGTATAACAACGAAGAAATAATAAAGAGGCTGCGGTATATAATAAGCGAAATGCGGCTGACGCAGAACGAGTTTTCAAGGCAGGTGGGCATCGACTCTTCAAACTTGTCGAAATACCTTAACGGGAAACTCGCTATAAACGAGTCGCTTATCAACCGCTTAGTAATAAACCTGGGGCTGTCGAAACGATGGCTTGAGACCGGCGACGACCTGCCATACGCCAAGTCGCAGCCTGCGCTGCCGAGCCAAACGCTCGTGAGCAGCCGCATCAGCAGCGAGCCGTCGAGCATGGCCAATCCAGGGGTGCCGGTTTATGACATTGATGTCACAGCCGGAGTGATGCCCCGGGCAATGATGTTTGCCGACGAGAACATAATAGGCTACATCGACCTGCCCGATATGTCGCAGCGATGTCGGATAGTGAAGGTGAGTGGCGACAGCATGACCCCCGTGATACGCAACGGCGATATGCTTGCCGTGCGCGAGCTTACCAATGCGCAGCACATCTTTTGGGGGCAGATTTACGTGGTGCTGCTCGACGATTATTGCATGGTGAAGTATGTGCGCCGCCACGCCGATGCCTCGAAGGTGATATTGCGTAGCGAAAATCCGCAGTACGACGACATGGAAATCGACCGCAGCGACATACGCGAGCTGATGTTTGTGCAAAATATAATCCACATTGACACCCGAATGTGATTAATAACATAACAATACCAAATGCAATGACCGAATCGTTAAACATATATTGCAAGAATACCGACGAGTATGTGCTTGTGCAGGGCGGCGAAACGCTGCTCGAAATATATGACAGGCTGAAGGAGCGCATAGGCATAACGCCTATATGCGCCCATGTGAACAACAAGACCGAGGACTTGCACTTCCCGGTGTACAAGCCCAACATGGTGGAGTTCCTCGACCAACGGTCGCCCTCGGGGCAACGCGTGTATGTGCGCTCGCTTTGCATGGTGCTTTACAAGGCCATGCTCGACGTGTGCCCGGCCATGCGCCTGCGTATGCGCCACTCGGTGTCGAACGGGTATTACGCGCTGATTGTCGATGACGAGGAGCGTGCCGTGGAACCCGATGACGCGCTTGTGGAGGCCATCAAGCAGCAAATGCACCGAATTGTCGATGCCGACCTGCCGTTTGTGCGCCGTCAACGGCTTACGCGCGACGTGCGCAAGATATTCCTTGATGCCGGGTTGCTCGACAAGGTGGAACTGCTCGACACCTCCGACGAGATATATTCGGTGTATTACACGCTTGGCGACACCCCCGACAGCTACTATGGCAACCTTGCGCCATCAACGGGCGCGATTGGGGTGTTCGACTTGGTTAAATACCACAACGGTATGTTGCTGCTCGGCCCCGACCCCGTCAATCCCGGCGTGGCACGTAAGCCGTCGAGGCAAGACAAGATGCTTGAGGCGTTTGACGACTACTTGAAGTTCAACGAGGTGGTGGGGATTACCAACGTGGCTGACTTGAACCGTGCCGTGCTCGATGGCAAGACGTCGATGCTAATCAATGTGGCCGAGGCGTTGCACGATGCCAATTTCTCGCGCATAGCCGACGAGATTGCAAGCCGTTACCGGCAGGGCAAGGCCAGGATTGTGCTTATTGCCGGCCCGTCGTCGAGCGGAAAGACCACTTCGTCGCGCCGGCTGGCCATACAGCTGATGATTAACCGCATAATTCCACGGGTGATTTCGCTCGATAATTACTTCGTTGACCGTGAGGCCACGCCAAAGGACGAGAATGGGGAATATGACTACGAGTCGCTGTATGCGCTCGACTTGGACTTGTTTAACCGCGACTTGCGCCGCCTCATAGCGGGCGAGGAGGTGGAGATGCCCACCTACGACTTCGCCACCGGTCGCCGGGTGTTCAAGGGCGAAAAGATGCAGCTTGGCGAAAACAACGTGCTGCTCATAGAGGGCATACATGGGTTGAATCCCGAACTGACGGCGCAGATTCCCGAGGACCAGAAGTTCCGCCTGTATGTGTCGGCCTTGACAACGCTTACCATCGACGACCATAACTGGGTGCCCACTACCGACAATCGCCTGTTGCGCCGCATAATACGCGACCACAAGTATCGCGGCTCTGACGCGCTCGATACTATTGCCCGCTGGCCCAGTGTGCGCCGCGGCGAGGAGCGGTGGATTTTCCCGTTCCAGGAGAACGCAGATGCCACGTTTAATTCGTCGCTGCTCTTTGAACTTGGCGTTATGAAGGATTATGCCGTGCCGCTGTTGCGGAAGGTGCCGCGCAATGTGCCCGAATTTGCCGAGGCCGTGCGCCTGCTCACATTCCTCGGCTACTTCCTGCCCATCAGCGAGGAGCAAATTCCAAGCACCAGCCTGCTGAGGGAGTTCCTTGGCGGCAGTAGTTTCCATTATTGATACGTGTAATGGTTGATTATTGAGACGTGTCGTACCGCGTCTCTCTATATATACGAACAAAATTATTTATAAAAATGCGCATAAATGTAATGAATATGAAAATCTCGAAGTTTTGCTTTATAATATTGGCCGCGCTGCTGTTCATGGCACCGGCAGCATCTGCCCAAACGCAGTTCGTGGGTGCCGACAACGGCAACATTCGCTACATGGGTCGAGTGAATTTCTCCAACAGGTTTGCGCCGATGATGGCATACCCCGGTACCACCATTACGGCTTGTTTCACAGGCACGTCGATAGCCGTGCAGATGAAACCCGGCAGCGGCTACTTCATGGTGGGTGTCGATAACAAGAATTACCGCAAGATACACTTCGGCGAACGCGACAGCGTGATACGCATAGCCGATGGATTGCCCGATGGCCGCCACATAATCGAGCTTATGCTTGCCACCGAAGAATACCAGGAGCAAGCCGAGTTTTACGGTTTTTTGATTGACGAGGGCGCAAAGCTTGTGGATATGGGGAAGGATGACCGCCCGCTGATTGAGTTTATCGGCGACTCCATGACTTGCGGCTATGGCACCGAGGCCGCCGACGGCTCGGTGAAATATGACCCATCGAACTCCAACTTCTTCTATACCTATGCAGCCATCACGGCTCGCGAACTCGACTGGCGTTATACGGTGGTGGCACGGTCGGGGATAGGCGCATGCCGCAATTACGACGGCAACAACGATGCCGGCACCATGCCGCAGTGGTATGACTACACGCTCATTTACGATGACTCGCAGAAGTGGGTCACGGCAGGAAATGAGCCCGATGTACTGTGCATAGCACTCGGCACCAACGACTTCAGCACCACCGGGTGCGACCCCGAACTATACCGCACAAGCTACGAGAAATTCGTGCGGCATTTGCGCGGGCTTTATCCCCGAGCCAAGATTGTGATATTGTCGGGCTGTATGCTCGCAGGAGAGTCGCTCCGGCAACAGAATGCCGCCCTCGATGCAATCTATGACACCCTGCGCGGCGAAGGCGACAAGGAGATTTACCGTTTCGACTTCACTCCGCAAGACGGCAGCCTCGGCTACGGTGCCGACCTGCACCCCTCGAAGGCTCAACACCGCAAGATGGCCAACGAGCTCCTTCCCTTCCTGCGCCGCATCACCGGCACCAAGTAATATGAATGGAAATGAAGTTCCAGATTATGAACTTGGAGATGTTGTCAAAAATCAAATAAAGAGGATTAACTCAAATAGGTCATTAGAAATGCGACTCCCACGCCGTAGAGACGGCATACTATGCCGTCTCATGCAGCCACAAAGGCCGTGAGGCGGTTATCGAGGGTGTATCAAAATACAGGCATTGGACGGCTTTGCCGCCCGTGAAACACATAATTTCCTAATTTTGATACACCATCTACGATAGCAGGGAGGGAGTATTGCAATTTTGGATTATCAGGACCCGATTTTGAATAGAAGACAGAATGAATATATTTTTAACTATGAAGATTAAGATGATTGTTTCGGCATTGTGCTTGATGGGCATGATGGCCGGTTGCAGCCCCGAGGGGGCGCAGCAGGGTGAAGTGCAGGCTGCGGCTGCCGCGCAAATCGACACCGGCAAGGTGGTGGTGGAAACTATAATGGCTCGTCGCAGTGTGCGCCAATACAAGGAGTGGCCAGTGGGGCGCGACACGGTGCAAATATTGCTCGACTGCGGAATAAATGCGCCAAACGGCATGAACAAGCAGCCGTGGGCGTTGCGCGTGGTTGACGACCCTGAATATATCGGCGGCGTGACCGAGGTGTTCAAAAAGGTCAATCCAAAAATGGCCGGCGAGCCTGGGTTCAAGAATATGTTCCGCAATGCGCCGACGGTGATATTCGTGGCTGCCGACCCGGTGGCCTCGTCGTCGCCTGTGGATTGCGGGCTGCTTGGCGAGAATATCATGCTTGCCGCCCGTGCAATGGGGCTGGGTACGTGCTGCCTTGGCAGCGCGGCTGCGTTCATGCAGAATAATCCCGGCGCAGCCGAGTATCTTGAACGGCTCGACTTGCCACGTGGGTACAAGTTGCTTTATTGCATAGCCGTGGGTTATCCCGACGAGTCGCCAGCGGCCAAGGAGCGAGATGCCTCGAAAGTGAAGTTCATCGACTGACGGCTTTCATTCCCGTTCATTCTTAGGCATTTTTTTTCGACAGAAAGGCGAAAGGTCTCTATTGCCGTCTTTCTGTCGAAAAAATTTTTTTGCCGCAATGCGCCGCCTGGGTGATTATACCATATCGTCGCCAGTGCGTATGATTTTCACTTTCACGGTCTTGTGGAAGGGGATGAATGCCGATGCTATGGCCAGCACCAAGGCGGCTATGAGCATGTAGCCGAGGATGGTTTTCATCGATAGCAGCAGGCTTTGCTGTTGCAGGGTGGAATAGATGGAGCTGGTGGCCACTTGCACCGACTCCATGTAGCTGTGCCCCTGCGCCATGGCATTTTGCAGCGAGCTTGTGAACTGGCCTGCGGCCACGGGGTCGCTCATGGTGATGGTCTCTGACAGCCGCTGGTTGCCGCGCAGTTGCAGGTAATAGAGCATATTATTGAAGAACGACGAGCCTATCACCGGTGCAAGCACCGAGCGCGACAATATTAGGAAGAAGGCATTCGACAGCATATATTTCATGGGCAATTCCTCGACCACGAACAGGCCGAACGAGATGAAAAGTATCATCATGCCCACGCCGCGCAGGAACATGGGCAGGTGGAGCATCTCGTAGGTGCTGCCGGGGGCGATGCCGAAGTACATTATCCCGAAGTAACCCACAAAACAGAACATCCCTGCCGAGACGAAGTAGCGGAAACGCCACCGCTGCCAACGGAACCACCAAAAGCACAGGAACGCGCCGACGACGAACCCGGGAATGACGTAGAGGTAGAGCGTGTTGGCGTGCACGCTGTCGGTGCCCACGATTGATGTCACATAGCTGGTGATGAGCGTGCCCGACGAGCAGAAGAACATGGTTATGAACATATACAGGTAGCCAAGCAGCGGCTTTACGCGGGTAATCTGCACCAAGTAGATATATGGCTCGCGGCTGCGGTTGGCCCATTGCACCCACAGGAAAAGGAACATGAGCAGTATCGATGCCACAAGGTAGTAGCGCAGGCGCGGCGAGTGGAACCAGTCGAGCGTCTTGCCGTAGGTGAACACATACATTATCATCAACACGGCCACCCCCACGATGAATATGCTGCGGAAGTCTATCCCCTTGAACGGCGAGGCTGTGGGCACCTTGGCGTAGCGGAATGTGGCAAGCACCATGACGATGGCCGCCAGCAGCAATATTATCTCGAAGTAGTACATATATTTCCAGTCGTAGTAGTAAGCCAGCTGCGCCGTCACTATCATCGACAGTTGCCCCACGCTGAATACTATGGGGTAGAAATAGGCGTAGAACTCGCTGCGCACGTTGTGCGGGCTGACGAGCTTGCTGAGCATGCGCACGAACCACAGCATCACGAACCCCTTCACGAACCCCAGCACGAAGCTGTAGCCGATAAGCAGGTCGGTGCTGCGCGTCTTGGCGCACAGCCAGCTTATCACGGCTTGCAGGCACAGGCTGGTGAGCAGCATCGTCTTTTGCGTGACGCGGCTCGTCACCTTGTTGATAATGGGGTACACGATTGCCATCCCGGCCGATGCCGAGTAGTAACCCATGGTGATGTCTTCGGTGAGCGCGCCCAGCGTCCCCGACACCTCCTGTATGCTGCCCGTGTATGTGCCGTTAATCATCATCACTGGCAGTCCCACCATGAATGCGGTCACCACGCCCACCCATCCAGGCAGCCCGTGCCGCAGCGGCAGGTCGAGCCGTTTTGCCAATTCGCTTTCCATCGTTACTGGGTTTTATTCCTTGCAGGCCTCGGTCACCACCATCATCCCGGCACGCAGCCTGGCCATGTCGTCGGGCGAAATGTCGGTGAAGTCTATCCTCACGGGTATGCGTTGCTGCACTTTCACGAAGTTGCCGGCCGAGTTGTCGGTGGGGATAAGCGAGTATTTCGAGCCTGTGGCCTCGGATATTGCCGTCACCTTGCCGTGGAAAGTGCGTCCGCTTATGGCATCTACCGTTATCAGCACCTGTTGGCCTATGAATATGTTCTCGATTTGCGTCTCCCGGTAGTTGGCCGTCACCCACTTGTCTTGGTTGCGCACAAGGTTGGTGATGGTCTGCCCGGCCTGCACATATTGCCCCGGTTCCAGTGTGCGGCGGCCAGTGTAGCCGTCGAAGGGGGCGGTGACCACCGTGTATGACAGGTTTAGCCTTGCCATGTCGAGCCCGGCCTCGCTGCGCAGTATTGCGGCCTCGATGCCGGTCTGCCGGTTCTGTGTCTCGCTCGATTGCAGCTCGGTGGCGCGGTGTTGTTCCACGAGTGCGTTGTAGTGGGCCAGTGCAGCGTCGTAGTCGGCCTTTACCTGGTCGAATTGCTGCTTTGCCACCGATTCCTCGCGGTATAGCTTTTCATATCGCTTGTAGTCCTGTTCGGCCTGCCACAGCCTGGCTTGCGCCTCACGTATGTTGGCCTCCTGCATGGCCACGTTGGCCTTCGACGCGTCGATGCCCGAGTGCAGCACCTGCCGCGAGCCTTGAGCGTCGAGCAGGGCTGCCTCGGCCTCCTTCAGGCGTATCAGGTACTCGCTGTCGTCGAGTACCAGCAGTGTGTCGCCCTTGTGCACATACTGGTGTTCCTTGAAGCGCACCTCCTTGATGTACCCGGCCACGCGCACGTTCACCGGCGAGATGTACTGGTCGATGAAAGCATCGTTGGTGATTTCATAGTTGAAATATTTCCAAAAGTAGTCGGCAGTCCACCATGCGCCAATCAACGCCAGTGTTATGCACACGGCATTGAGAATTATGTTGCGGAGCTTTATTCGCCTCCGTTTTACCATCCAAGTGCTCATGCTGTATTATATGTATGTTTATAATCGCCCGCAGGCATTAAGCAATTCGTAGTATGTGTATATCACCGTCACCCGTGCCACGGTCAGTTCCAGTTCGGCTGTCAGTAGCACGCTGTTGGCGTCGAGCAGGTCGGTGAGTATGGCCAGCTGGCTCAGGTAGCGGTTCTGCACTATGCGGTAGTTCTCCCGTGCCTGCCTCACCGACAAAGTCAGTGCCTTCACGCGGTCGATGGCCTCGGTGTGGTCGAGGTATGCTTGGCGTATTGCCATGCGCAGCGATTGTTCCAGCCGCTCCTCCTCGTTTTGGTAGAATAGCTCGTTGCTGCGCCGTTCGCCCACGTTGTCACGGTTCTTGTAGAGCGACGACAGCGAGTAGCTCACCGTCACCCCTATGTTCCAGCTGTTGCTGAACTGGTCGGCCATCGTCCGTGTGATGGGGCGAGCCAGCGTGTTGCCGGCATATAGCGACACCTGCGGCAGGTATTCGTTTCGGGCGGCCTGCGTCTCGTTGCGGGCCAGTGCCGTTTGCTGCCGGGCTATCTGCATCTTGGTGTTGTTTTCGTATGCGTCGTTCACGCAAGCCTCATAGTCGGTGAGGGTGGTTGTCCGTTCGAGCAGGGTGGTGTCGGGGACTATGAGCAGCGACTCGTCTATGCCCAGTAATATGTCTAATTGCATCGATGCCAGTGCTATGCTGTTTTCGGCCTCGGTCAGTGCTAGGCGGTCGTTGGTCAGCTGCAGCTCGCTACGCAGTACGTCGTTGTTGGTTATCAGCCCTTCTTCCTTCATCTTGCGGATGTCTTTCAGTCTGATTTCCGATTCCTCAATGTTGCGCTGCAGCACGTCACGTTGCTTATAGTAGCTGAAAAGTGTCAGGTATTGGCGCAGCAGTTCAAGTTTCACGTCGGCCTCGCTGTCGGCTGTTTGCAGTGCGGCTATCGAGTGTTCTATGTCGCTCTGTTTGATGGCAGTACGCAAGCGACCTCCGTGGTAAAGCGGTTGGGTGATGTCAACGGCGTAGCTTTGCTGCCAGTTTGGCGACTTGGGGTGCATGGCTCCGGCCAGCCCGCGTTCAAACACCGTCGGTTGTCCCAAATAGCCGGCCTGCACTCCCACTTGCACCTCGGGCAGCAGTGCTTTTCGTGCCGCCTTGCTGCGCTGCTGCGCCATACGCTGCTGTATCGTTGCCGCGCGCAATTGCAGGTTGTTGGCTATTCCCATGTTAAGCAGGCTGTCAACCGTAAGCAGTAATTGCCCTTGTGCGGCAGTTACTGGCATGCATGGTACTGATGTCATTAACAGTATGGGTAATAGTAAACAAATGATTTTCAGTGATATGGTGTGGCGTTTTGGTTTGTACTCATGTTGTTGATGCCAAGGCTCTGTTCTGCGTGTCGTTCTCATATTCCCTTAACAATCCTTTCTTGGCTGCAAAGTTATATTATAATATCGAGACAATAAAGAAAAACGGCAATAATGTATGTTTTATAACATAATTTTCAGACATAAAAAATTGCAGTATGTGCCAACGTTGCCAATAAAACGCCCCTTCATTTGCCCGTGACGGCAAAGTAGCCCAATTATGCATATAAAGCATTTTAATCAAAAGAACTGTAATTTTTTTATGGGAATTATTGGTTTGTCGGAAAAATTGTTTTATCTTTGTGGCAGGATTACAAGCTACTTCCCACTGTAAATGATTGTGGGAATATATTTTAGAATTACAAACGTAAACCTATTAATTATGAGGAAATTTTACTTTTTGACAGCAGCCATGCTGCTGGGAGCAGGTGCGTATGCACAAATGCTTGATTTAACACCCGATCGTTTTAAGTTTGCAAATCAAAACGAAGGTCAGTTCCTTATCAATTGGTATAATGCAGGGGTTAACCCGGCTGCAAGTCTCCCTCAAGCAACTGAAGGCGCAGATGCTGGATTCTTGGCATTGTGCACAAATCCTGCAGGAGTTGAAACGGGAACTGAGGCTACTACAGAGTTAGCCGCTGCGTTCCAGGCTAATACGAATATTTACGATCTTGGAGGAACTGCAGGTAAAGTGCTTTTGCTTAAAGGCTATGAGAATACTTCGGAATATGGTCCTGAGGCAACCCCGTGTTCTACGACTGGTTGGTGGGGCAATTTCGCATTTTATTCAAAAGTATCTGGTGCAACATTAGATGCAAAGATGCGTGTGCGTTTGGTGTATAATGTGATCAGCGATACTGAATGGTCGTATGACCCTGTGGCAGCGATTACAATAAGTACAGCAACAAATAATGTTGTAAAAATGATGGATGAGGCCGGAACTCAAGTAAATGGCATTAATGGTGCTTATTTCCAACCGGATATATTCTATACAAATGAAGATGAAGGCACTAATGACCTCACTAAATGGCGTGTAATGGAAATAGACTTTAATGTTCCTGAAGAAGCAGGTTTCCCTGTTCGTACTCGCTTTGAACTTAAAGCTGATTTTTGGAAAAAATCAGTAATTATGATTAAAGAGCTGACTTATACATTGAATCCAGAAGGTGAAGCAGAGAATGATTTTGTTAACTATACTGTAGGTGGTTCTACATCGGTTGCTGACATTATTGGCGGTGAAGAGAATTTGTTCACAGTTAATGGTAACCAAGTTTCATTTGCTGCAGCTGGTAATGTTTACAGCATCAATGGTGTGCAAGTCGCTGATGCTGTTGCAGGTGAAACCATCACACTTGATCGCGGTATCTATGTGGTTAAGGCCGGTAACAAAGCAGAGAAACTGATTGTTAAGTAAATAAAGAATAGTTAATCCATTCCCGAGAGGGAAATGGCATATACACACAAAGTAAGTTCAGTCTCTCCCATCTTCCCCTAATCGAAGGTAGTTCCCGTGGGAAGATGGGAAAGACTGAAATTGTTTTCCCCCGCACTGCTGTAGAGGATGTGTCAAAATACAATTTTGTCATACGTAGAGACGTGGCGTGCCGCGTCTCGTAGCAAGTAATATTGCATAAATATTGTAAATCAATCGTTGCTGTTATAGAGACGCGGCACGCCACGTCTCTACAATATCAATGTTGGAATTTTGATACACCCTCCCGACGGTAAACGGGTAATGAGGCAATGTGCCGGAATGATGTTTCGGTCGATGTACTGAGACGATGTGCACATCGCCTTTACAGATTATGGATAATTCCTATTAAACCTAAACAAACCAATATTGGAAATACATAAGCCTAATCTGTTCATTGTGTGGCTTTGTAATTCCTTGACTTACAAACCTGATTTATTTATGAAGAAAATATTATGCGCTATTGCTCTTGTGATGGGTCTTGCAGGCAGTGCATCGGCTCAGGTCGATAACTATGCGCTCAAGTTGACTCCCGAGGGTAGTGTAAACGTATATAAGTTCCCCGAACTTAATGAATTGTCGTCCTACAGTATCCAGTTTTGGATAAATGTGGACTCGTGGCAAGAGGGAGCCTTGATATATGACCGTGGCGGTGATTTCAAGGCAAGTCTTGGAAAGGAAGGTACTGTCAATTTCCAGGCAGGCAGCACGGTGCTTGCTGCAACCTCAGCCGACCTTGCCGCAGGCAAGTGGGCTCAAATTACCATGATTGCCAACGGTAGCGGTGCGCAAGTGCTTGTAAATAATGTGCAAGCAGGTTCTATAGCTACTGCAATGACTATACCTGCAAGCGAAAAAGATATGATACTTGGTGGTGGAATGAGCGGACGCTTGGATGAGTTCCGTGTGTGGAAGGCTGCCTTGTCGAATGCCGAGTATGACGGCGGTTACCAATATTTCATATATAATACCATCAACAAGTTTAATCCGCAATGGAGCGACCTTGTTGCTTATTATAAGTTTGACCAAAACTTGTGTGATAATGTGGTAGATTACACATTTACTAATCATCATGGTTCATTTTCTACAGAAGGGGCAGATCGTGAGATAGTAGAGGATAATGCCAAGTTTAAATATTATATGACATCGGCATATACTAATTTCGAACGCTTTTTTGATCGAGCCATTGATCGTGACAAGTATTTGCTTGCGAATGATTTGATTGTTCTTAATATAGATTCATATAGCGATGGCCACTTGTCAATCGCTTTTCCCAATGATGAAGGTGAATTGATTAATTCAGAGTATTTGCCTGAATTTGAGGGTCGTAGCGGAGTGCTGTCGCTTGATGGTACGGGTGTAGGTATGAATGTAGGGACAGATGCTATGACACCCGATGTTGGATGGACTTTTCAAACGTGGCTTTATATTGATGAATGGGTTCCTGGTGCCTATATATTTAAAAAAGAGACAGAAGATCACCTTAATGGGGTATCCATCCGTCTTGGCGATGCTCCTGGTGAGGACGGGCAAATTATAGTACGCATAAATGGACGTGATTTCCCGATGCATCCTACAACACCTACAAAGATGAATACTAAGGAATGGATACACTTCGCTGTCGCTACCAATTTGCAAGATGACAGTATGGTGGAGCGTACTTTCATTTACATTGTGAATGGGATGCAATCTTTTGGAGTTTCCGGAGAGTGTGGCGATAAAGCTGTAAGTTATATCCCGGCTGGCGTGAGTGGTGTGGATGCTGTTATTGGTGAAAATTTCAAAGGTAAATTCGATGAAACTGCAATATGGCATAAAGCATTCGATCGCAATACGATATATGGCTATGGCAATAATGGATGTCCGATGCCCGGATTTGGCATTACGCTTACGACTGCTAATATGTTAACGGCCGGAGGATATTGGAAGTACGATGATGATGAAAATCCCGGTTATGACTATTACTCATATAAGCATTTTTTGGCATTGATGCGTAGTGCATACGATAACCATAGGGGGTACACTATACGTATGGCAGTGCGTAGTCACACTAACTGGGAGCAGACTTTTGCAAGTGCTGAAAAACGCAAGATATTTGCCGCCGACCTTGCTGAAATTTCCAAAGAATTCGATGGAGTGGAACTTGACTTTGAATGGTGTTATAGTACAGATTGTTTTAACAATTATGGACTGCTGCTCGATGAGATTAAAGCAGTGTTGCCTGCCGACAAGATATTAGCCGTTTCGCCTCATAAAGTATCGTATGCTTTTGATAAGAAATATATGGATAATTGTGACTTCTTTACGTTCCAAATATATGGTCCTGATAAAGGCTTGTTTACCTTGAATTCTTATAAGGAAGCTTATGATATGTTCCTCAGACAGGGCTATCCGAAGGGAAAAATGGTACTTTCTTATGCTTGTACTACTTCCGGTGGTTACCTTGATGGAGTGAGGAAGACAGCTACTATTGGTGTGCGTGATAGTTTGCTTGAAGGAGATTATACTCCTGACCAAAACGAAGGTTTTGATGGAACTTACATGCGCTATTTTACGGGATTTAACCAAACGTATGAACGTAGTAAGTTTGTTCGCGATAACGATTTGAAAGGGATCTTCTATTGGGATATGGGTAATGATGTTGCGACTAATCATAAGTATAGTCTTGTTAAGGCCTCAAGTTTTGCTATAAATAGCAATGTTGATACGCTTGTAACGCACGTTGATGTTTATCCCGATGGCCCCACTGGAATGAAACTGCTAAAACGTGACGAGCAGGCTCGCCGCAATGCCACAATCGACATTTATCCCAACCCGGCACTCGATGGTAATGTGACGCTTGCCGTGCCCGAAGGAGAAGAAGCATACCGTGTGAGCGTGTATGATGCCCAAGGGGTGTGCAAGTTGCAGCGCGAAACAGCCGAGACCGCTCTTAATGTTGATGGCTTTGATGCCGGTGTTTACTTCGTTACCGTGCTTACTCGCCAGGGGCATACCTATACCGGTCGGCTTGTAAGGAGGTAATCACATCGGCGCGGAATTGCGATGTAATGTGAGTGTCTCAAGATTGTGAATGCAGGTATTGTCAGAGATGAGAAACGTTGCATCTCCACAAGAAAACAAATTACATTTTTTGACCCATGATCTTGACAACAGCAAATATCGATGCACTCACACACATATTGATATAACAAATGAATAACTTTTTTTATTACAAACTAAATCAATAACGAATGCTCCACCCATTTTCCTTTCAAAAGGTGGATGGGTGGGGAATTCCTAATTACCCAAAAAATTTATGAGAAAACTGTTTTATTTAATTCTTGGAGGACTGTTGCTGAGCGTCGGTTTTGCTTCGTGCGACGACGAACCCGATAATCCGGGAGATTACAGCATCAGGGGATCGATTGGCATTACCGGGATAACATCGGCACTTGGTAATGAGTATGAGGTAGTTGTGGCGCAAGAATTCGATTCGACGATAGTGCGCTATAACATCAAGAAGGACACGACCTTTGCAGCCGATGGAACGGTTGCGGAGATTACTGATGATACACTGTGGTATGAAGATGGTGTATGTCATTTTGTTCGATTGGAACAAGTGAATTTAGCTGCTGCTGCCGACACTATTGTAGTTTCAATTACCAGCAATGCTCGTTGGACTGCCGCACAGCCTGTAGCTACAGGACGACGGTGGTACACTGTTTTGACAAATACCGGTGGTGGCGATGGTGATTTCACGGCTACAGTTATTGAAAACACATCGGCAAATGCCAGGACTAATGTACAGGTGCAGCAAATTCTAACTTCAGATAGTGCCGTTATCTATGAAATACCGTTTGGTCAATTAGGTAAGAGCAATTAATCAACTTAAAGTGAAAAACTCGTAAGAACTAATAAGTAATGAATAAGATTTTAATGATAATAGCCTCACTGTTGGTAAGTGTGTCGGCTGTGGCACAGATAACGGTGAGCGGAACGGTGGTCGATGAGAGCGATTTCGGGCTGCCGGGCGCAAGCGTCATCGTGAAAGGCGAAAAGGGTGGTGTTGCCACTGACCTCGATGGCAAGTTCACTCTCACGGTTCCCAATGAGAACAGTGTGATAGTAATCTCCTTTATCGGATATAACGAGCAGGAAATAAAAGTGGGGGACCAACGCCAATTTAACATAAAAATGGAACCGGCCACGCAAATGATGGACGAAGTGGTGATAGTGGGTTTCGGCACGCAGAAGAAGGTGAATGCCACCGGTGCCGTTAAGACTATCGACAACAAGGCGCTTGAAAGCCGTCCTATCTCGAATGCCGTGCAAGGCTTGCAAGGTGTGGTTGCCGGTCTTAACATTACCAACGACCAAGGTGGTGGTTTGGGGCAAGAGATGCAGATCAACATTCGTGGTGTCGGCTCGATTGGTGAAGGGTCAAACTCGGCTCCGCTCGTGCTTATCGATGGTATGGAAGGTGACCTTTCTTCAATCAACCCCAATGATATCGAAAACATATCGGTGTTGAAAGATGCAGCAGCAGCTTCGATTTACGGTTCGCGTGCACCTTTCGGTGTGATCCTGGTTACGACCAAGTCGGGTGAACGCGGCTTGCGCATCAACTATACCGGCAATATACGTATGCAGCAGCCTATATCGGTTCCAAAGCCGGTTGACTCATATACTTATGCGCTGATGGTTAACGACGCATTCATCAACACAGGTGGCGTGGCTCAATTCAGCCAGTCGCAATTGAACAAGATTTTGGCGTACCAGCGCGGCGAGTTGCCCTATGGCATCGAGCCTAACCTGAACGGCGACGACTGGGCATTCGGCCAGCAGTCGTATGGCAACACCGACTGGTATGACACATTCCTGAAAGACGTGGCCGTTTCGCACGAGCACAATGTGAGCGTGAGCGGCGGTGGTGACAAGGTGACATATTACTTCTCGGGCAACTACCTGGGACAAACCGGTTTGTTCAACTATGCCGATGAAAAATTCGAGCGTTTGGCATTGAGCGGCAAGGTGGGTGTGAAGTTCAATGATTATGTGTCGTTCAACTGGAGCAGCCGCTTGGTATCGACCGACAACGAGAAGCCGTCGGCACTCAACGCCCTCTTCTTCCACAACCTTGGCCGTCGAAGCCCGTTGATGCCTATCTATATGCCCGACGGTTCGTATAACAAGGAATCGATGATCAACAACTTGCAGGATGGTGGCCGCCAGGGCGACCGCAACCTGTTGCTCTACAACCAGGCCAACCTTACCATTGAACCGATAAAGGGTTGGAAGATATATGTTGACCTTAACAGCCGTATCGAAAACAAGACAGGCGACCAAAACTTTGCCAAGTTGTCATACGTGAAACCCGACGGTAGCTCGGAATATTATTCGCCGCTCGAAGGCGTGCTTGCCAGGTTCGAGACTAATGCCGACGGCACGTTCCGCATCCAGCCGGGTCCGGGCGAATCTACCTATATGCGCTACAAGGGCCATGTGAACTATTTCCAAAGCAATGTTTACACCGACTTTGAAAAGACGTTCAACGAAAAGCATTATTTCAAGGCGTTGCTGGGTATGCAGACCGAGTATTATTACAATGAAACCATCCGTATGGCAACCAAGGACATATTGCTTGATGATATTCCGTTTATCAATCCCACATCGAGCAACATACTTGTTTCGGAAGACAAGGGCGAATGGGCCAACCTTGGTTTCTTCGGTCGTGTAAACTACACATTCGACGACCGTTATATGCTTGAAGTCAACTTGCGTTACGACGGTGCATCGCGTTTCCCGAGCAACCAGCGCTGGGGCTTGTTCCCGTCGGTATCGGCAGGTTGGAACGTGGCCAACGAAAGTTTCTTTGAACCTATCCGCCAGGGCATCAAGCTCGAATACTTCAAGTTGCGCGGTTCTTATGGCCAACTCGGCAACCAGAACACCACATCGTTCTACCCCTATTACCAGCAAATGGCCACATCGCTTGGTACCATAATCCTGGGTGGCGCACAGGCTGGCGTGTTGCCCGTATTCGACCCATATTCCACATCGTTGACGTGGGAAACCATCGAGAATGCCGGCGTGGGTGTTGACCTGGGTATGTTCAGCAACCGTTTCAATGCCTCGTTTGACTGGTACCAGCGCACGACCAAGGACATGATAGGCCCGGCACTTGCCTTGTCGGCAGTGTATGGCGGCGACGCTCCGCGTACCAACAATGCCGAGTTGCGCACTCGCGGCTGGGAAGTGGAATTCTCGTGGCGCGACCGCATCGGCGCCGACTGGAGCTATGGCATCTCGGCAAGCTTGAGCGATTACAAGTCGATTGTTACCAAGTATGACTCGCCCACAGGCCGCTTGCGCGGCGATGCCGGTGCCGAGGCATATTACGAGGGCAAAGAACTTGGCGAAATATGGGGCTACCGCGTGAAAGGCATAGCCAAGAGCGACAAGGAGATGCAGGAACACTTGTCCAAGGCCAACCAGACATCGCTTGGCTCGAACTGGGGCGGCGGCGACGTTATGTATGTGGATGTTAATGGCGACGGCAAGGTTGACAATGGCGCGGGAACCATTACCGACCACGGCGACTGGGAGAAGATAGGTAATTCCACTCCGCGTTTCGCCTACAGCTTCACTCTCGAAGCATCGTGGAAGTGGATCGACTTCCGTGCTTATTTCCAGGGTGTGGGCAAGCGTGATGTGTTCTTTGAAAACTCGGCTACATTCTTCGGCTTTGGCAACGGCAACTACCAGCGTTCGCTTTACGTTGACCACTTGGATTACTTCCGCTATGCAGGTTCGGCACTCGGTGCAAATTACGAAGACCCGTATTATGGTCGTCTGCGCGGTGACATGAACAATAAGCAGGTGAGCGACCGCTTCTTGCAAGATGCTTCTTACTTGCGCTTGAAGAACTTGCAGATAGGTTTCACATTGCCCAAGACTGCCAAGCTGTCGAAATATATCGACCATGCACGCTTGTATGTGTCGGCCGAGAACCTGTTCACATTCACCAATTTGATGATTTACGACCCCGAAGCAATTGGGTCGGCAACCGGAGAATATGGTGCAGGTAAGACTTATCCGCAATACCGCACATGGTCGGTGGGCCTTGAGTTAACATTCTAATGTCACTTAACACATTAATAAATACACGAAATGAATAAAAAAATATATATAACAGGAATTTCATTGGCAATGCTCTCGCTTGCGTCTTGCTCTGATTTCCTTGACAGGGAGCCGATTGACTTTGGTAGCGAAGTGGCGTTTTACGTGTCGGAAACCGACTTGCAAATGGCAACCAATGAATTTTACGACAACATACTGCCCAAAAACGAGACTTGGGTGGGCGGTATCTATGACGAAGACAACACCAGCGACAACCAGATAGGCACGGCTCCCGACAACCTGTTCTATGAGGGCGAGAAGCGCACCGTTGAGCAATCGGAGTCGGAATGGAACTTCGACAATTTGCGTGGCATCAATTACTTCATCAACCGTGTTAATTTTCAGCTTAACGGTGGCGGCGGCATAACCGGATCTGAGGAGTATATCAACCATTATTTGGGTGAAGGCTATTTCTTCCGCGCCTGGGAACACTTCCGCCTGCTGCGTAACTTCGGCGATGTACCCATCCTCACCACAATGCAGAGCGATGATCAGGCCGAACTTTCCGAGGCCACACGCCGCCAGCCGCGTAACGAGGTTGCACGTTTCATAATCCGTGACCTTGAGATTGCCGACTCGCTCATGCTTGCCGACCCTCCGCAAGACGGCCGTTTGTGCAAGGACGCTGCCATGATGCTCATGGCCCGTGTGGCTCTTTACGAAGGCACATGGGAGCGCTACCATGCAGGTACTGCATTTGTGCCGGGCAACAGCAAGTGGGTGGGCCATGCCATGTATCCCGATTTCTCGTTCAAGGCCGGTTCAGCCGAGGATGAAGTGAATTATTTCCTTGACGTTGCCATCAAGGCATCGGAGGCTGTCGTTCAAAGCCGTCCTGAATTGAGCGATGAATACTTGCCCTTGTTTGTCAACGACCGCACTGCGTTCACCGCCGACAATGGTGAAGTTATACTTGCCCGCTTCTATCTTTCGGGTGTGCTTTACCACAGCGTAGGCCAATATTTGGCTCGTACGGGTGCCGGTACGGGACTCACCCGTTCGCTTGTGAATTCGTTCTTGATGACCAGCGGCTTGCCAATTTATGCCGACCCAAATTATGGCGGCGACGTACAGATGAAAGCCGAGATGCGCGACCGCGACAAGCGCCTTGCCGTGAAGGTGACCGGTAGCTATGTGGCAGGAGAGGCCGACCCCATTACTGGCGTAGTGTTTGAAAACGACACCATCTTGTTGTCGCACATCACCCAGTCGGGCAACGAACGCAGCACCACTGGCTATGAAATGAAGAAGTGGATGAGCGAAGACCCCGAACAGCAGGTTTCGGGGCAGGGTACCACCGCCAATCCTATATTCCGTTCGGCCGAGGCCATGCTCACCTACCTTGAAGCCTATTATGAAAGGTATGGCAACCTGGGCGGGAACTGCGACGCTTATTGGCGCAAGCTCCGTCGCCGTGCCGGTGTTGACGACGACTACAACAAGACCATAGCCCAAACCGACCTGTCGAAGGAGAACGACCTGGCAGTGTACTCGAAAGGGGTGCAGGTTGACAAGACGTTGTACAACATTCGCCGTGAACGCCGTTGCGAATTTTATGCCGAGGGTATGCGCCTCGACGACCTCAAGCGTTGGCGTTCGCTCGACAATATGCGCAATTACTGGGTAGAAGGCATCAACCTGTGGACCGAGATGTATAAATTGTGGGAAGAAGAAGACGAAAACCTTGAAGAAGGTGTAACGGTTTCGTCGCGCGGGTTGAGCGAATACCTGCGCCCGTTGCAAATCACATCTACGCTTGTGACTTACAGCACCGGTTATAATTTCCCCAAGCCCCACTACCTTGAGCCGATACCTATCGCAGAGTTCCAGCTTGCAACCGAGAACGGGCAATCGACACTTTACCAGAACCCGGGCTGGCCTACCAACACCGACGGTATTGCCGATTACAGTTACGACTGCGACTAAATGGTTAAATAACATAAAACATTTAATCGTATTGTATTAATAAACAATTAACAGGCACGGGTTGCACAAAAAAATCAGTATATTTGTGCAATGCGTGTCTGTTTTTTATAATAACACATTAACGACCTTAACATTTAATTATGCGTCAATTCAAATCAACAGCCCTTTACACAGTATTGGGTGCCGGTGCTTTGGCCGGATTGGCATCGTGCCAGCAAGCCAAGCAAGAAACAAAACCGTTGAACATAGTTTATATCATGACCGACGACCACACGGCGCAAATGATGAGTTGCTATGGCAGCCGGTTTGTACAAACCCCCAATCTCGACCGCATTGCTCGCGACGGTGTGCGCTTCACCAACAGTTTCGTTGCCAACTCGCTCAGTGGCCCGAGCCGTGCCTGCATGATTACCGGCAAGCACAGCCACGCCAATGGTTTCACCGATAATACCACGTGCGTATTCGACGGTTCGCAGCAGACCATGCCCAAGCTGTTGCAACAGGCCGGTTACCAAACTGCAATCATCGGCAAATGGCACTTGGAGAGCCTGCCCACAGGTTTCGATTATTGGGAAATAGTTCCCGGCCAGGGCGATTATTATAATCCCGATTTCATAACCATGGACAATGACACCATACAGAAGCATGGGTACCTGACAAACATAATATCGGACATGAGTATCAACTGGATGGAGAACGGGCGTGACAAGTCCAAACCGTTCTGCCTCTTTATCCACCACAAGGCGATACATCGCAACTGGCTGCCCGAGATAAAATACTTGCATGAGTATGAAGACAGCACGTTTGCCCTGCCCGAGAATTTCTATGACAATTATGAAGGCCGCCTTGCCGCAGCTGCCCAGGAAATGAGCATATATAAGGATATGGACCTTATTTACGACTTGAAGATGGACGGCAAGAGCAAGACTTCGCGCTTGAAGGAAACTTATGAGAAATATGTAGGCCGCATGGACGCTGCCGACCGCAAGGCATTCGATGCTTTCTATGATTCAATTGCCGCCGAATTCTATGCCAAGAAGTTGACCGGCAAGGAACTCGCCGAGTGGAAATACCAGCGTTATATGCGTGATTACAGCAAGGTGGTGAAGTCGCTCGACGACAATGTGGGTCGTGTACTTGATTATCTTGAAGAAAAAGGTATGCTTGACAATACGCTCGTGGTTTATACTTCCGACCAAGGTTTCTATATGGGAGAGCACGGTTGGTTTGACAAGCGTTTCATGTATGAAGAATCGATGCACACGCCGCTGATCATGCGCCTCCCGAAGGGATTTGACAAGCGCGGCGACATACCGCAAATGGTTCAGAACATCGACTATGCCCCGACGTTCCTTGAACTGGCCGGTGCCCCGATACCCGAAGATATTCAAGGTGTATCGCTTGTTCCGCTGTTGAAAGGCGAGCAACCTGCCGACTGGCGCAAGTCGCTTTACTACCACTTCTATGAATACCCGGCCGAGCACATGGTGAAGCGTCACTATGGCGTGCGTACCGACCGCTATAAGCTCATACACTTCTATAACGACATCGACGCATGGGAACTCTACGACTTGCAAGCCGACCCGCACGAGATGAACAACATCTACGGTCAGCCCGGCACCGAGGAGGTCACCAAGGAAATGATGAAGGAGCTTAAACGCCTGCAAGTGCAGTATGCCGACCCGATACTTGAAAAATATCCGATAAACGAAGAGATTTAAAGAGGAAAGATGAAACGCCAGTTAATAACGACGTTTGCAGTCGCAGTGTGCTGCAGCCTGTTTTCATGGGCTGCGGCATTGCCTGTTATCCCGGCACCGGCCTTGGTGACCGAGGGCGAGGGCTATTTTGAGTTTGACGGCAGCACCAAGTTTGCCGTCGAGAATGTGGAGCAGTTAGATGTGGCCCGGTTGTTCACAAGCCGGTTTGGCGAAAGTGCGGGGTTCGTGCCTGCCATTGAGATAGGTGGCGACGGCGATGTGGTGTTTGCCACCGATGCCACACTGCCTGCCGAGGGGTACAAGCTCGACGTTTCGACGGGCGGCATCAGCATCAAGGCCGCCGACACTGCCGGTTTCTTCTATGCCTTGCAGACGCTGCGCCAGCTGCTCCCTGCCGCAATTGACGGTAGCGAGTACGCACCCGGCACTCGTTGGCAAGTACCTGTTATGCAGGTCGAGGACAGCCCGCGGTTCGGCTATCGCAGCCTTATGGTCGATGTGGCGCGCTATTTCATGCCCAAGAACGAGCTACTGAAGTTAATCGACATTGCTGCAATGCTAAAAATCAATAAGTTGCACCTGCACCTTGTCGATGACACAGGTTGGCGCATCGAAATAAAACGCTATCCCAAGCTCATGCAGGTGGGTGCATGGCGCATGCACCGCGACGAGGTGTTCCCGGCTCGACCCAACCAGCGTCCGGGCGAAGTGCCAAATGAAGGCGGATTTTACACGCAAGGCGACATTCGCGAGATAGTGGCATACGCCGCCGACAGGCAAATCGAGGTTATCCCCGAGATTGAGATGCCAGCCCACACATCATCGTCGCTCGCTGCTTATCCCGAACTTGCCTGCCCGGTGGTCGATAAGCCTATCACAGTGTTGCCCGGCGGGGGCGGCAAAAATACGCAAATCATATATTGCGCAGGCAACGACAGCGTGTTTGCATTCTTGCAAAATGTGCTTGATGAGGTGATGGCTCTTTTCCCGTCGAAGTATATGCACCTTGGCGGCGACGAGGCTGTCAAGACCTATTGGGGGATTTGCCCGCGATGCAAGGCTCGCATGGAAGCCGAACATATCGATAATCTCGAAGATATGCAAGGCTATTTCATGAAGCGCATGAGCGACTACGTGCGCAGTAAGGGCAAGATTCCTATGGGTTGGGATGAACTCACCAACCATGAGTTGCCCGAGGGGATGGTGATTTACGGCTGGCGTGGTTTCGGCGAGGCTGCTACCAAGGCTGCCGCACAGGGCCACAAGTTCATCATGACTCCGGCACGGGTGCTGTATTTCATTCGTTACCAGGGCCCGCAATGGTTCGAGCCTTATACTTATTTTGGAAACATCACGCTTAAAGATGTGTATGAATACGAACCTATTCGCCAAAATTGGAAACCGGAGTATGCCGACTTGCTGATGGGAGTGCAAGCCTCGATGTGGACAGAATTTTGCCGCTCGGAAGCCGATGTGCACCACCAGCTTTTCCCGCGCCTGCTTGCCGCAGCCGAGGTGGCTTGGTGCAGCCGTGGCGAGAAGGACTGGCAGGGATTTTTGCATCGTGCCGATGCCGTGTTGCCACATTTGCAGGCAATGGGTATCGAATATGCACGCTCGATGTACAACATTGACCATAAGCTGACACCTGTGGGTGACGGCAAGGTACAGGTGGAAATGTCGTGCATACGCCCCGATGTGGAAATACGTTACACCACCGACGGTACCGACCCTGTAGCAAAGTCGAAGTTGTATAAAGAACCGTTCAAGGTGAAAAAAGCGACTGTGGTGAAGGCTGTAACCTTCCGCGGCGGTGAGCAAATGGGACAAGTGTTGACACTCGATGTTGCTTTCAACAAGGCAACCGGCCGCGAGGTGACGAGCAATGTTGCCAACGATTATGTGCTTACCAACGGCCTGCGCGGCAGCGACCGCCATTCCGACTTTGAGTGGGCAGGCTGGTATGCCAAGGACGGCTCGTTTGTCCTCGACCTGGGCAAACGCACGTCGATAAAGCGCATTGTGCTTGGTTGCATCAACAATTCAAGTATGGGTGTGCACATTCCGGCCGAAATAAAACTGTCGGTGTCAAGTGACAACAAGACGTTCAAGCCGCTTGCCACTAAGGCATATTCCCACGAGGAGGTGTTCCGCACACGCACGGCTATCGAGGATGCCGTGTTCGACGGCCTTTCGGCCTCGGCCAGGTATGTGAAAGTGGAATTTACCAATCCCGGCAAATGCCCCAAAGGAGACTTCAAGGAGGGCCAGGACACCTGGGTCTATTTCGACGAAGTGATAGTGGAATAACAAGATATGCTATATTATGAAAGCGAGATTTGTGTTTCTGTTAATGGCCGTGTCCTTTCTCTTGTTTGGATGTTCATCTGATGACGATGATGTAATATCACAAATGGAGGAAAATTCACGGTATTACGTTAAATACGAAGTTTCTATGGCTTTTGCCTCAGGATATGGGCGACCGAATATGGAAATAACGTATTTATCGGATGAAGGGATGCAGACTATAACCGTTCCGTCATCAAAATGGGACGGTACTTATGGACCTTTTACTAAAAATACAACATTTTCTATCAAGGTAAATGCGAAAGGTACAATCAATAACATAAGCGATTCTTATGTACGTTTGTCTGTAAGCAAGGATAAGGAACCGTTTGTAATAAAAGGCGAGGATCGAGGGAAAAGCAAATATTCTTTGGAAACTAGTTATACTATTGATTTCTGATCGAATTAATTATTTTAATGTCTATTTTTTAATATACTAATAATGAAACTACGAACGATAAATATATTGGGATTACTGTTTGCGGCGTTGCCCGCTGTTGCCGCGCAAGATTTGCCCGAATGGCAGAGCCAATATGCCATAGGGCTGAACAAGATAGAACCGCACTCCTATGTGTGGCCCTACCGCGAAGGCGACGTGGAGGCTATCGACAATTTTGACTATGAAAGTTCACCCTATTACATGAGCCTTAACGGCACATGGAAGTTCAACTGGGTGCGAGGCGTGGACAATCGTCCTGTGGATTTTTACCAACCCGACTATTATGTCGGTAACTGGAACGACATAAAAGTGCCCGGCAACTGGGAATTGCAAGGTTATGGAATTCCTATTTATGTCAACGAGACTTATGAATTTGACGAGCCGTTCTTTAATTTCAAGAAAAATCCGCCTCTTGTTCCCACTGAAACCAACGAAGTGGGTTCTTACCGCCGCACATTCCGTGTACCCGAGGGGTGGGACGGCCGCCGCATAGTGCTTTGCATGGAAGGCACGGTGTCGTTCTTCTATGTGTGGCTCAATGGCGAGCTGCTGGGCTACAATCAGGGTTCCAAGACTGCTGCCGAATGGGATATAACCGATAAGGTGGTAGAGGGTGAAAATGTGCTTGCCGTGGAGGTGTACCGCTGGAGCGCGGGTGCGTATCTCGAATGCCAGGATATGTGGCGGTTGAGCGGTATTGAGAAAGATGTGTACCTGTATAGCACCCCCAAGACTTACATTCAGGACTACAAAGTGGTGTCGCCGCTCGACAAGAAGGCTTATAAGGACGGCGAACTGTCGATTGACGTGGCTGTTGACGGCGGCGATGCGCAAGTGGGTTACGAGCTGCGCGACGATGCCGGAAAGGTTGTTGCACAGGGCAAGCAAATGACCGCGGGCGGCAAGGTCAACTTCAGCAAGACGTTGCCCGGTGTGAAGGCTTGGAGTGCCGAGCACCCCAATCTCTACACACTTGTGCTCAATCTCTACGACGGCAGCGGCAAGGTGTCGCACACCACCGGGTGCCATGTGGGTTTCAAGACATCGGAGATAAAGGATGGCCGCCTGTGCATCAACGGCGTGCCAGTGCTTGTGAAGGGCGTTAACCGCCATGAATTTTCGCAGCAGGGTCGCACTGTCACCAAGGAGCTTATGCTCAAGGATATAGAGCTGATAAAGCAGGCCAATATCAACACAGTGCGTTGCGCGCACTATCCCAACAATATTTATTGGTACTACCTGTGCGACAAGTATGGGCTTTACGTAATCGACGAGGCCAACATTGAATCGCACGGAATGGGTTACGGCCCCGCCACTCTTGCCAAGGACACCACTTGGTTGACCGCGCACATGGACCGCACCAAGCGCATGTATGCCCGCACCAAGAACCACCCGTCGGTGACCATATTGTCGCTCGGCAACGAGGCCGGCAACGGGCCAAACTTCGAGGCCACTTACCGCTGGCTGAAATCGCAGGAGACCAACCGTCCCGTGCAGTATGAACGTGCCGAGGAGAACTTCAACACCGACATCTATTGCCGAATGTACCGTAGCATCGAGGAAATAAAGGCATATCTTGCCAAGCCCGATATTTACCGTCCGTTCATATTGTGCGAATATTGCCACGCCATGGGCAACAGCTGCGGCGGATTGCAAGACTATTGGGAAGTGTTTGAGTCGGAGCCGATGGCGCAAGGCGGTTGTATATGGGACTGGGTTGACCAGTCGTTCCGCCGCATCGACGAAAATGGCAAGTGGTACTGGGCATACGGTGGCGACTTCGGCCCCGAGGGCGTTCCGTCGTTTGGCAGCTTTAGCGGCAACGGGCTTGTTGACGCTTACCGCGGTCCGCGTCCTCATTACTACGAGGCAAAGCGCGTTTACCAGTATATAAAGTCCACGATGAAGAACGAGAAAGACCTCACCGTGACTGTTAAGAACTGGCACGACTTCACCAACCTTGATGCCTACACGCTGCACTGGAGCATCGTAGGCGATAATGGCGAGGTGGTAACCTCGGGTACCAAGCAAGTGGCTTGCGAGCCGCACCAGACGGTGGATGTGACCATCGGCAAGGTGAAAATGCCGAAGAACATCCGCGAGGCTTATCTTAACCTTGAATGGACTCCCAATGCG
This sequence comes from uncultured Muribaculaceae bacterium, assembly GCA_944320595.1. Taxonomy (GTDB): domain Bacteria; phylum Bacteroidota; class Bacteroidia; order Bacteroidales; family Muribaculaceae; genus Avimuribaculum. The sequence goes on along the minus strand of CALUIB010000002.1, from coordinate 131,082 downwards.
GCCACGCGGTTTGTCTCGACCGACGACGTGATGGCCTACAACCAATTTGTAATCACAGCCAACAAGAACTACAAGGCCGAAAACACCCTGCCTCAAGGCAAGTCGTTGAAACATGACGGCAACACCATAGCCAACGACCGCGTGACGGCAACATTCTCTACCGAAACAGGTGCTCTGACATCTTATATGTATAATGGCACTGAATTGCTTGCGTCGCCGGTACTGTTGTCGCTCTACCGTCCGGCCACCGAAAACGACATAAAAGACAAGAACGGCCTGAAATTGTGGCAGGCTACCGGACTCGACAATTACACGCAGCGCGTAACCTCGCATAAGTTTAAGAGCAATGGCTTTGAGGCCGATGTTGACCTTGTGAACGCCAAAGGGCAAACTATAGGCACGGCACGATTTGTTTACACCATCGACAAAAAGGGCATGATTGACGTGGATACCCGATTTGTGCCCGACACGGCCATTATCAAGTCGATGCCTCGCGTGGGATTGACTTTCGACATGGCAGCCTCGGTGGCCCGCAGGGTTTCATACCTTGGCCGCGGTGAGCATGAAAACTATGTGGATCGTCCTGCCGGCATGATAGGCATATATCACACCACTCCTGCCGAAATGTTCCACACTTACATGGTTCCCGAGGCTTGCGGCAACCATATTGATACCCGTTGGGCATCGTTCTGTAATGGTGACGGCGAGGGCTTGAAGGTGACGAGCGGAAAGCCGTTCCAGTTTGCGGCTTTGCCTTACACCGACAAGATGATAGATGCCGCCAAGCATCTCAACGACCTCAGCGACGAGGGCACGGTGACGGTTCACGTCGATGCCGCTCAAACCGGTGTGGGCACGGCCACTTGCGGCCCGGGTGTACTCGACAAGTACCTGTTGCCCATCGAGCCATACGAATTTGAGTTTACATTAACCCCTATAAAACAATAACTATGATGGCTTTAAAAAACAGTATGGCCTCATTGCTTGCAGGTTGCGCGTTGTTAACGGTCACTTCGTGCGGCAGCAATGAAACCTATTACGAGAAACACGTGGTCTTCCCCGACGGTGCCACCACCGAGCAGAAGATTGACATGGCCTCGCGCCTTGTGCCGTCGGCTCGCCAGCTTGCATGGCAGGAGCTTGAAATGACGGCGTTCCTGCACTTCGGTATCAACACGTTTACCGGACGCGAGTGGGGCGACGGTACCGAGGATCCCGCAATTTTCAATCCCGAAAAGCTCGATGCCGACCAGTGGGTGAAGGCATTGAAGGATGGCGGTTTCAAGCTCGTCATCATCACGGCCAAGCACCACGACGGTTTCTGCCTGTGGCCCACCAAGACCACTAAGCACTCGGTGGCATCGTCGCCGTGGCGTGATGGCAAGGGCGACGTGGTGAAGGAGCTGCGCGAGGCTTGCGACAAGTATGGCATGAAATTCGGCGTTTACCTTTCGCCATGGGACCGCAATGCCGAGTGCTATGGCGATTCGCCGGCCTACAATGATTTCTTCGTGGAACAGCTAACCGAGCTGCTCACCAACTATGGCGAGGTACACGAGGTGTGGTTCGATGGTGCTTGTGCCGAAGGCCCCAATGGCAAGCAGCAGGTGTATGACTGGGCACGCTATTACGACGTTATCCACAAGTTGCAGCCCAATGCCGTTACGGCAATCATGGGCGACGACGTGCGCTGGGTGGGCAACGAAAAGGGACTCGGCCGCGAATGCGAGTGGAGTGCCACTGTGCTGCCTCCAGGTGGTTATGCCAGTGCCGATTCCATCAAGCAGGTTCTTGGCTTGAAGGAGACGGGCGACGACTTGGGCAGCCGCGACCTTGTTGCCAAGGCTGGCGAGATGTTCTGGTATCCGTCGGAAGTGGACGTATCGATACGTCCGGGATGGTTCTATCACCCCGAGCAGGACAGCGATGTGAAGTCGCTTGCCAAGCTGGTTGACATATATTATGAGTCGGTTGGCCGCAACTCGGTGCTGCTGCTCAACATTCCGCCCACTACCGACGGATTGCTTTGCGACATCGACGTGCAGCGCATCAAGGAACTCAACGAGTACATCACCCGTAATTTTGCCAACGACCTGCTGGCAACTGCGTTCACGCCTGCGCAGGTTGAGCAGGGCGGCGAATTAGTGTGCCAGTTGCCGCAAGCCACCAAGGTAAATTCCGTAACATTGCAGGAAGACATTGCCAAGGGGCAGCGCGTGGAATCGTTCACCGTGTCGGCAATGGTCGATGGCAACTGGGTTGAAGTGGGCAGCGGCTCCACAATCGGCTACAAGCGTATGCTCCGTTTCCCGGCAGTTGAGGCAACGGCCTTGAAGTTGGTGGTTAATCAATCGCGCAACACGGCCAATATCAAGAAGATTTCGGCTTATTGCGTAGAAGAGCTTTCGGCTATGCCCGAAGGTCAGGTCGTGAGCGATGTGCAAGTTGACAAGTGGACTGTCAACGGGGCGACAGGCGGCGTTACCGGCGCAAAGGCGGCCATCGATGGCGACATAACCACAGTGTGGCGCAGTGGCCAGGGCAAAAAGCCCATGATAGAAGTGGATATGGGCAAGGTGGTTGACGGCATCACAGGTTTTGCCTACCTGCCTACCGAAAACGACGGCAAGGCCGGCACGGTTTACTATTACAACTTCTACGTGAGTGTCGATGGCAAGAAGTGGACGCAGGTGAAGAAGAATGCCGAGTTTGGCAACATCATGCACAATACGGTGTTGCAGAAGGTGGCTTTCGACAAACCTTGCAGCGCACGCTACTTCCGTTTTGAATCGACTCGCGAAATAGAACAGCGTGACTTCATCACCGTTGCCGAACTTGGTATCCTCACCGCCAAGTAAGCGCATAATCATCTGATACATAATAACAAAAAAGCAATTCCGCACATATATGGCGTGCGGAATTGCTTTTTTATTGTTGTCGTCTATGCCGTCGGAGTTATTCGTTGAGGAACAGGAATGTGGCCGAGCTTTCCTTGCCAAGGTAGTAGGCGCGTGCTTTTACCACACTGGCGTTGCCTACCGGTACAGGGGCAGTCCATTGCGGCGAGTGGCGCGTGGGGGTGCTGCCGTCGAGCGTGTATCGCACTGTCATGCCCGGGTAACGGGTGTTGGCTGTCAGCATGCCGTTCTCCACTTTCAGCCCGGGTTGGCCTATGCGGAAGTTAACTCTCTTGTTGAAGATGCGCGGCATTTCGCGTAGTCCCACTTTAAGGTTGTATTGCGAGCGTGCTGCGTAGAACGGTGATAGGTTCTTGTACTGTCCTCCCCACTCGGGCCGTGCGTTCCAGCCACGTTCGGCAAGACCGAACAGCTTGGGGAACACGAAGGCCTGCACCATATTGAAGTCACGTACAGTCTCGGCAAAAACTTGCCCCTGCACGCCCACTATGTTTTCGGGACGTTCCAGCCGCGGTCGGCCTTCGGCTGCCCGGGCAAGGTCGATGGGGCGGCCATTGTAGTCGGTGAACCGAGTGCGGTATATGTCGAATGGCTGTGCCTGCCACGAAGTGAACTCGTCGGTGGCACCTCCCCACGACAGGCCGTCTTCGTCTTGGTGGCGCGAATATACCATGTCGAAGTAGAAATTGTTCACTCCGCTAAGTATCACAGGGTAGCCTGCATTGGCAAGCGTGTAGGTCACCACGTTGCTGCTCCCCACGGTACTCCATGCGTTCACGCCGCCAAACCGTCGTGCCACCCGATCATCGTATTCGGTGCTGTGGTGCAGTGCCACCTCTTGCCAGCCTGAGGCTTTTATGCCTTTGCCGTCTAAGTAAGCGGTTAGGCGGTCGATGAAGTATTCGCGTGCCTCGTTTATTGTGGTGTAGCCCTGCTGGCGCATCATCTCGTGTACCACAGGCGAGCCTTTCCATGCCCCGGCAGGCACTTCGTCGCCGCCTATGTGCAGCATGTCGAGCCGCAGCCCGGATTCTTCATACATAAGAGCCAGCTCGTCGATTACCTTTTCAAGGAAACGGTAAGTGCCTTCCTGGCCTATGCACAATATGTTGTCGTGGAAACCTTGTGCCGAAGTGTAGGCCGACGTGTCGCGGTCATCCCACAGCAGGTAGCGTTCGGCCTCGGATAGGTTGCCCATGGCGGCATAGTGCGCATGGCGGTGTTTCATCGACACGATGGCTGCCCGCGAGTGTCCGGGAGTTTCTATTTCGGGGATTACCTTCACGCCACGTGCCGCGGCATATTTCAGCAGGTCGATGAATTGGCGGCGAGTATAGTACCCGTTGGCTGTGCCAGTGGTGTCGTAGGGATTGCCGGTACCGCGGTAGGTCTGCACCAAGAAATCGGTTTCGTTGAACGTAAGCCCTTTGCGCGACCCTACTTGTGTGAGTTCGGGCAGTCCCGGTATTTCAAGCCGCCAAGCCTCGTCGTCGCAGAAGTGGAACTGGAAACGGTTGATTTTGTATGATGCCAGCAGGTCAATCATTCGTTTCAGGTCGTCGCACCGCGTGAAGTTGCGGGCAATGTCAATCATCACGCCGCGGTATGCAAGGTCGGGGTAGTCGCTTATTTTCACGCAAGGTAGCACCTTGTCGGTCAGAGCCCATTTCGTCTCTATGACAGCCACAAGGGTCTTCACGCCGTTAAGCAGCCCTTCGGGCGAGGCTCCGGCTATGTCGATTGTGCCGTCGGCATTTACGGCCAGTTCATAGTATTCCGGGCTGTTGGTGTTTCCGGCAGGCATAAGCGAAAGTTTTATAAGAATGTCGCTGTGCCCCTCGTTTATACCGGCGGCGGCGAGTTTTTCGCGCAGGTAACTTGCTGCAAGGCTCGTTCCCTGTGCTGCCTCTATGGTCACGGCATCGGTGAGTGTGACAGAGCCGCCTGTGAGGTCAATTGATTTCGGAGTCGGGAAAATGTCGTAGTCCGAGCCGTTGAATTTCGCCCCGGCGGGATTTACCGATTCATTCAGGTTGTAAACATACGTGCCGTCGGGATAGTCGGCGAACTGCCCCGGCAGGCTCCACTGCGATGGGTGAGTGAGCGGCTGCATGGCTATTGCCACGGGTATGGGGTCGCTCATTTTGCCGTCAAAGGCAAAGTGGCCACCGTCGGGGGCAAATGAGCGTGATGTGAATGTGCCGTGCATCATCATGTTGATAACCATCGAGTCGCCAGGTGCCAGTGGCACGTAATTGCTCGTGGGACGCAGCACATAGTAGTTGGGTATTATCTCCTCCACTGCCGCGGGGCTGCCAGCCTCTACGGTTACTTCGTTGGGAAATATGTTGTAATACAGCCCCCAGTTGCCGTGCAGTGTGCTGTCGGTGACGTTGGTCACTACGAATTGCGAGCTGTATTGCCGCGGTGTGGCAAAATTCTCGCCCATTATCCATTTCACAGCCACCGGGGCTGTTTCGGCTGCCATTGGTACCGGTAATGCCGACAGTGCGGCAGCCAATGCTATTAATGATTTTTTCATGAGTGTTGTTAGTGTTGTTTGGTAGTTTTGCATAATTCATCAAGCAGCCCTTCGCAGGCATCTTCGAGCAAGTCGAGCACAAGCTCAAATCCCTCGGCACCGTCGTAATACGGGTCGGGAACGCAATGGTTGCGTGGGTGAAAGCGCAGGTAGCTTGCCATTTCCACCACTTTGTGTGGGTCAACGGGGTCTTTTAGATGTTGCAGCCCTTCGAGGTTGCTGCGGTCCATGACCACGATTAGGTCAAACGTCTGCAAGTCACTGCCTGTTATCTGGCGGCTGCGGTGCGTGAGCGTGTAGCCGCGTCTTTGGGCATGGACGCGCATCCGCTGGTCGGGCAGGCTGCCGCTGTGTCCGCCATATAACCCTGCCGAATCTACAAGGAAGCGGTCTTGCAGGCCGCGGCTGGCAATCAGCTGTTCCATGATTCCCTGTGCCGCCGGCGAGCGGCATATATTGCCCAGGCAGATGAATAGAATCTTGTATCTCGTGTCGCCGGTAGGTGTACTTTTCTCCATAAATGTTCTGTTTTTTCCAAAATTACAAAATATATGGTATGTGGGCAATTTTTTCGGGTTTTGTTGTAATTTTGTATTGGTATCTTATTCTTAGAATTGATGGAAAATTTTCATGAACTGCTGGTGCGCAGGCACAGCATAAGACGATATACAGCCGAGGAGATTTCACCCGACGACGTGCAACTGATATTGGAGGCCGCATTGATGGCTCCGTCGTCGAAACGGTCGCAGCCGTGGCAATTTGTGACGGTTGAAGACCGCAAGAAACTTGAATTGCTTAGTTACTGCAAGGAGCAGGGTGCCGCGCCGATAGGCAAGTGCAGCCTTGCCATAGTGGTGTGCGCCGACCCGGGCGTGAGCGACGTGTGGATTGAGGATGCGGCCATTGCGGCCACTTATATGCAATTGCAGGCCGAGGACTTGGGGCTTGGCAGTTGCTGGATACAAATTCGCAACCGTTACTCGGGCGACGGCGAGCCTGCCGAGGATTATGTGCGGGCCTTGCTCGACATTCCGCCCTATATCCCGGTGCTGTGCATCGTCACGTTGGGGCATAAAGACGAGGAACGCAAGCCGTTTAATCCCGAGAAGATACTGTGGGAACGTGTACACATAGGCAAATGGAGGCCGCAGGAATGAAAGCTGTGATGATTGGTGCCGGGAATGTGGCCACCAACCTTGTGAGGGCGTTGGCTACCGCCGGGGTGGAGGTGGTGCAGGTGTATAGCCGCACGTTGCCCCACGCCCGAGAACTTGCAGCTACCGTCGGGGCTTGTGCCTCCGACTCGCTTGACGGCGTGGTGCGCGATGCCGACATCTACATAATATCGGTGAGTGATGATGCCATTGCCGGTGTGGTTGAGGCAGTGCCCGACAACGGGGCTGTGTGGGTGCACACGTCGGGCAGCACGTCCGTTACGGTGTTTGCCGGTCGGCGTGAACGATACGGGGTGTTTTACCCGATGCAATCGTTCTCAAAGCAGATAGCCGCCGACTTTGCCGACGTGCCGTTTTTCATCGAGGCCGAGAGCGAGGCTACTGCCGTAATGGTGGAAGGGCTTGCGCGGCAGTTGTCGCGACGGGTGTTCCGCGCCACGAGCGACCAACGTAGGCGGTTGCACATAGCTGCCGTGTTTGCCTGCAATTTTGCCAACCACATGTGGACGCTTGCCGGCGACGTGCTTGGCGAGGCCGGGTTGCCATTCGATGTGATGTTGCCGCTAATCAGTACCACGGTTGACAAGTTAAAGCTGTTGCCTCCTGCCGAGTCGCAGACGGGGCCGGCGGTGCGCCACGATGTGAATGTGATGCACTCGCACATTGCCATGCTCGACGAGGAGAAGGCTGCGATATACAAAATATTGTCGGACAGTATAATTAAACGCCATGAGCAGAATTGACTATGACCTGACCCAGGTAAAGGCTTTTGCCTGCGACGTTGACGGCGTGTTGTCTCCATCGGTGATACCTATGCACATAAGCGGCGAACCGTTGCGCATGGTCAACATCAAGGATGGGTATGCCATACAGCTTGCCGTGAAACGGGGGTTCCACTTTTCCATAATTTCGGGTGGACGCAGCGAGGGGGTGCGTGTGCGCTTTGCCGGGCTTGGTGTCAAGGACATATACCTTGGGGCATCGCTAAAGGTGCCGGTGCTGAAGGAGTGGATGAAGATGCACGATTTGCAACCCTGCCAAGTGGCCTATTTGGGCGACGACATTCCCGACATCGAGGCCATGCAGTGCGTGGGCCTGCCCGTGGCTCCAGCCGATGCCGCTCCCGAGGTGAAGGATGTGGCTCGCTACATTTCGCCCTGCATGGGTGGATATGGCTGTGGCCGCGACGTGATAGAGCAGGTTCTTAAAGCACAAGGCTTGTGGATGAGCGACCATCATGCCTTCGGCTGGTAATCTGTTTTCCCGAGAGATGGTTGGGTAAAATAATGATGGTGTATCAAAATGAAATGATATGCGCTATGGACGGCGGAGCAGCCCATAGCGCATTATGACATACCCACACAACCGCCTCGCTATGTAATACATTGCAAATCAGTCGCTGTTATTGTAGAGACGATGTGCACATCGTCTCTACGGGGGAGTCATTTGGGGAACTTGTTTTAGATGGGCGACAGCGTGACGGCTGTGCCGCTGCAAGTGACCATGAGCATGCTGCCGTTTGAGCCTACAGTCTCATAGTCGAGGTCGATGCCTATTACTGCGTTTGCGCCAAGATGTGCGGCGTTGGCTTCCATCTCGCGCAGGGCTGTGTCTTTGGCCTCGCGCAGCACCTCTTCGTATGCGCCCGAGCGTCCGCCTATGAAGTCGCGCACGCTGGCAAAAAAGTCGCGTATGACGTTTGCACCGATTATGGTTTCTCCCGACACTATTCCGTGGTAGGCGGTAATCTTCATTCCCTCCACGATGTTTGTGGTAGTTAACAACATGGTTTTATTGTGTTTATGGTTTGCGGCGGCGCACCGAGCGCACAGCCGAACCGCTGTTCGATACTTTGGCTTTCTTCACATTCGAGCCTTTTGGCTTTGACCGTTTTGAACGCTTGTTCTTGGCCTCTTTCTTCGGCTCCTCCTTGTCTTCCTTCACGGTGGCAGCCTCGTCGTCGGCATCTTCGTCGCGGTCGCGTATGGTTATTTCTTCTTCCTCTTCGCTGTCGGCATCATCGCCTTCGCCTGTTCCGGCACGGGCTTGCAGTTCCTCGCGCGAGGGAATCCACAGGTTGCGGTCGAATGACTGCAAGCGGTTCTCGATGCTGTCTTGCGCACGTTTCAAGTCCTCGGGGTCGGGGAACATTTGCACCATCGACAGGTTGCGCAGGTTCTTGGTTTTATAGATGCTGCCCTTGTACATACCCATCACGAAGAAGTCTTCGATGCTGTAGCGGGCAAGGTTGTTGTCGTTGTCGGTGAATACGTATTGCTGCGATATGTATGGGCGCAGGTCGTTCATTTCCACCCAGAACATGGGGTAGCGTATTGCATCGCCGCCAAACTCGTCGGTGCGGTGCAGCACCGGGCAAATGGCCGAGACGCTTTTGCGCATCTTGCCTGCAAGGCGGTCGAATTCCATGCGCTCGATTATGTAATAGCTCAGCACCTCGTTTGCCGGGATGTCGCTCTCCTCGATGGCGTATCGCGGATTGCGCTCGGTGCTGCCTTTGGCCTCGGTGTAAAGCACGTGGAAACGGTCGAGCATCTCGCTCACGTTGATGCGGTACTGCTCGGTAAAGAGTTCACGTCCGTCGAGGTATTCGTATGCCGGAATCTTTCCGTCGGCCAGCAGGCGCATTATTATAAAAAACAGGTTCTGCCCGTCCTCGTTGGGCAATTCGGGGTAATATAGAGCCATGTTGGTGGCGTCGGTGAGGTCGATGGAGCGGTATATCACCCTCATCCACTCGATATTGGCATCCGACGGTTCCCGTTCCTCATAGAACGACTTCATGCGTTCGGTCATTCCCGTCTCGTCTTTTTCGGCATTCCGTCCTCCCGGTGTGCGGCGGCGCACCACGCCGCCATTGTCCTGGGCCAGGAGCGGCAGCACTGCCGTACCCATCAGCAGCAGGCTTGCCAAGATATATTTTAAGGTCTTCATATTCATAGTTATGTCTCGTAATAAAGTATCAGTTCACAATTACTTCCATCGGGGCCAGTGTGCGCTCGATGCCGTCGGGGCCTATCGCCCTCACGCGTGAGATGTAAAAGCGTTTCCCACGGGTGAGGCGGCGGAAACTGCTCTTTTGCCGGTTGGAGAACTTGTCGCCGTCCGACACTTCGGGAATGGCGTTGCCCATGGAGTCGAAGAACACGGTCTCGAAACTAAGCACGCGGTAGGCCACGTTGAGCATATCGTCATCGATGGCTGCCGAGATGCCGTCGGTCTGCAACAGCAGCGACTTGGCAAACGGCTTGCCGCCGCGGTAGCGTTCGGGATTTCCCTTGCTATCGGTATAGGCGATGTATGGCATCGGGTCGGGCAGCTTGCGCACGCGGAAGTTGCTGGTGGCCACAGTTTGCTGGCGGCCGTCGATGGTTGCCGTCACTGTCACCACGGCCTCGGTTCCCACCTTGTCGGGGTGGGCGTTCCATGTGTCGCCGTTGCGCGACAGTGTGCCGTTGGTCATCGATGCCGAAATGGCATTGCTCGGTATTCCCGGCACGGCAATCGACAGTGGGTTGTCGATGCCCGCGTATAGCACGTTCATCATCGTTGCCGATATGGTGGCCGTGGGGTCGATTACCGTGTATGACGAGGTGAAATTATGTTTCGATGTGGTGCCGTCGCCGTGGGCGATTTCTATGTAGCCCGAGTAGTCGAAGTCGCCCGAACGCGAAGTGGTTACTTCATACAGGCCGCGGTCGTTGCCCAGTCGGGTGCCGTTGATATACACCGTGGGGCGTTGCGTTGTATCGACCGCCGCCAGCACTATGTTGGCCGAATAGTTGCCGCCGCGCATCACTATGCGCGACTCGGGGATTACGAAAGCGTCAACCTGGTTCACGCGCAAGTCGCTTGCGTCGATGTTGTTGAGCAGTGTGCCCAGCACTTCGCCTTCGGCATATAGCAAGTCGTTCTGTATTTTCGACAGCAGCGTGACCGAGGCCACCACCGGCATATTCTCGAACAGCCCCTCTTCCCAAGACTTGTTCTTGCCCACGGCACGTAGCTGCCGGGGGGTGGTTGACAGTGCGTTTTCGATATTGAGGCGTTTCACCGAGTCGTTGAGCATCCCGGCAGCAAACGAGCGGTAACGGTCGATGCGTTCGCGCAGTTCGCGCCCCTTGCCGTTGCGTGGGGCGAGCATTATCACCGAGGGGGTCTCGGTATCGTCCTGGTTGCGTATGTTGCGCACGTCGCCGTCTTCGCCGTCCGAGGTTTTCACAATCATGTTTTTGAGCGAGTCGATGTAGTTGTAAAGCTGGTTGGTGCGTTGCCTCACCTCCGATGCCCGTGCATACCACACGCCGCCTTTTTCGGGGTTTTGCGCGTTGAATGCTTCGAGTTGGTCGTAGATGGCACGGTTGCGGTCGGCCACGGTGCGGTTTGAGCGCGTCAATCCGTCTTCCACCTGCGTGAAACCGTTGAGCACGTCGCTCGACACATTTAGGGCAAGCATGGCGGTCAAGACGATATACATGAGGTTTATCATCTTTTGCCGCGGCGACATTCGCCCCACCGTCTGATTATGTGCGTTAGCCATCTTTGTCGTTATGCTTTGTTATCGTCGTCGTTGTTGTTCAAGTCCATTCCCGGCACCACAGGGCGGTACATGTTCACGGTCATGGCCTTTACCATTTTTTCGTAAACGCTGTTGAGCTGTTTCATATAGCGGGCCATCTTCTCGGCCTCGTCGCAATAGCTTGCGCTCTCGGCTGCCGATTTCTCGTACATGTCGCGTATGTCCTTCAGCCCGCGGTTCACGCGGTCGATGTTTTCGAGCTGCGTCGATATGCTCTTCAGCTGTATTTCGTAGATGGTGTTAAGCCCGTTGATGTTGCGGTTGAGGTTTTCCATTTGCCCCACGTATCCTTGCGAGCTGCGCGTGATGTTTTCGCTGTTGTCGGTGATGGACTGGTAGGATGCGAGCAGCACTTCCGATACTTGGTTGAGCGACTCTGTGGTGGTGCGCAGACGGTCCATCTGCTCGGATATTGCCGACAGTTGCGACAGGTATTGCGAGGTGGCATCGGTCAGCTCGGCCATTTTCGAGAGCTGGTCGCTTGCCGCCGCCATCTTTGCGATGCTTTCGCTGAGCGAGCGGGTGTCGTCCTCCGATATGTTGATGCCCTGCGGCAGTCCAGATGCGCCGCCAGCCACGCCGCCGGCGATGTTTATCGTTTGGCCGCTGGCTGCCGTGCCGCCATTTATTATGATGCCGTTGCCGCTTGAAAAGTCGGGGCGGTCGTCGGGGTCCTTGGTGCGCAGCACGGGGAACACCTCTTCCCACTTGTAGGCCTGCTCGGGGCGGTCGAAAGCCGTGAGAATGAACATAAGCACCTCGGTGCCCATGCCTATGCACAGCAGCGTGTTGCCGCCCGGCAAGTGCAAAATCTTGAACAGGGCACCCCAAATAACCACTGCGGCACCTATGCTGTAAGCGAAATTGAAGAAACGCTGTCCCTTTTCGCCCGAAAGGAAGCGTTCTATGCTGTTCTTATATTTTTTATATTTGCCCATGTCTGTGAGAGTGTATGTGTATATATTTTTAGGTATATGTGTGATTATTTGCGTTTGCTCTTTTGGTAGCCTATGGCCGAGCGCACGCACCTGAACCCTATGTAGGAACGCTGCTCGTTTTGGTACTCCCACATACGCAGGTCGCTGCGCACGTTGTGTGCCACGTCCTTCCATGAGCCGCCGCGCACCACCTTGCGTTTCATTCGGTAGGGGTCTTCGATTGCGGCGTTGTAGCGGTATTCGGGGTTGAGGTCCGAAGTCCGTTCGCTCATGCTCTCGGTGTATGCGGTCGAGGTCCACTCGCTCACGTTGCCGGCCATGTCGAACAGGCCGAAGTCGTTGGCATCGTATGTACCGGCTTGCGAGGTTATGATGTTGCCGTCGCGCACGTAGTTGCCCTCCTGCGGCTTGAAGTTGGCATAGAAGCACCCTTCGTTCTCGTCGATTGGCATATCGCCCTCCCAGGGGAACTTGTTGCCATCGATGCCGGCACGTGCGGCATATTCCCATTCGGCCTCGGTGGGCAGGCGGTAGGGCTCCACATACACGCCTTGCGCCCCCAGTGCGCGTTTAAGGTAAGCCGTTCGCCAGGCGCAGAATGCGTTGGCCTGTTCCCAGCTCACGCCCACCACCGGGAAGTCGTTGTACCCGGCGTGTGAGAAGTACATACGCACGTACTGCTCGTTGTAGGCATTGTCGAAGTCGTTAATCCAGCACGTGGTGTCGGGGTATATGTTCACGATGTAGGTGTTCAGGAAGTCGTAGTCGCCGGTGAGCTGTCGCGTTATGGTTTGGCGCACGATTCGTCCGTCATCGGTCATGTAGGCGGTGTCCTTCGATATGGTGGGCAGCTCCTCGTTCACCGGGTGGTCGGTGTTGAGGTCTCGGCGAGCCGGGTCTCGGCGGTATTTGCGCTTTGCGGCCTCGGTGAGGTTGAAAATCTCATATCGGTAGTTCATCTGCTCGGGGTCGAGCTCGCGTGCACCGGTTATGGGGTTGGTGCGGTACACGCTCTCGATGGCGCGTTGCTCGTCCTCGTCGGGGTTGCGCCAAGGTATCGCCTTGTTCCAGTTGAGGTGCGGCGTTATGGGATTCCCCTCGTCGTCTTCCTCGATGCGGTATTCCTCGTTGCCGCCGTATGCCGGGTCGGCAAGGCGTTCGCGGATAATCGAGTCGCGCACCCAAAGCACGAACTGCTTATACTTGGAATTGGTGATTTCGGTCTCGTCCATCCAAAAGGCATCGACCGATATTCCGCGGTCGTCCTTGCGTATGCCCCAGGCCGAGTCGTTTTCGGCCGGGCCTATGCGCATCGAGCCGCGCTCCACCAGCACCATTCCGTATGGCGTAGGTTCGGTGTAGGCCGTGCCGCCCACCCCGGTGACCTCGCCGCCTGCGCTGATGCTGCGCGACGACATGCACGAAGTGGCAAGCAGCCCCAGTGCCGAAGCAATATAAATCAGTCCTTTTTTCATATCGTTACATTATGCGAATGCTTTTATGCTTGTTTTTATTTTTGTCTTGTAGGTTAAGTTTCACGTTGTATTGCAAGAACACCTCGTGGCTGCCGCTGCTTGCGCGCGATATTGCCGAGACGGGGAAGTCGTAGCAATACCCGAGGAAGAAGTTCTTGTATTCGCCGCCCACCATTACCGACACTGCGTCGTTCCACCTGTAGCCTATGCCACCCGAAAGGAACTTCTTGAAACGCACCCTTGCAGTGATGTCGCCGGTGAACGACGACAGGTCGGTGCGCAGCATCATCGACGGCTGTATTTCAAATAACGTATTTTTTATTGGAATATTGCTGCCTGCCATGAAATAGAGTGCGCGGCCCATCTGGAATTCGTATTGCCCTTCCGATGCCTGGCTGTTCTCGGACTTCAGTGTCATGGTGGGTTGCAGCACGTGGGTCGATGACAGCGATGCCCAAAACCAGCGGTGCGTGTAGAACACGCCCGCCGCCATGTCGAATGCCATTCCGGCTATGTCGTTGGTGGGGATTGCCTCGTCGTCGCTGTTGTGGTAGTCGTCGCCTTCGGGAATGAACACTTCGGTTCCGCGGAACGTCTGGTTGGCCAGCCCCACTTGCAGGCCTATGCTTAGTGTTCCGCCCAGCAGCGGCATCTTGTAGGCGAGCTGTGCGCCCACGTTGATGGTGCTGAACAGTCCTATGCTCTCTTGCGAGAATGCAATGCCCACGCCAATGCGCTTGCCGAATACCTTGAACGGGCTGTCGGCCAGGCCGGTGAATGTGACCGGGGCGTTGGGAATGCCCACCCATTGCATCTTGGCTCCGGCGGTGATTTTTATCGAGTCGCTGTTGCCTGCCGCTGCCGGGTTGTAATATGAAGGCAGCGCCCAGTATTGCGAGAACAGGGCATCGCTCTGCGCAGCCGCGCCTGCTGGGGCGAGCATGGCTGCCAGCATTATGGCAATGATAGTGAATATTTTGGTGTAGCGGCTCGTCATTTTTTGTCGGGATTATTCAAAATAGAAGGTGACAACGACCATTCTTGACCGCCCGCGGTCGATTGAGCGGGTGTATTTCATCATCTCGGGGTCGTCGGAAAGGTCGTCGCGAACGTGGTCGAGCAGGTCGCGCAGCCCGAAACAGAATTTCACCTCGGGGCACAGCTTGAAGAATGGCAGGTAGAAGTCGCACCCGAACCCGATAGTCAGCATCAAGTCGGCCGAAGTGAGCCTAAGTTGCTCGCTGCGCTTTTTTGCCACGTCAAACACCCCCATCACGCCGCCAACTAAGTAAGGGCGCAGGTTCTTGTACCGCAGGGCCGAATATTTCAGGTCGAGCGGCACCACAACGTAGTTACTGCGTATGTTTTGCGTCTCCTCGGTGCCACTGTTGGTGTCGAGGAAGGTCACTCGCTTGTTGCCGAAGTACATTCCCGGCGAAAGCCGCAGGTTGAAGTATTGCGACAGGCGCAGGTCGGCGAGCACGTTGACGCAGAAACCGGGAGAATGTGCCGGCACTTCGGCCACCCATGCCTCGCCGGCATCGGTGATGAACCCGTTGTTCTTCAGCATCAAGTCCTGGAAGTGCATGCCCACCGAGAACCCGAAGTGCAGCCGTTTTAGGTCGGCATACGGGCGGTTGAGCAAATCCTGGTTGTTCCCCCCGGCAGCCACGGCCTGCCCCGTGCCGCAAGCCAGCACAGCAATGGATAGAATGATAATATTTCGTAAAAACGCACCTTTCATCACTATTAAAGAACGAGAAAAGGCACATAATATTGCATGGCACTCGTGTTTCGTCATGTAGTATGGCGGCAATGGTGCGTGTTTTAATCTACTTCGGTGTGGTCGGTATTTTTTATGCTGAGAACATAATCATGTGTAGATGTTTTTTGAGGGCAGTTTTCGGCAAAGGTGTTGCGGCATCGGGCAATATTTGTTAATTTCGTGGGATAAACTTGTGATTATTTGGTTTTATGGACATCGATTGGAAAGACAAACTGGGGGCGGCGTTTGGCATCGATCCGGCTGAAGTGGCTAAAAACGAACCCGAGGAGGAGCAACCTGCCCAGGACGGTGGACGGGCGGCCACAGGGCGGGTGGACGTGATGCTCGACAAGCGCAACCGCAACGGCAAGAAGGTGACGCTGGTGGTGGGCTTTGACGGCAGCGACGAGGCTGTGAAGGCACTTGCCAAGGAGCTGAAGTTGCAGTGCGGCGTTGGCGGCTCGGCGCGTGGCGGCGAGATTTTGATACAGGGCGATATGCGCCAGCGTGTGTGCGAACTGCTGCGCGAGCGAGGGTACAAGGCTCGGATTATATAAAAACATGAGGCCATGCTGAAGATAATCAAGGCATCGGCAGGCTCGGGTAAGACTTACACGCTTGCCCTTGAGTATATAACGCTGCTCCTTGGCGAGAAGGACAAGGAGACGGGTGCATACCGCCTTGCCGAAACCGAGGGGCGGGAGTACCACCGGCACATACTGGCCGTGACGTTCACCAACAAGGCAACCGAGGAGATGAAGGAGCGCATCATCAAGGAGCTTGCAGTGCTTGCCGGTTATTGGGAAGATGGCAAAAGTCCCTACCTTGGAACACTGTGCAGCCGTTTCGGCGTGGAAGAAGGGAAAGTGCGGCAGGCTGCCGGGAGGGCTTTGGGCGAATTGCTGTTTGACTACACCAATTTCAACGTAAGCACCATCGACTCGTTCTTCCAGATAATTTTGCGCACATTTGCCGGTGAAATCGATGTGCCATACGATTACAACATAGAACTTAACGAGAAGTATGCCATGGAGGTGGGCATACGCGATTTCCTTTCGCGACTCCGCCGCAACTATTCCAAGGCCGACAATCCCGTGGTGGGGTGGCTTAACAAGTATGTCAGCGAGAAAATCAATGAAGGCTCGGGCTGGAACATATTCTCGTCGATTGCGTCGCCGCAGCTGGGGAGCGGCGACTTGTTCAAGTTTGCCTCGGTCATCAACACCGAGCAGTACCGCAAGGCCGGGAGGGAGATGGCCGAGTATTTCGCGCCCGAGGGCGGCGGCAACGTGGCACGGTTCCAGCAGGTCGTGGGCGGCATGGTGACACGGTGCTGCAACGGGATTGCCGACGCGGCCCGAAGGGCGTTGCAAATTATCGACAACCGCGGCGTGCGCGATTTCATGATGGGAACGGGTGCCGCCGCCATGATAGTGAGGATGGCCGGCGGGGCCGACTGCGTGAAGGACGAGAAACCCGACAATGTGCTTAAATATATGGCCCAGCCCGAAAAGGTGCTGAAAAAGATGGCCAAGGCTCCGGCCTTGCGTGAAGCAGTCATTGGCAGCATCGCGCCCGAACTTGAACTTATTGGGCGGCTGTATGCCGAGTATCTGTTATTGGGCAATACCAACCGCAACATTTATATGCTGGGGCTGCTCGGGGGGATAAGCGGCAGTGTGGGGCAGTTCCGCAAGGACAATAATTTGATATTGCTGTCCGACACCAACGAATTGCTAAACGACATAATAAGCGAGGAAGACACTCCATTCATATACGAGCGCATAGGCGTGTGGATAAACAATTTCCTTGTCGATGAATTTCAAGACACGTCGGCATTGCAGTGGCAAAACTTCAGCCCATTGTTGAGCAACAGCCTTTCGTCGGGCAACGACAACTTGATAATAGGCGACGAGAAACAGTGCATATACCGTTTCCGTAACAGCGACCCGTCGTTGCTGCAATACAAGGTGAAACAGCAGTTTGGCAGTCGTGCCGAGGTTGACGGGACGAAAAGCACCAACTGGCGCAGTGCGCCGTTTGTGGTCAAGTTCAACAACACCTTTTTCACCATGGCGGCCATACGCATGGGCGTGACCGATGTCTATGGCAATGTGGTGCAAATGCCCAATGAAAAGAAACGTGTCGATAGCGGATACGTCAGGGTGGAAATCCTCGACCCCCCCGAGAAAGGCAGCGGTGGTGAAGACGAAGCTGGGGGCGACGATGCAGGCAGCTTCAAGTTTATCGACCGTGTGCTTGAACGTCTGCCGGTCGAGCTGTCGGCAATACTCGACCGCGGTTACAGGCAAAGCGACGTTGCCATATTGGTGAATACCAACACCGAGGGCGCGGCTGTGATTAAGCGGCTGCTCGAATATAACTTGGAGCCTGGCGCGGTGCGCAACTTCAAGGTGATTTCGAGCGACTCGCTATTGCTCAAAAACAGCCCCACGGTGCGGCTCATAATAAGCCACTTGCGATACCTGGGCGTGGCAGTGGAGCTGCGTGGCGGGCAGAAGACCGATCGCCAAGAGCTGGAGGAGAAGATACACAGGCTGCTACGGCAGTATGAAAAATACTTGAACCAAGGCTTGCAGCCCGAGCAGGCTATGGAGCTTGCAGTGACTTCGCCGGTGAGCCGCGAGGAGATGCTTGGCGAGGTTGACGAGTTCGTGCCGCGCGACAGCCAGTGCCACAACTTGGTGTCGGTGGTGGAACGCATAATAGAGAAAGCCGTGTCGCCCGAGGCACGGGAGCGCGAAAATCCGTTCATATCGGCCTTGCAGGATTATGTGATAGAGTTCAGCATGAGGGGCGTGCCGGGCATACGTGGATTTATCGACTGGTGGGATCGAAATTGCGACAAGTTGTCGATAACCTCGCCTGCCGGGGTGGATGCAATAAATGTGATGACTATCCACAAGTCGAAGGGGCTTGAGTTCCCGTGCGTGGTTATCCCGTTTGCCAACTGGGAGATGTGCAAGCACGACGACACGCTGTGGTTCTCTCGCGATGAGTTCCTACAGGCGGGGCTGTTTGCTGCCGATGCCGCCGCTGCGGTGCCGCCGCTTGTTCCGGTAAAGTATTACAAGCAGATTGACGCGTCGTTGCTTGCCGAGGCATACGGTAAGAGGGTGACTGAGTGCGTAATCGACTCGCTCAACAAGACCTACGTGGCTTTTACGAGGGCGGTGGATGAACTGCACATATTCACCGAACGCCCCGACAAGCCGTCGGAATCGCTTGCCAATCTGTCGATTAACGAGTTCCTGTGTGAATATGGCTCCGACTCAATGCTTGAGGCGAGGGTGAAGGAATTGAACTCCAGCTATGACAGCGAGGTGGCCGTGGGGGTGGAAAAGGCCGACACCGGCTATTGTGTGGGCAGGCTTGCCCACAATGAAGGGAAACCGGCCGAGTTGCCAAAGATGATGCCCATGCTCCCGTATTTCGTCATCAACCGCCACGACTTGGCACGTTTCGACCTGCCCGAGGTGTTCTACACGGCCAAGCAGGAGCGCGGAATATTGCTGCACAAGATACTGGGCATGATACACAACGAGGGCGAGGTGGAACGGTGGCTGAAGTATTGCCGGGTGCGCTGCGTGGTGCTGCCCGAGCAGTATGACGAGGTGTGCGACATCATTCGCAGCATACTTGTGCAGAGCGACGAGGTGCGGCGGTGGTTTGCCCGCGGCAACAAGGTGTATAAAGAACGGACATTCTCGGTTGACGGGCGGCACTACCGCCCCGACCGCGTGGTGGTGACCCCCGACGGGGAAACGGTGGTGATTGACTTCAAGTTTGGTGACCGCCACTTGCCTCATTACCACCAGCAGGTGAAACAATACATGGAATTGGTGTCGGCAGCCGGTATGCCTCGGGTGTCGGGGCGTATATGGTATCCGCTCGAAGGAGTGATAGAAAAAGTGGAATAGCGAGGGATTTTCTGTAAAGATGTGCCGTGATTTGGCATAACAGGTGTGTAACTTTGTGGCATAAATCACAGGCGATATGGAAAAGACTTCGATACAATACATCAAGGCTGCGGCCTCGAAACTGCGCGACAGCAAGTTGCAACGGCTTGGTGGCAAGGAGATAGCGGCCTATTTGGACGGCGTAGCAAGCACCTTGGGTCTCGACTGCAAGGGCGAGGCATTGATATTCACGGCCCTTTTCGACCGCAGTTGCGCCGGCCGCAGCAGCGACCTTGATGACATTGCTCATTATTTTGGCTGTCCGCAACTTGAAGTGATGGAATATGTCCCGTCGCTGAAGTCGCTGATGGAAAAAGGGCTTGTGGTGCAGACCGACTTGAGCGAGTGCCGCATAGGCCGCCAAAATTTCATGGTCTCCAATTATGTGATTGGCTGTGTGCTTGAGAATCACAAACCCGAGTGCAGGCAAGCCCGTATTCTCGAAAAGAGCTTTGACAAATACGATTTCTGCAAATTGGTCGATTCGATGGTGCAAGACAGCGACGTGACCGCCGAGGCTCTTTTCCAACAAGTAGAGACGATGGAACGCGACAACCAGGATATGCCGATGGTCAAGGAACTCGTAGCCGTCATTCGCGAGCTGCCAGCGCGGGCACTGTTTTATGAAGTTGCCTACGATTTCTTTACCGGCGACGGGCATGAGCGCAGCGACTTGGCTCGAACGTTGAGGGATATTTACGAGTCAGTCGGGGTGCGTCTAAGCGAGCGCAAGGCGTTGCTTGAAGGATCGCACCCGCTCGTCAAGGCCGACTTGTTGGAGTTGTCGGGCGACAAGGAGGACATACTGCTGTCGCTACACGGGCAACGACTTTTCCTTGGGGAAGACTTCGGTGCATTTGGCAAGCATTACATCGGGCTTGACCGCTATTCGTTTGCCCGAGAGGTCAAGGAATTCGTTCATAGCAAGGATCACGACACGGCCAACCCTTTGGCCATGAAACGCCTTGCCGAGAAAATGCGGCTAATTGAGGATTCCAATTCGGCACTCTCGTGCGTTGGCAAGGTCAGGGAGATTGTTCACGAAGAAGACATTCGCGCACTGTTCTACATAGTGTGCGATGCCTGCGCCGAGGGCGAGGCAGGGGCAAACGTGCTGGGCGAGCTTGGCAAACTCTATCCTGTAAAGGAGCGCAACAGCAACTTGAAATTATTCAAGGAAGAGGCGCACAAGTTGCAACGCCTTGACCTTGTGGAAATGGTGTCGATGAATGGCTTTTTAGGTGAATACACCGTTTTGCGACTCACCGACCGTGGCAAGGAGCTGTATTTCGAGGAGGATGCCTCGATATTCATCGAGAAAATCTGCAAAAAAGAGCTTATCGAGGCTTCAAGCATCAAGGAGAAACGCTTGTTCTTCTCGCAGCGCGAGCAGGAGCAGCTGTCGATGGTGGAGAATGCCTTGCTGGAGGAGAATTACCGCAGCCTTGTGGAACGGCTCGATGCGAAAGGCTTGCCGCACGGGATAGCCATATTGCTATATGGCGCACCCGGCACTGGCAAAACCGAGAGCGTGATGCAATGGGCGCGTGTGTCGGGGCGCGACATAATCCACGTTGACATCAGTGCGGCCAAGAGTATGTGGTATGGCGAAAGCGAGAAGATTGTGAAAGGCATATTCACTCGCTACCGCCAGGCTTGCAAGCGGGCTGCCGTGAAGCCTATATTGCTTTTCAACGAGGCCGATGCCATATTCTCGAAACGCCGCGACATGGACGGTGGACGCAGCATCGACCAGACCGAGAACACTATCCAAAACATTATCCTCGAAGAGATGGAGCGGCTCGACGGCATACTGATAGCCACTACCAACCTTGCCGGGAACCTCGACGCGGCTTTCGAGCGACGGTTTCTGTTCAAGATACGTTTCGATCGCCCGTCGGTCGAGGCCAAGCGCAAGATATGGCTCGACAAGTTGCCATGGCTCGGCGAGCAGGCGGCTGGACGGCTTGCAGAGAGCTACAACTTCAGCGGCGGCGAAATCGACAACATCGTCCGCAAGGCCACCATGATGGAAGTGCTCGACGGCACGGCCCCCTCGGTGGAGGCCATCGACCGGCTGTGCGCGGGCGAAAAAATCGCCCGCAACCAGCAAGGCGCACCGCGCATAGGTTTCCGGTAAAAGCTCCTTTCTTGACTGGCATTGTATCGTACAAGGTGCTTGACATCATTATGGCTTGTAGTGACGCACGGCTCGTGCGTCACTGTGTTTATCCCAAATCGGTCATTAAAATATCGAATTTCCGTGGTCTTATCTGTAAGTTGTTGATACACGGATTTTTACAAAATTGATTTTCTAATGACCGCCATTAGAAATTTGCATTCGAAACTTATTGAATATAAGGTAATTATGAGTGATGCCACAAAATAATAAGTTCTAATGACCGATTTGGGTTTATGTATATCACATTATAGTGAATGCTGGTATTTCATTATGCACAATAACATGATACACCTATTTCTTCTTTGCGTATATTTTGTTCTGTAACTTTGTATCCATAAATATAATGCAATATGGAAAGTGAAAAATTAACTATTGGCAAACTCATCGAGAAGGAGGTGAGGGAGCAGCAAATTCCAATCACGGAGTTTGCACGATTGATTTGCTGCCAAAGGAACAATGTGTATGACATATTCAAGCGCAGCAAAATTGACATAGTACAGCTTAAACAAATATCAAAGGTTTTAAGGCGGAACTTTTTCAAAGAACTTGCCGATGACCTTGAATTGATAAATGAAGAAGAAATGAGTGGAGCTGATGTGAAAAAGCAAAAGGCTGTATCACAATTTTTTGAAGTTGTACCGAATATATTGCGAGAAATGGGAAAACCATCCACAATTATTTTTTGTAAATTGGACGAGCCTGGCTATGAAGATTGTGCTACACCAGATTTTGGATTGCCCGACTATTTCATAACTTTCACCATCGGAGACACCCTCCAAGAGCGAATCGGTAACAACCTTGCGCTTTCTATTGGAGTAGTCCTCGACAGTGCGAATAACTGCGAAGTTGAAGTCTGCACTAATGTCGTCTATGGGTCAGTCTGTGTAAATGTGAAGCTGGATTACAAGACACAAGACGAATGGAGAAAAGTCTTGCTGTTAGCTTTTGAAACCTATGACAGATTTGGAAGGAGGTAACAATGAAAAACTTATTGGATGATTATAAGGAGGTTAAAGATTGCATCTATAAAGGTGAAGCTTACTCTGTCCGTGACAATGGGGCAGTATTGCGCCATTCTCGCATAGGCAAAAGAGTGAGAAAAGAAGATGATATTTGGACGTTCGGAAAAGCCAATGAACAAACTGGATATATGATTATTGGCGGCGAAAGAGTACATCGCATTGTTGCCTATGCTTTCTTGGGAGAGCCACCTACACCCCAGCATGTTGTTGACCATATAGACACCAATAGACGAAACAATCGCCCTCAAAATCTAAGGTGGTTAACAAAGTTGGAGAATGTCTTGCTAAATCCTATTACAAGAAAGAGAATAGAGTTTCTATGTGGAAGTATTGAAACATTTATAAACGACCCATCAATCATACAGGAATTTGCCAATGACAATCCAAACTTTGCGTGGATGCGGACTGTTTCCGCCGAGGAAGCTAAGGCTTCATACGAACGCTTGAAATTATGGGCGGAAACACCATCTGTTCCAAACAACATAAGCAATGGTAATATGGGCGAGTGGATTTATACACCGACCAAACGCCATGAACACATGGAGCTATTTTCTGAGTACAGTTCTGCACCCAGTAGCCAATCAGAATCCTCTGCCGTAGAATACACGCAAAACGTTCTGACGGTATCGCTGTCACCGACTGCGATGCAAAAGTATTGGCGTACACCGACAGAATTTCCGCTATGCCCAATTCGTTGGGATGAAGAACCATTGGAAACATATTCCAAGATGCTTAAAAAAGGGGCTATCGTTACCAAGAATGAATTTTCCACTCATTATATTGACGATTTCGCCTTGAAAGGGGACTCCCTTTTAATCAAAACCCATGCAGATGATGGCATCAAGAAATTCTCTTTGATTACTGTGTCATTTGAAGGTGATAAATATATTCACGAGGGACAAACATTCTTTGAGGAACAGGGCGCACGAAAGGCTTTTACATTAGCCCAAGGTTTAGAATGGGATGGTGAAGATGGAATTGATGACTATTGCTAAAATAATTTGCTATATTGTTAAAAATGAGCAGTTTCATGTAACTATAAAAATTAACCATCATAAATTATGAAAATTCCGAGAAAGGCAGATTGTGAGTGCGTTCCTCACGGAAACCATTAAAACAGGCAGGGTCGCCAAAAAGGTGACCCTGCCGTGTCTCTTGTGGAGCGGTAAACGAGGCTCGAACTCGCGACCTGAAGCTTGGGAAGCTTCCACTCTACCAACTGAGCTATTACCGCAACTTGCTTTTTTGTTTTACTGAAAGTGGTGCAAAGATAAGTAGTTTTTTCGGCAGTGCAAAATTTAGGGCGCGTGATTTGCTGAAATTAACGACTGTTAATGCCGATAGAGGCGCAAATTTGGATTGTTCGGCGGATATTGCTATTTTCGCTGCGCAAATTTTTCGTAAGCGAGTATGGAAATCGACGAACGGTTTATGCGCCGCGCATTGCAACTTGCGCGGCTGGGGCAGGGTGCCGTGTCGCCCAATCCCATGGTGGGGGCGGTGATAGTGCACGACGGCCAGATAATAGGCGAGGGGTATCACAGGCAGTGGGGCGGCCCCCATGCCGAGGTGAATGCTGTCAATTCGGTGGCCGACAAGCGGCTGCTGCCGCTCAGCACCATGTATGTGACGCTTGAGCCGTGTTCGCATTACGGCAAGACGCCGCCTTGCGCCGAGATGCTTGTGCGCGAGCGCATTCCACGGGTGGTGGTGGGGATAACCGACCCGTTTGCCCGTGTGAGCGGACGTGGAGTGAAGATGCTGCGTGATGCAGGTGCCGAAGTGGTGACCGGTGTGCTTGCCGACGAATGTCTAGCATTGAACCGCCGTTTTATAACCGCCCATACTTGCCGCCGCCCGTATATAATGCTCAAGTGGGCGCAGAGTGCCGACGGCTACATGGGGCGTGAGGGCGAGAAAGTGGTGTTCTCGACCGATGTGACGATGATGTGGATGCATCGTGAGCGGTCGCGCTGCGATGCCATATTGGTGGGGGCAGGCACGGTGGCAGCCGACGACCCTTCGCTCACCGTGCGCCGGTGGTGCGCCGCCAGGCAGCCGCTGCGCGTGGTGCTCGACGGGCGGCTTTCTATGCCGCTTGGCAGCCGCCTGCTCACCGATGAGCTGCCTACGCTTATATATAATAATGTGAAGGACGGCAAGGAAGGGAGCGTGGAATATGTGCGCATCGACACCTCTTCCCCCATGGCGTGGCTTGCCGACCTGTATGGCCGTGGCATAACGAGCCTGATGGTGGAAGGTGGAGCCTGCGTGCTTGACGGGTTGCTTGGAGCCGGGATGTGGGATGAGGCCCGCATCGAGACTGCGGCAACGGTGCTTGGCGGCGGAATTACAGCCCCTGCGGCACCGCGCGGCATCGTGGTGGCCAGTGAATGGCATGGCGCAAACAGCATAACAACACTCGTCAATGATGTTAAAACCTGCATCGAAGTATAGCGATATGTGTAAACAAGCGTAAAAAACACTGTGCAAGGCACTATTTACCAAATTTGTTGCTAAATTTGCAAATTCAAAAATCTATCGAATTGAATGGAAAAAAGGATTTTATTATACATTCTTATGTTCTCGGTGCTTGCATTGACCGCTGTGTCGTGTAACGACGACGAGGAGGAGGAACAGGAAACGTCGGTGGCTACCTACACGCAGTCGAGCACGGCAATCACCGGGTTCAATCTGATTGACAACAGCGACATACTTGCCAATTTAGACTCGGTGTTCTTCACCATCGACCTGCAACAAGCCCGCATATACAACGCCGACTCGCTGCCAAAGGGTACCGACATATCGCGTATGCTTGTGAAATTGTCTTATCCCAGCTGCCACTCGGTGGAAGTGTCGATAAGCAATGCCGAGCGTATGCGCGACACCACGTTTGCCTACAGCGACGAAGACACCATCGACTTTACCGGCGAGGTGAGAATAAAAGTGACGGCACTCGACTATGTGACCAACCGCACATACGACGTGAAGGTGAACGTGCACAAGATGGAGTCGGACTCGTTGCAATGGGGCGACGTGGCATACAGCACATTGCCGTCGATGCATGGCAAGGTGGCCAAGCAGAAGGCCGTGGAGAAGGGTGGCGATGTGTATTGCCTGATGAACGACGATGGTTATTACGTGCTTGCAACTGCCGACTCTCCCGCCTCCGTGTGGACTAAGCAGGAAGTGATGTTCCCGTTCACGCCCGATGTGAGGTCGTTTGCGGCAGCAGGCGACGCGTTCTATATACTTTCGGCCGACGATGGCGAGCTGTACACCTCGGCCGATGCCATAAACTGGACTGCCTGCGGCGTGACGTGGAGCACGATAATAGGCGGATATGCCGACCGTGTGCTTGGCGTGACTGGCGGTAACGGCGCATATAGCCATGACGAGTACCCACGCCGTGCAGGATTTGCCCCGGCGGCTGTCGATGACGGGTTCCCCGTTTCGGGAATGTCGAATATTGCCATATATGAAAATTCATGGGGTTCGTCGCCCATAGCATTCTGCATGGGTGGCGTTACGGCCACGTCGGAACTTGTGGACCGAGCCTGGGCCTACGACGGCAACGGCTGGAGCATCCTTGGCAACAATGGCATAGGCGGGCATGAAGGAATGTCGATGCTTCTTTACACCACATACGCGGTGAACGAGGATAACTGGGATGTAACAGCCTATCCCACGCTCATGGCCTGGGGCGGACGCACCGAAGACGGCGAATTGTCGAATACGATGTATGTGTCGCGCGACATGGGGGTACACTGGTCGATAGCCGACTCCCTGCTGCAACTGCCGGCATATATGCCCAAGGTGTATCGCGCCGACGCGCTTGTGTTCAACACCACTATGACCGATGCCGCCGCTGCGGCTGTAAACGGTGCGCTGAAGTGGCGCAGTATGCCATCGCCCGAGATGCCTGTGTGGTTCAACATGGCTGTTCCGGCTGCCTTGCCGCAGGCAGTGCTGGCAACCCGCAGCAGCGGCATATCGCCGGTTACCGAGTGGGAGGTTCCATATATCTACCTGTTTGGCGGAGAGGACTTGGGCGGCAATACTCACGACACCGTGTGGCGAGGCCTGCTGAACCGCTTGAGCTACAAGCCGGTTTATTAACAAGCTGCAAACGCTCACGGTGGGAGTGATATACTTTTCAATGCCAGAATTGCGTTATTCTTAATAAAAATGGATAGCATGGCTGTTTTGAAGAGGATAATCGCAATTATATTGGCCGCCGCGGCGTTGGCCCCGTCGGCATTGGCGCAAGAAACTTACCGCTACGAAGTGGGCGGCGGCGTGGGCATGAGCGGATACATAGGCGATGCCTGCGGCAAACTGATGAAGCACCCCGGGTGGGCGGCTGGAGGCATTTTCCGCTATGTCATCGACAGACGCTGGTCGTTGAAGGCTAACCTTACGGTGGCATCGATAGGAGGAAGTTCCGACGGGATTTCATACCCAGGCGGTGCGGTATATGAGTTCAATTCCACGCTCTACGATGCCGGGGCGCAGATGGAATTTAACTTTTTCAATTTCGGCATAGGGTCGAAATATATGAACTTGAAACGCATCACCCCTTACCTGACGGTCGGGCTTGGCGGCGTGTTTGCGACCCCCGATACGGGTAGCGGCAACTCGTTCGCAATAGTCCTCCCTATGGGTGTGGGGGTGAAATACAAATGGAAGGAGCGGCTCAACCTGGGACTTGAGTTCACAATGCGCAAGAGCTTTGGCGACGGCATCGACGGGTTGACCGACTTGAATGGCATACGCCACTCGTTTGCCAAGAACACCGACTGGTACTCGGTGCTGATGGTGAGTGTCACCTATGAGTTTGGCAAGCGTTGCAAGGTGTGCCATTATGTGGATTGAATTAAGTAAAAAAGGACGAGAAAAACGTAAAGATGTCGATAGTTGACAATATAGATAAAAGTCGCTTGCCGCGCCATGTGGCTATAATAATGGACGGCAACGGACGGTGGGCCAAACAGCGGAACCTTGACCGCTCGCAAGGGCACATCGAGGGTGTGAACACCGTGAGGAAGGTTACTGAAATTGCCTCGGAAATAGGCATCGGCTACCTGACGCTTTACACGTTTTCGACCGAGAACTGGAACCGCCCGAAGGAGGAGGTTGACGCGCTCATGAACCTTATAGTGGTGGCGATAGAGCGCGAAACGCCCGACTTGATAAAGAACAATGTGCGCCTGACGATGATTGGCGACACGGGGCGTATGCCGCAGTTTGCCCGCGACCGTCTTGCTCGCTGCATCAGCGACACGGCACACTGCACTGGCCTGACGCTGTGCCTGGCCCTGAGCTACTCGGCACGGTGGGAGATAGTGGAGGCCTGCCGCAAGATTGCCGTGCAAGTGCGCGACGGCGAGCTGAAGGCTGAGGAGATAGACGATGCCACATTTGCCGCAGGGCTTTCGACGCAAGGCATCCCCGACCCCGACTTGCTCATTCGCACGGCGGGCGATTTGCGCATCAGCAACTTCCTGCTGTGGCAGATTGCATACGCCGAGCTTTATTTCACCGACACCTTTTGGCCCGACTTCACCAAGGAAGAATTTTGCCGCGCCATCATCGACTACCAGTGCCGAGAACGCCGTTTCGGCAAGACCAGCGAGCAGGTGGCGAAATGACACGGATATTAAAGATATAACAAAGGAATCAAATACATACCTATATACAATACAACGACATGCGTTTAAAGCTACTCCTTTTGATTGCTGCATTTGTCACTGCGTCGGCCACTCTGCGCGTTGCCGGGCAGGTCAACGATACCATCTATTCGCCCAACGTGGTTTATTCATCGATGCCGCGTACCTACGAGATAGCGGGTATCAAGGTCACAGGCGTGGACAATTACGAAGACTACATAATAATAGGCTATTCGGGTCTTGCCATAGGGCAAAAAGTGGAAATCCCGGGTGCGGAAATCACCGCGGCGGCCAAGCGTTTTTGGCGCCAAGGGCTTTTCTCGAAGGTGCAAATCAAGGTTGACAAGATATATGGCGACAAGGTGTGGCTTGAGATAGCGTTGCGCCAGCAGCCGCGTATTGCCGAGATTAATTACAACGGCGTGAAGAAAGGGGAACGCGAAGACTTGCAATTGCGCCTGGGCTTGATGAAGGGTAACCAGTTCACGCCCAACATTGCCGCCCGCGCCGAGCAAATCATTGACCAGTATTTCGACTCCAAGGGTTTCAAGAATGCCGACGTGGATGTGATGCAACGCCCATTGCCCGACAATGAGAACGAGGTGATTGTGGACATCAACGTCAACAAGCATGAGAAGATAAAGGTGCACAAGATTTACATCGAGGGCAACGAGGTTATAAGCGACCGCAAGCTCAAGCGCGTGATGAAGAAGACCAATGAGCAGCGTAGCCTCATAAAGCTGTTCAGCCAGAAGAAGTTCGTCACGTCGGATTACGAGGACGACAAGAACCGTATCATAGAGAAATATAATGAGATGGGCTACCGCGATGCCAAGATTATTGCCGACAGCGTGGTGAACTATAGCGACAAGAAGGTTGACGTGTACCTGCACATCGAGGAGGGGCAGAAGTATTATATTTCGAGCATCAACTGGGTGGGAAACACCATTTTCCCGTCGGCCTACTTGGATGCGGTGCTCGGCATGAAACCCGGCGATGTGTATAACCAAAAGATGATAACCAAGCGCACGAGCGAGGACGAAGATGCCGTTGCCAACCTCTATATGGACCGCGGTTACCTGTTCTTCCAGCTTGTTCCTATCGAGAAAAATATTCATGGAGACTCCATCGACCTGGAACTTAGCATGATGGAAGGTCCGCAGGCGCGCATCAACAAGGTGACCATCAACGGTAACGACCGCCTATATGAAAAGGTGGTGCGCCGCGAGCTTTACGTGCGCCCGGGCGAGCTGTTCTCGAAGAGCGACCTCATGCGCTCGGCTCAGATGATTGCGCAGACTGGCCACTTCAACCCCGAGACGATGGACATACGCCCCGAGCCAAACGAGCAGAATGGCACGGTTGACATAGTGTTTGACCTTGAATCGAAGGCCAACGACCAGATAGAGTTCTCGGCCGGCTGGGGGCAGACGGGCATCATTGGCCGCTTGAGCCTGAAGTTCACTAACTTCTCGATGAAGAACCTGTTCAACCCGTCGTCATATAAAGGCATTATTCCGCAGGGCGAGGGCCAGACGTTCACCATCTCGGCACAGACCAATGCCCGTTACTATCAGGCTTACAGCCTGTCGTTCCTCGACCCGTGGTTTGGCGGCAAGCGGCCTAACTCATTGTCGGTGTCGGCTTACTATTCGCGCCAGACGGGTGTCAACAGCGACTACTATAACTCCACCTGGGCCAACAGTTATGGAAACTGGATGTATGGGTACGGAGGAGTTTACGATGATTACTACCAATACCAGTATGAAGATTCATACGACCCCAACAAGTTCTTGCAGATGGCAGGCATAACGGTGGGATTTGGCAAGCGATTGAACTGGCCCGACGACTACTTCACGCTCACGGCGGAACTCAGCTACCAGTGGTATTACTTGAAGAATTGGGATTACCTCTACTATATGAACAACGGTACGTCGAATGCCATTGTGCTTGGGCTGACACTTGCCCGCAATAGCATCGACAACCCTCTCTATACTCGCCGGGGCAGCCAGTTCTCGCTGCAATTGCAGGCCACTCCGCCAGCTTCGCTATTTGGCAAGAAAAACTGGAAGGCACTGTCGGAGGCCAACACCGATGCCTCGCGCCAGCAGATGTATGAGTGGATTGAATACTGGAAACTCAAGTTTAAGTCGCGCACCTACACGCCGCTCACCGACCCCGATGGCAAGTGGACGCTGGTGCTGATGACCCGTGCTGACATTGGATTGCTTGGCAGCTATAATCGCTACTTGAAGTCGCCGTTCGAGACATTCTATGTGGGTGGCGACGGTATGTCGGGCAGCTACACCTACGCGACTGAAACCATTGCCCTGCGTGGTTACGATAACGGTGCATTGACCCCGTATGGTAGCGAAGGTTACGCCTACACGCGTTTTGCCGTCGAGCTGCACTTCCCGTTCATGTTGCAGTCAAGCACCACCATCTACGGGCTTGTGTTCGCCGAGGGTGGTAATGCGTGGGCCGACATAAAAGATTTCTCTCCGTTTGACCTCAAGCGTTCGGCCGGAGCCGGTGTGCGCATCTTCCTGCCTATGGTGGGCATGATGGGTATCGACTGGGCGTATGGTTTCGACAGCGTGTTTGGCGAGAAGGGCGGTAGTCACTTCCACTTCGTGTTGGGTCAGGAGTTCTAATCAATTAGGAATTATGAATAATTAGGATTGTGGAATGCGGTATTAGGAATGTGGAATTGTATGCCACCAATTCAAGATATTAATAATTCCTAATTCCGCATTCCACATTCCTAATTTCACATACCTAATTCCTAATTGATATACTTCCTAATTAATTGTAATTATCATTAAATCATTGACCGTTAACTAAACTATTGCGCTATTTTTGTGTCAAATGTCTGTAAATCGTCCGATTTTGGGCGTTTCAGTCGTTAAACAAAGAGATATTTATACCGATATGAAAAAATTTTTAATAGCTATTGCCGCTGCCATGTTGTGCGGCTTGAGCGCGTCGGCGCAAAAATTTGCGTTGGTTGACATGGAATACATATTGAAGAACATCCCAGCCTACGAGATGGCCAATGAGCAGCTTAACCAAGTGTCGCTGCGTTGGCAGAAGGAGGTTGACGACCTTGCCAAGGAAGCCGAGAATATGTATAAGAACTACCAAAGCGACATGGTGTTCCTAACCGACGAGCAGAAGAAAACAAAAGAGGAAGAGATAGTGACCAAGGAGAAGGAAGTCACCGAACTGCGCTACAAATACTTCGGCCCCGAGGGCGAATTGTTCCAAAAGCGCCAGTCACTAATCAAGCCTATTCAAGACGACATTTATGCCGCCATCAAGAAGGTGAGCGAGGAGCGCGGCTACCAGGTGATTTTCGACCGGGCATCGTCTCAAAGCATAGTATTTGCGTCGCCGCGCATCGACATAAGCAACGAGGTGCTGTCGAAACTCGGCTATGGCAAATAATGTCAAATACTTGTGTAAAACAAAACAGTTTGTTATTTTTGCAGGCGTAAACGCACATTCGGGCGTTGTTCCACAGAAAATTAAAAACTTAAATTAAAGATGATAAAGAGATTTTTATTGGCCGCCTTGGTGGCTCTCCCCATGTGCGTTGCCGCACAGACACTGAAATTCGGAACAGTCAATTCGCAAGAGATTTTCAACTTGATGCCCGACAAGGCAACGGCTGAATCAACGCTGCAATCTGTTTCTGAAAAATATCAGACCGAATTCACCAACCTGCAACAGGAGTTTGAAAAGAAATACAAGGAGTTCCAGGAACTCGATCCCACCACGCCCCAGTCGATAAAGGATCGCCGTATGCAGGAATTGCAAGAAAACCAGCAAAAGATACAAAACTTCCAGCAGATGGCTGCCCAAGACCTTCAGAAACAGCAAGAAACATTGTTAGCTCCCATAACCGACAAAATCCAGAAGGCCATTCAAGCCGTTGGTGCCGAGGGCGGTTACACGTTCATATATGACTTGTCGATACCGGCTGTAGTTTACTCGGGCGCAGGTGCCGAGGATGTGACTCCGCAAGTGAAGGCAAAATTAGGCATTAAGTAAAATCAATACTTTAACGATACAGGCCGTGACGACTGCCAAAGTGTGGTTGTCACGGCTTTTTTTGTTGCCTATACCTTGCCTGCTCTGCAAAAATTGGTGTACTGTTTTTGACTTAGTGCTCTACTTTGCTATAACATAAGCTAATATAGGCTGTGTCTTGGCAATGCTAAAAAATCAGCAAGCTGTTTTTTGCAATGCGCTCGACTTTCACTATATTTGTATTCAACCTAAAAACGTGAAAATGGATAACAGGATAGCCGTAACGGGCATTTTATGCCTTGGCATGGGTGGGATATGTACTGCTTATGCGCAACAAACAAAACCAAACGTAGTGTTTATACTTGCCGACGACTTGGGTTATGGGGACCTTGGTTGCTATGGGCAGGAGAAATTTGCCACGCCCAATATCGACCGCTTGGCGCAGGAGGGGATGCGGTTCACGCAGTGCTATTCGGGCACCACGGTGAGCGCACCGTCGCGTTCGTGCCTGCTCACGGGAATGCATTCGGGCCATACCTACATACGCGGCAACATAGAGCTTGAGCCCGAAGGCCAGTTCCCGATGCCCGCCGATGCCCGCACGTTTTTCCATGCTTTCAAGGATGCCGGGTACAAGACTGCCGCCTTTGGCAAGTGGGGGCTGGGTTTCGTGGGCACTACCGGCGACCCGCAGGCGCAGGGCTGCGACACGTTCTATGGCTACAATTGCCAGTTGCTGGCTCATAGCTACTATCCCGACCACTTGTGGGACAACGACCGCCGTGTGGACTTGAAGGACAATGTGCTTGAGGTGCAATATGGGCGCGGACAGTATGCCCCCGACTTAATTCACGCCAAGGCACTTGAATATCTCGATGGCATGAGTGCCGACGAGCCGTTTTTTATGTGGTATCCCACGATATTGCCCCATGCCGAGCTTATTGTTCCCGAGGACAGCATAATACAGAAGTTCAGGGGCAAATTCCCCGAAAAGGCATACAAGGGTGCCGAGCCGGGCAGTCGTTCCTTCCGTCACGGCGGTTACTGCACGCAACTTTATCCGCACGCCACATTCGCAGCCATGGTGACGCGGCTCGACGTGTATGTGGGGCAGATAGTGGAAAAGCTGAAAGAGAAAGGATTGCATGACAACACGATAATAATATTTGCGAGCGACAACGGCCCGCACTGCGAAGGCGGAGCCGACCCCGATTTCTTCAATAGCAACGGCATATACCGCGGCTACAAGCGCGACCTGTATGAAGGCGGAATACGTGTGCCGATGATAATCTCGTGGCCGGGGCGTGTGGCACAGGGGTGCGAAACCGACTTTATGTGCGCATTCTGGGATATGTTGCCCACATTCCGCGAGATAATCGACCCCAAGGCTAAGCCTGCCCGTGGCGAGGACGGTGTGAGCCTGTTGCCGCTGCTCACCGGCAAGAAGGGGCAGAAGGAGCATGAATATTTGTACTTCGAGTTTCAGGAACTTGATGGCCGCCAAGCCGTGCGCAAGGGCAAGTGGAAACTTGTGCGCATGGATGTGCGCAAGGATGGCGGGCGTTATGAACTTTACAATATTGCCGCCGACCCGTCGGAAAAGCATGACGTTATAAACGAGCATCCCGACGTGGCCAGCGAGCTGAAGGCAATCATGCAATCGGCGCGTACCGACAATCCCAATTTCCCGTTAATGTAAAACCTCACATATACTCCGACGAATATTAAGATTATGGCATTAAGACGATTATTGGCCGCGACCTGTGCCGCAATGGTGCTGCCGATGGCGGCACAACAGCAAGAAGTTGCCTGCGCATTGCCTTATTGGCAAGACGTGCAGGTGGTATCGGTAAACAAGGAGGAGCCTCGCTCGGCGTTCATGACCTACGGCGACCGCGGCTCGGCACTTACCATGGATTACGACAATAGCGAATATTACCGCCTGCTTAACGGCGTGTGGAAGTTCTACTACGTGGACGGCTACAAGCAGCTGCCGGCAGATGTTACGGCTGCCGACATCGACGTGAGCGGTTGGCACGACATAAACGTGCCAGGCAACTGGGAAGTGCAGGGATATGGTGTGCCGGTATATGTCAACCTCAATTATGAGTTCCAGCCGAGCAATCCGCAGCCGCCGTTGCTGCCCGAGGAAACCCCGGTGGGCGTTTACCGCCGTGATGTGGAAATACCGGCCGAGTGGATGGAGCGAGATATTTATTTGCACATAGCCGGTGCCAAGTCGGGCGTGTATGTGTATGTCAATGGCCGGGAAGTGGGGTACAGCGAGGATTCAAAAAATCCTGCGGAATTTCTGCTCAATCCATACGTCAAGGCCGGAAACAATGTGCTGACGCTTAAAATCTTCCGCTGGAGCACAGGGTCGTATCTTGAATGTCAGGATATGTGGCGGCTCGGTGGCATAGAGCGCGATGTGTTCATATATTC
This sequence comes from uncultured Muribaculaceae bacterium, assembly GCA_944320595.1. GTDB lineage: Bacteria > Bacteroidota > Bacteroidia > Bacteroidales > Muribaculaceae > Avimuribaculum. The sequence continues at coordinate 96,342 of CALUIB010000002.1, read as the reverse complement.
GCAGCCACGGGCTGCGATACGCGACTTCAGGGTGAAGTCAACACTCGATGATACATACACCGATGGCATATTTGCCCTTGAGGCCGATTTGCGCAATCGCAGGGATGCCGCCGCGCGGCTGTCGGTGAAATACGAGATACTCGATGCCAAGGGCAATGTGGTGGCCTCGGAGGAAAAAAGTGCCGATGTGGCAGCCGGTGGAGAGGCAACCGTGAGGTTCGACCGCAAGCTTGCCAGTGTGGCCAAGTGGACTGCGGAGACTCCTAACCTATACACGTTGCTGATAACGCTGTCCGACGGCGGAAAGGTGGCCGAGGTTATCCCTTACCACCTTGGGTTCCGCCGCATAGAGATACGCCCGGTGGAAATCGATGGCAAGCAGCGCGAATTGTTCCTTGTAAACGGGCAGCCAATTAAGCTCAAGGGCGTGAACATACACGAGCACAACCCGGCTACCGGCCACTATGTGACCGAGGAAATTATGCGCAAGGACTTCGAGCTGATGAAACAGCACAATATCAACACCGTGCGCCTTGCCCACTATCCGCAAGACAGGAGGTTCTATGAATTGTGCGATGAATATGGCTTGTATGTATATGACGAGGCCAATATTGAAAGCCACGGTATGCGCTACGACTTGCGCCGCGGCGGAACGCTTGGGAACAATCCCGAGTGGTTGAAGCCACATCTTGAACGCACCCGAAATATGTATGAGCGGAACAAGAATTACCCGTGTGTGACGATATGGTCGCTTGGCAACGAGGCCGGTAACGGCTACAACTTCTACAACACATACCTGTGGCTGAAGGCCGCCGACCGCGAGTGGATGGCTCGCCCGGTGTGCTACGAACGTGCCCTGTGGGAGTGGAACACCGATATGTATGTGCCGCAGTACCCTAATGCCGGCTGGTTTGAGGAGATAGGCGAGCGCGGCAGCGACCGCCCGGTGGTGCCGTCGGAATATGCCCACGCCATGGGTAATTCCACCGGCGGGCTGTGGGACCAGTGGCGCGCCATTTACAAGTATCCGCATTTGCAGGGCGGTTATATATGGGAATGGGTTGACCACGGGCTCGACAAATATGACGAGAACGGCAATCATTTCTATGCCTACGGCGGCGATTACGGGGAGGACGAGCCGAGCGACGGCAATTTTGTGTGCGACGGGCTTGTGTCGCCCGACCGCAAGCCGCACCCGGCAATGGCCGAGGTGAAATATGCCTACCAGAATGTGCGCGTGGAGCCTGTTGACCTCGCCGAAGGGCGTTTCTTGGTGAAAAACGGCTTTTATTTCACCAACTTGAAACGCTACATGATGATATATGACGTAAGGGCCAACGGCAAAGTCGTGCGTAGCGGCAAGGAGTCGCTCGACATTGCGCCGCAAGCCGCCAAGGAGTTCAGCGTATTTGTGGGTAACCTTAAACCTAAGGCCGGAACGGAATATTTTGTAGATTTCTATTTCCTGTCGGTAGAGAAAGAGCCGGGTGTTCCGCTGGGGCATGAGATTGCGCATGAGCAGTTCCGCCTGCCCATTGAGCCGTTGCCGGTGGAGGTTAAGACCGGCGGCAAGAAACTTGCAATCGACAGCGTGGGCGGCAAGTTGGTGGCCTCGTCGGGCAAGGTAACTTTTGAATTTGACAAAAACAGCGGCATGGTTACATCTTACAAGGTCAACGGGACGGAATACTTCAAGGACGGGTTCGGCCTGCAGCCAAACTTTTGGCGTGCACCAAACGACAATGACTATGGCAACGGTGCGCCAAAACGGCTGCAAGTGTGGAAACAGTCGAGCCGCGACTTCAATGTGGTGGAGGCATCGGTAGCCATGGATGGCGACGATGCCGTCATCAAGGCCGATTATTTGCTCCCGGCCGGGAACTTGTATCGCATGACTTACCGCATACACCCGTCGGGCGCGGTGAAAGTGGATGCCGTGTTCACTTCGACCGACATGGACGAGACCCACGTGGGTATCTCGGAGGCCACTCGATTGGCCACATTCTCGCCGCGCAGCAAGGATGCCCGCGAACGGTCGTCGAAACTCGAAGTGCCGCGCATCGGCGTGAGGTTCCGCCTGCCTGCCGAGATGAACAGGGTGGAATACTTCGGACGCGGGCCCGAGGAGAACTATGCCGACCGCAAGGCCGGGACTTTCATCGGCGTGTATGAGAACACTGCCGAAGGACTTTATTACCCATACGTGCGCCCGCAGGAAAACGGGCACCACACCGACACCAGGTGGCTGACGCTTGAGCAGAAGAATGGCCGAGGGCTGAAGGTGGTTGCCGACTCGCTGATTGAATTTAACGCCTTGCGCAACTCGGTCGAGGATTTTGACTCGGAAGAGGCTCGCAACCGTCCTTACCAGTGGCCTAATATGTCGCCCGAGCAGGTGGCCAACCACGACGAGGCCGAGGCAAAGGATGTGCTGCGGCGTATGCACCATACCACCGACGTGGTGCCGCGCGACTTCGTGGAGGTGTGCATCGACCTGAAACAGCAGGGCGTGGCCGGATATGACAGTTGGGGCGCAAGGCCTGAGCCTTACAGCACCATCCCGGCCAACCGCGAATACCGATGGGGCTTTACGCTGATACCCGAATAATATGTAAACAAACTATGGACAGACTGAACGACATAATATCTCACTTCGACCACGCTGGAACGGTGGCCGCAATTGCCCCGCTTGGTGCCGGGCTTATAAACGATTCATACAAGGTTTCGACCGCCGAGGCCGATGCTCCCGACTATGTGCTGCAGCGCATCAACCACCACGTATTCACCGATGTAGATATGCTGCAAGGCAATATCGAGGCCGTTACGCGCCACATTCGCCGCAAGCTCACGGAGAGGCACGAGGCCGACATCGACCGCAAGGTGCTGCATTTCTTGCCGACTGCCTCGGGCAAGACTTACTGGAAAGATGGCGAGGGGAACTATTGGCGCATGATGGTGTTTATTCCTCGCGCCAAGACGTTTGCCACGGTCAATCCCGAGTATTCCTATTGTGCCGGTGTGGCGTTTGGCGACTTTGAGGCTATGCTTGCCGACATCCCCGACCGTTTAGGCGAGACAATCCCCGACTTCCACAACATGGAGTTCCGCTTGCGGCAGTTGCGCGAGGCGGTGGCAGCCGATGCCGTAGGGCGCGTAGCCGAAGTGCGCGGATATATCGACGAGGTGGAAAGTCGTGCCTCGGAGATGTGCCTTGCCGAGCGGCTGCATCGCGAAGGGGTGTTGCCAAAGCGTGTGTGCCACTGCGATACGAAGGTCGATAACATGATGTTTGACGAGCAGGGGCGTGTGCTTTGCGTCATCGACCTCGACACGGTGATGCCGTCATACGTGTTCTCGGACTATGGCGACTTCCTGCGCACGGCAGGCAACACCGGGCTGGAAGACGACCCCGACCTTGACCGCGTGAATTTTAACATGGAGATATTCCGCTCGTTCACGCGCGGTTACCTTGAGTCGGCGCGGTCGTTCCTGCTGCCCGTTGAGGTAGAGAACCTGCCTTACGCTGCTGCGCTGTTCCCTTATATGCAGTGCGTGCGTTTCCTTGCCGACTACATCAATGGCGACAAGTATTACAAGATACAGTATCCTGGCCACAACCTTGTGCGCACTCGCGCCCAGCTGAAATTGCTGCAAAGCGTGGAGCAGCACCAGCCCGAGATGCGCCAATTCATAGCCGAATGCCTGCGATGAAAGTATTGACTGTTATTATTTGAATATTTTTATTTTCTCGTTATATATGGAAATATATCATGGTAGTTACGTAGCAATACCTTCTCCTAAAATTGTAAAAAGTAAATTTACTAAAGATTTTGGTGAAGGGTTTTATTGTACAGCCTTAAAAAAACAGGCTGAAAGATGGGCCAAACGCTATGATAAATCGGTGGTAAATATATATGAGTATGAGCCAAATGAGGCATTGGATATTTTGCATTTTGAATGCATGACCGATGAATGGCTTGATTTTATTGTCGATTGTCGCAATGGCAAGTCTCATTCCCATGATATTGTCATAGGTGCTATGGCCGATGATCAAATATATAATTATATAGCGGATTTTATCAATGGCCTGTTGACACGTGAGCAATTTTGGGCGTTGGCAAAATTCAAGTACCCAACACATCAAATAAATTTTTGTACATTTGAAGCATTGAAATGTATCACATTTAAGGGAGCATTGGAGGTATAACATGGAAAAAGGTAGGGAAGACAGCAGATTGAATGACTTGTTTTTTGTGTGCAGCTTGATAGAATATGTAGGCCGCAAGACTAAGAACGAGCGGAATGTAATTGTTAATGCACTGGGTCGAAAAGGGCTTGAACACTATTACCAACTTGCCGATGTGTATCATTGCGAAAATATAGATAAGGTAACTGATGAGATTATAAATAAATATGGCATAGTGCCTGGAACTTATGACAATGTGGCCAAGGCTACAGATAATGTGCCGACACATTGGGATATAGGGAAGGTCATGTACAGACTTGTAGTCGAAGATGCGAAACATACTGGCGATGATGTAATAGGAGCACTTATCAGAGTGTATAATTCTTGGATAGTGCAGAAAATAGATGATTATAGCAGCTCGATGTACTATGAAAACACGAGTTACCAGTATGCATCATATATGGCAAACAGGATGTTATGAAAGAACTTTTTGTGCCAATGGTTAATATCCAGCCGGTTGATGCCGGGGAGGTGCCGGCTGTGCTCGACGGGGCCGGGGTGGCGTGGCTGCTTATCGGCGAGGTGGACTGGCCGCTGCAGTACCCTTATTGCCCACGGGCGGAGTTCCGCATCGCGCACACGGCGGGCGGCATATTGTTGCATTACCGTGTGAGGGAGCATAGCGTGGCAGCCATGGCAGGCCGCGACAATGGCAATGTGTGGGAAGACTCGTGCGTGGAATTTTTCTCGATGCCTGCCGACGACGGCATTTATTACAACATCGAGTGCAACTGCGCCGGCACGGTGCTGGTGGGTGCCGGACGCGACCGCAGTTGCCGCGAGCTTGCTCCGCAACGTGTACTCAACGGGGTGCGGCGATGGACAAGTATGGGGCGTGAGCCATTTGCCGAGCGCATTGGCGAGGCTGCATGGGAAGTTGCCCTGGTGGTACCTTATTCAACCTATTTCATGCACTCGATAGCCACGCTTGACGGACAGGCGGTTCCGGCCAATTTTTTCAAGTGTGGCGACCGTCTGCAACGTCCGCATTTCCTTTCGTGGAATCCTGTCAAAGCCCCGTTGCCCGATTTTCACCGCCCCGAGTGTTTCGGGCGGCTGCTGTTTAACAAGTAGAGACGCGATTAATCGCGTCTCTACAATTAGCATTATTATGTTATATGTGGTTACATTAGGTATTTTTGTACAAACCAGCGTTGGTCAAGGTAGGAGCTGCCCACGTTGACCGTGGTGAGGTACTTGCCGTTGTAGTCGTAAATATCTACGGTGACATCGTTTGAGGTGGCCGAGTTCTTGATAAACCCTATTCGCTTGAGCCCGTTGATGTGGCCGTCGTAAACTGGGCGGCAGAATGTGGCACCGTTCTCTTTGATGCAACCCTGCTTGCCATTTTTTATCACTATGATGCCGTAAGGCTCGTAGCCCCAGATGCGGTCGTAGTTCCCGGCACAAGGCACTATCTCTTTGCCCTTGCCGTTGATTACCTTGGCAACTCCGATGCGGCCGTCGGCATCCCACACGTGGAAGGCATCGTCGAGATGACCGTTGTCCGATGTTATTGCCTCGGTAATCTGCGAGTATTTGATGGGCAGTATCAAGTTGTCCTTGTCGTCCACCACGCCGAATTTGCCGTTCTGCTCCACGCGGTAATAGCTCTTAGCTCCGATGAATCGCTTGTAATTGGAATATTTGCGAGTGGTTGTACCCTTGTCTAACGGGTTGTATGTGATAGTTTTCCCATTGTCGTATAAGTAACCCAATCGCGGATTGTCGGAAAACCCGCCGCCGTCATATTTGCATGGAACAATCTCTTTGCCGAAATTGTCGAGAATGCCAGCTTTCCCGTTCGACATTACTACAAAACAGGCATCCCAAGGTTGATTTTGGTTTTCACAGTATGTCAAGTATTTGAACGGGATATGCTTTTGGCCGTCTTCAACACAATAAGGGTAAATGCATTCCGTGAGCATTTTGAGACTGTTGTTGACAGAGGCGTATATTCCCCACAAGGAGCCTTTCCTTAGATAATAATTGTCGTTATTACTGATACTTCCGTTTTCTATGCGTTTGTAATTACCTTGGTCACAAATGATTGCATCGTATTCTACCGGGATTATTATGTTTCTGCCGGTTTTATCCACAAGTCCGTATTTGCCTTTGCCGTCGGCTATTAGCCTGTTTTCTTGCCAATCAAAGCGATTCAGCGTGTCTTTATATATTTTGCCTGTGTTTGACAGATACTTATTATTATAGTAATCCACAGGAAGCACTAAAAGGGTTTGGTCGGTGGGCATAGGCTGTGAGAGTGCGCTGCTGTTGACCGATGCTATATACTTTCCTGTTGAAAGGTCGTATATGTCGCAGCCGCGTTGGTGCGAGCAGGCATATATGTCGCCAACTAAGTGCTTCGCACTGCTCACGCCAATAATGGCTATTCCTCCTTTGGTGGTCAGAAATGAGAACTGTCCGCCGTTTCTTCTTAGGTCAACTATTGATTGGATATACTTTTTGCTATTTTCGATGGATATGTATGAGGAACCAATTTCGCCTGAAATGATTTGGATAGTGTCGTTGACGTGTTTTATTGACACATTTTTCAAAGACGTTTTATTGCCGCTGTCGGCAAGTTTGTCCCATGCCAGCCATTTGTCGGGCTTGTCGGCCTCCTGGGCAAATATGTAGCCAAATACCGGCAGCATCTCGTGCTTATATTTGCAGTCAAGGGCTTTCTTGCCGTCGGGCTTTATCAGGCCCCACTTGCCGTCTTTCTGCATTAGGTAGTAACCGTCTTTGTAGGGCTCGATAGTGGTGTACTCGGCCTTGGCGACCCATTTGCCGGTATTGTCAACCATTCCCCATTTCCCTTTGTCGTTTTGCTTTGGGGTCACAGATTTGGCAAATATTGCCCCAGTTGAAACGATGGCAATCATTAGCAGTGTCATCGTTTTCTTGATAAGATTTTTTGTGTCCATAATAATAGTGTTTTGTAAATGTGATATTTAGTGTTTAGGTTATTCATATTTTTTTGCGGAAATATAGTACATGGCATTATGGCGACTTCCCAGTGTGGGAGGCCGCTGCGGTTGTGGCTGTGTTGATATGCAGGTTTGCAGAATGTCGTCCCATAAACCTTTGTCTTGCATCATATTACAGCAGTCTTTTTAATGCCATGCCGATGGCAGGCTGCCGCATTATGTTTCTGCAAGACGGGACGCAGTGAATTGGTTATTCGTAATCTGTGGGGAGAAGAGCCGTCCCACTACTTTCTCCGCACCGCCCGGCAAGGTGGTGAGGCGAATTGCCATTATTGTAGTGTAATCTTCCCGAAGGTGTGGCGTGCACACCTTTTCGGCACTGCAAACATAGCGAAAATAGATGAAATAATCAATATGATATATGAAAATTACGAAATCTTCATGTTTTTTTTGCCGTGTGTCGGTAAAAATCCCCCCCGTAGAGACGGCATATCATGCCGTCTCAGACAGTGTTATGGCAATTAGGCATTATTGAGGGTGTGCCGTAATTAGGGAATGATATGTGTACCACGGACGGCTCCGCCGCCCGTGGCGCATTACGGCACACCCCCTTGTGGGTGGGGCGTATATGTCTTGCTTATCGGGATTTTGCGGCTACGGCTTTAAGGCTGTCGGTGATTTCAGCGGCGCGGTGGGCTGCCCGGGCTTCGGCCTCGTGGGTGGCAAATGCGTGGCGGTAGCCGTCAACCTCGTTCCAATGGCCGCGGGTGAAGTCGGGCACAGCCACAGGGGCGCAGCCGTTGTCCATCGATATTTCGCCCAGTTCGGCAAGGCAGCACCATTCGGCCAGGTCATACACGTCCATGTCGAGTGGCAGGCCGTTTTGCAGGCAATATACCAGTCGTGCGTCCATTATGAAGTCCATGCCGCCGTGTCCGCCCACTTCGCGGGCCATCTCGCCATATTTTTTCAATATCGGGTGCTGGTATTTTTCCACGAGGGTCTTCATGTCTTTGTCGGACAAGAAGGAGTGGCCCGACAGGTCGTCGGCATCGGGCACCGTGCCGGTCTTTTCAAGCTGCTCGCCTTCCACGGCATACCCTTCCACCGGGTATTTGCTGGCCATGCCGTGGGTGCCGGTGAGCTGGTACATTCGGCTATATGGCTGCGAGGTCATCACATTGTGCTGTATTTCAATCACCTTGCCCAGCTCGGTGCGTATGAGCGTGGTGGTGTGGTCGCCGTTGCGGAAGTTGGTGCAAGCCGAGTCGGTGCGTTCTTCCACCAACTGCTTGCCTATGACCGACTTTGTGTCCATTGCCACAAGCGTCTTCATGCGGTCTCCGCGGTGTATGTCAAGTGCTTGCGCCACGGGGCCCAGGCCGTGTGTGGCGTATATGTCGCCGCGGTGGCGCATATTGTAGTCGAGCCGCCAGCCGAGCTTGTCGTTTTCCCCGTTTTTCCAGTAATAATCCCAAAATTCCGACAGGTTGTGCAAGTAAGCCCCCTGAGCGCGGATTATCTCGCCAAATACGCCTTGCTGTGCCATGTTGAGCGTGTTCATTTCAAACCAGTCGTAGCAGCAGTTTTCAAGTATCATGCAGTGCTTGCGTGTGGTCTCGCACAGGTCAATGAGAGCCCAGCACTCCTTGAGGTTCATCGCCGATGGCACCTCGATGGCCACGTGCTTGCCGTTTTCCATGGCGCAGCGTGCCACGGGGAAATGGTGCAGCCAGTCGGTGGCCACATACACCAGGTCGATGTCGCTGCGGCGGCACAGTTCCTCATACCCCTTTTCGCCATAGTAGATTGCAGCTTGCGGCAACGATGCCTCCTTCAGTAATTTTTGGCACTCCTCGGCGCGTTCCTTCTTGTAGTCGCACAGTGCCACTATCTGCGTGCCTGGTATGTGCGTAAAACGCTCCACTGCCCCAGGGCCCCTCATGCCCAAGCCGACGAACCCCACACGCACCACTTCCATTGGCGGTGCGACGAGTCCTATCGCGCTTTCTTGCCCGGCAGGCCGTTCGGGCGAGTTGATTACTATGGTGCCTCCATCCCAGTGCCACTGTGTGCCGCTGGCGGTGGTGTGTACCTCGGGAGCCTGGTTGCCGCATGCCGTCATGGCAGCGCACAGCCCCACGGCCAAGAGACTGAATACCTTTTTCATGAAATGCATATTATGAGAAGTTTGTGTTTAAAAGTTTACAAAAAGATGAGTTGCCTCTACAAATTTAGCAATTACTTCCCACTCTCATCCGTTTGGCGGCTATGAAAAATCTATTAAATTTGCATTGCGCACGGGGGCGGCCATGATTTACGTCGGCCATGTGGGTGCATCAAAATGCGATTTTGCCCCCGTAGAGACGCGATTAATCGCGTCTCTACAACCCACTGCATTGATAATTGTAAAACTGTCATTGAGAGATGATGTACACATCGTCTCTACAGCATCAATGCAGGGATTTTGATACACCCATGGCAGTCATTCATTTTTCCCCGTGCCGGTAAAGATATGTATGAAAAGACTCGTGCCATAGTGCTTCACGTAATGAAGTATAGCGACAAGAACTCGATAGCCCGCGTTTATAGCGACACCCGTGGGCGAATGTCGCTATTGCTGCCGCAGGGCGTGGCGCGGGCGGCGCGTGTGCGCAATGCCATGTTCATGCCGCTGTCGATGGTGGAGTGCGAGGTGGGCATAGTGGCAGGCCGTGAATTGTATTCGTTCAAGGACTGCCGGTGCGTGGTGCCGCTTGCCGGGCTATATGCCGACCCGGCGAAAAGCGCAGTGGCCATGTTCATCAGCGAATTGCTGTCGCGGTGCATACAGGAGAGCGAGCGGAACAAGCCGTTATTTGACTACATAGCGGCCTCGGTGCGCCTGCTCGACTCGATGGACCGCGGCGTGGCCAATTTCCATATATGTTTCCTTTACCACTTGGGGGCTTTCCTTGGAATACAGCCCGATACGGCGACCTACCGCACGGGGTACTGGTTCGACATGGAAAATGGCATCTTCACGCAGTCGCACCCGGCGCATTCCCATGTGCTTGCACCGCGCGAGGCGGCTGTGATGATGTTGCTGGCTCGCATGACGTTTGCCAATCTGCACCACTTCAGGTTCAACCATGCGCAGCGCAACGAGATACTTGACATAGCCCTCGACTATTACAAGCTCCACAATTCCACGCTTGGGTCGATGAGGTCGCCCGACATCTTGCGTCAAGTGTTCGAGTAGGGATTCTCGGGGAGAGGGGCGGCTATTCGGCCGTCAAAAAGTACACGCTGCCGTCGGTCGGTCGCAGGCTGTAAAGGTCGCCCGAGCGGTAGCCCACCACCCATATTATTTCGCCGTCGGCCTGGAGCAGCCAAGTGCGGCGTTTTGTAGCATCGTCCACCTTCAGGTCGGTGAATAGGTCGCTCACAAGGCGGCTGCGCCCGTGCATGCCGAATGGCTTGAAGCGGTCGCCCTCTTGCCAGTGACGCAGCACTATGCTGCCGCACTGCGCCAGCCCCGGGCCAAAGCACACCCGGTGGCGGCCATCGCACACCGACAGGTCGAAATCACGTGCGTCGAGGTGCTGTATTTTCAGAGTGATTGGTGCGGCGGCGATTGTGCAGCCCGAATTTAGGTCGATGGGTATTAGCTGCTGCCCGATGTTCTCGGCCACCGTTATCTTGCGGCGGCCTATGGTTGCCTTGAAATTACCCGACAGGAAACTTTTCCCCACCGAGTCGCCGCGCCTGTAGGCGGCAAGCATTTCGGCCACTTGCGTGGAATTGAAGCTCCATGGGTGCATGGCCTCGAACAGCAGAGCCTCGGCACCGCGCCCTGCATTTATGGCCTCGATGTCAACTTCGGCGTAGCCGTCGGCGGGATGCTTTGCCACCACTTCGGCAAGGCGGCGCGACAGCAGCTCGGCGTATAGCTCGTGGCACGAGAGCAGATTGTCGATTGACCGTGCCAGCCCGGTCTTGGCCGATGGGAATTGCGCGGAAATGACGGGCAGCACAATGTTGCGCAGCCGGTTGCGCTTTACGTCGGCAATGGCATTGGTGCTGTCGGTGACGTAGCCTTGGTGTGCCGACTCCAGGTATTCCTCGATGTCGTGGCGCGACACGCACAGCAGCGGCCTTATTATGTGGCCGTTGACGGGCTTGATGCCTGCCGCCCCGGCCAGCCCGGTTCCGCGCAGCAGGTTGAGCAGCAGCGTCTCGGCATTGTCGTCGCTGTGGTGCGCCACGGCTATGCAATTGCATTGCCGGGCCTGCCACACCTCTTCAAACCACTCGTATCGCAGCTCGCGGCAAGCCATCTCGGTGGAAATACCCTTGGCCGCCATTCGTGCAGGCACGTCGAAGTCGGTTACCTCCAATTGTGTGCCAAGGTCGCGGCACAGGTCGCGCACAAACTGCTCGTCGCGCATCGACTCCTCCCCGCGCAAGTGGAAGTTGCAATGCGCGGCTATGCAGCAATATCCCAATTGACGCAGTGCCAATAGCAGTGCCACCGAGTCGGCACCGCCGCTCAGTGCCACCAGCACCCTTGCGTCCGATGCCGGCATGCCGTGCCGTGCCATGTACCGCGCCACCCGTTCTGTGAAACCTTTGTTTTCCATATGTGTTGTGCAGTTATTTACGAGTGCTTGTCTAATAACCAGTCTAAGGCATATATTTGTTTAATGCCGTTGTGTGATGTCACAGGGTCGTTGTCAAGCGTCAGCAGGAACTTCGGGTTGTGGTCGGGAATTGTTTGCAATGGAGCGAGTTCCCGTTGCAGTGTTCGTGCGTCTCTCACGCTTAACGATACCTGATAATATTCTTTCATTCCTCCTTTAATTACAATGAAATCAATTTCGGCATTGTCGTTTTTGCCAACGTATATTTCACCACCACGGCGTAAAAGCTCAAGGTAAATCACATTTTCGAGTATGTGTCCCATATCGCCGCCTTTGGTTCCTACGATTATATTCCTAAGCCCTATGTCGGCCAAGTAATATTTTTGCCCGGTTTTCAAGTATTGCATGCCCTTAGTGTCATATCTGGTGACGGGATAGAAAATAAAACTGTCGGATAATGCGGAAATATAGTTTTCGACCGTGTGCGACGATATTTTGCGCCCGGCCGAAGTCATTGTGTCGCTTATGCGTTTTGACGCAGTTAGGTTGCCAATGTTGTCGGCAAGGAATTTTACCACGCTTTCAAGCATCATTACGTCTGAAATCCTTTTCCGTGCCACCACATCTTTTAGCACTATAGTGTTGTATAGCCCTGCAAGGTACTCGTTGGCAAGTTCGCGGTCGCTGGTCAATTGCAATATGTATGGGAATGCCCCAAATTCTATGTAGCTGCGGTATATGTTCTCAATTGGTGCAGGTTGTTCAAAAGCCGAAACATATTCTTTGAATGACAGTGGGTGCATTTTTATTTCAACATATCGGCCTGTGAGCAATGTTGCTATTTCTCCTGACAACAAATAAGCGTTTGAGCCTGTAACGTATATATCAACATTGTCTTTTAGGAGCAAGCTGTCAATTACTTTCTGAAAGTTTGCGACAAGCTGTATTTCATCAAAAAACAGGTAATTCATTGCGCCAGGGTGCAGCTGTCTTTTGACGTGTGCGTATAGAGTTTTATAGTCTAATAGCGGCTCGTTGTCAAGGTCTTCAAAATTAAGCCATATTATTTGGCTTTCCTCGACCCCTTCTTTAAGTAATTTTTCCTTGAACATTTTTAGCAATGTGGACTTGCCGCATCGCCTTATGCCAGTTATCACTTTGACGACCTGTTTGTTTTTCCATTTGTATAGAATATTCAAATAATCGTTGCGTTCAATCATTTGGAAAAAAAGTTTAAGTGCATTGCAAATATAGGTAAATTTTGCAAGAAATTTGCAATGCATTTCAATTTTTTTGAGGGTGAAGACCGGCTTTCGGCGAAAAGTATGAACTTCATATCGAGATGCTGGTTTCGATAAGGTTAGGCTGCGTCTCGGCAATAAAAACAAATGAATTTGTTTTGTATTGCGCTCGACTTGCACTAACTTTGCAACGCTAATTATTCAAGATAAAGATGTTAAACAAGATACAAGAACTGAAGGATGCTATCGAGGCATTGCAGGTATCGTCGATGGAGGAAATCGAGGCTGCCCGTATCAAGTATTTAAGCAAGAAGGGCGAAATAAGCCTGTTGTTTAACGACTTCCGCACTGTGCCTAACGAGCAGAAACGGGAGATAGGGCAGAAACTCAACGAGCTTAAAACGCTTGCCACCGATAAGATAAATTCGCTGAAGGCATCGTTTGAGGATCGCACCGACGCAAGTGCCGAGCTTGACCTTACTCGCAGCGCGGCTCCGTATGCGATAGGCACCCGGCATCCGTTGTCGCTTGTTAAGGAGGAGATTATCAATATATTTTCGCGCTTGGGCTATACCGTGGCCGAGGGCCCCGAGGTTGAGGACGACTGGCATGTGTTCTCATCGCTCAATTTCGCCGCCGACCACCCTGCCCGCGATATGCAAGACACATTCTTCGTGCAGCGTAATCCCGACATATTGCTGCGCACTCACACCTCGTCGGTGCAGACACGTGTGATGGAACACACGCAGCCGCCCATTCGCATAATCTGCCCGGGGCGCGTTTATCGCAATGAGGCCATTTCATACCGTGCGCACTGTTTCTTCCATCAGGTGGAGGGGCTTTATGTTGACAAAGGTGTCACGTTTGCCGACTTGAAGCAGTCGTTGCTCTACTTTGCGCGTGAGATGTTCGGTCCCGAGACCAAGATGCGCCTGCGCCCGAGCTATTTCCCGTTTACCGAGCCGTCGGCCGAAATGGATATTTCGTGCGACCTGTGTGGCGGCAAGGGGTGCAACTTCTGCAAGCACACCGGCTGGGTGGAGATACTTGGCTGCGGCATGGTCGATCCCAACGTGCTTGAAGCCTGCGGCATCGACAGCAAGGTGTATAGCGGCTTTGCATTCGGCATGGGCGTGGAACGCATAGCCAACTTGAAGTTCCGTGTGAAGGACTTGCGTATGTTCTCCGAGAACGATATCCGTTTCCTCGAAGAGTTCAAGTCGGTTCATTGAATTTGTTCGATACGCAACATATAAAAAACAACGTGTGCCGTTACGCCCCGAGGGAATGACGGCACACCTCATTTTAAAATAGGCTATGACGACGAAGCAACGATACAAGGCAGTTATAGAATGGTTTGAACAGAATGTGCCGGTGGCCGAGACCGAGTTGCAGTACCGCACACCGTTTGAGTTGCTCGTGGCCGTGATATTGTCGGCGCAGTGTACCGACAAGCGCATCAACATGGTCACTCCGGCACTGTTCGAGGCTTATCCCACGGCCGAGGCGATGGCAAAAGCCTCGCCGGAAGATATTTTTGAATACATAAAAAGCGTCACTTTCCCCAACAACAAGTCGCGCTCTCTGGTGGGGATGGCCAATGCCTTGGTTGACCGCTATGGCGGCAAAGTGCCCAGTACGCTTGAGGAACTGACAAAGATACCCGGCGTGGGGCGCAAGACTGCCAACGTGATACTTTCGGTGGTGTTCCACAAGTCGGCGATGGCGGTTGACACGCACGTGTTCCGTGTGTCGAACCGCATAGGGCTTACCGACGATTCTCCCAATCCGCTTGTCACCGAACGCACGCTTGTGGCAAATATTCCCGAGCGGTTGGTTGGCAAGGCTCATCATTGGTTGATACTGCACGGGCGGTATGTGTGCACGGCGCGCAAGCCCAAGTGCCACGAATGTGGCCTGCGCCCGTATTGCAAGTATTACAACGAAACGGCTCTACGCGATGAATGACCTGTTCCTGCTCGTAATAGAGATTATAGGCACTATGGCGTTTGCCATAAGCGGCATACGACTGGCGGCGGCCAAGAATTTCGATTGGTTCGGGGCTTACTCGGCGGGCTTGGTGACTGCAATAGGCGGCGGCACCATGCGCGACGTGCTGCTTAACACCACGCCATTTTGGATGAACAGCGGTTGGTACTTGGCCGTGACGGCATTGTCGTTGGCCATAGTGATTGTGTTCAAGAAATACCTTGTGAAGCTCAATCAGACGTTCTTGCTGTTCGATACTATCGGCCTTGCACTGTTTGTGGTGATAGGCATACAGAAGACGCTGCTTTTCGGATTTCCAATGTGGACGGCGATATTCATGGGTACCATGACCGGTGCATTGGGGGGAGTGCTGCGCGACATTTTTGTCAACGTGGAGCCGCAGATATTCCGCAAGGAAGTGTATGCCACGGCCTGTATCGCAGGCGGCATAATCTACTGGTTGGTGCTGCTGGTGGGGCTCGACGATGTGGTGGCGCAGATTGCCTGTGCGGTGACGGTGATATTGCTGCGCTTCTTGTCGGTGCGGCGCAAATGGTCGATACCGAGTATGCACGATTATAACGAAAACACTCAGGAATGATGATAGACAAACAACAAGCAAAAACAACGACAATACAACTCATAAAATATGGCATAGTGGGGGTGAGCAATTCACTAATTACGCTCATAGTGATATTCTTGTGCGATGAAGTCATCGGCATGAAACTGATGCTTGCCGACGTGATAGGTTACATAGCCGGCCTTATCAACAGTTTTGTGTGGAACAAGAACTGGGTGTTCAAGTCGCACAATAAGCAGTTGCACCGCGAGGTGCTGCTCTTTGTGGTGGGTTTCCTTGTGTGCTTCGGGCTGCAATTTGTCACTGTGCTTTTCCTGCGCAACCCGATGAAAGCCCTTGAAGTAGAGGTGATGGGAATACCGTCCGACATCTTTGGCGAATATGCCGCCGTGTGCATAGGCATGGTGGTTTACACGCTTGCCAACTATGCTTATAACCGGTTTGTGACGTTCAAATAAAAAGACTTGCCGTATGCCTCGAAGTGTGAGCACCGACATAGCACTGCTTGTATTCCTTGTGATGATAGTGGCCGCGATAATATTCCCCATTCTGGGCAATATGCCGCCAAGCGAGGAGGAAACTGCCATGATAGCGCGCATGGGTGCCGCGGGCGGAGCCGGGTCGATAGCCCGCATATTCGACAGCGGCAGCAACATATTCATAGGGGCTTACGTCCATATAGCACTTTTGATACAGGGGCTGCTGCCCATGATTAGCGACGTGGTGGCGTTGCGCTTGCCAGGGGCATTGGCCGTCATGGCGCTCACTTTGTGCCTGTTCCGCTTTGGCGGTAGCATCGACCGCTACAGCTCGTCATTTCTGGCATCGCTGCTTTTCTTGTCGAGCGCATTGGTGATGCGCCTCACATTCCGTGCCTCGGAGGTGGTGCTGCCAGCTGCCCTGTTCATATTCGCGCTCATGAGCATCTACCACTGGCTGAGGCTCGGCGGCAGGCGCACGTTTTGGCTTGTGGTGTTCTCGGCGGCCATAGCCACGGTGCTTATCGGTGCCACGGCTCCCATAGCCCTTGCGCTCATGGCATACGTGTTCCTGCTTGCATCGAGGCCGTGCGCTGTGCGGCGGTTTGCCTCGGTCACCGCGGCCTTGCTGCTTGCCTGTTTTTCAGCCTTCCTCATAATTTACGTGCTTGTAGGCGACACGGCCACGGCTATGTCGATATTCGACATACGCCAGCAGCTTGCGGAAGTGCCGGGCGACATATCCATGGTGCACGTGTTTGTCAACTACATAGTGTTTGCCATCTTCCCGTGGTCGATACCAATCATCATATCGCTGCCGTGGATAATGCGCCGCCCGGGCAACGTATATCGCCGTTTTCTCGGCTTGCCACTGTTGCAGCGGTATTCCATCATCATTTTCCTGTTCTCGCTGCCATTCATGCTTTTTGTCACCGACCTCACTGTGGTGTTGCTGCTTGCCTCGGTATATTTCAATATGCCGCTCATAGGGCGTTACTTGCTCATGCAGTCGGGGCGGCATGACATGCTATGGCGAGTGGCCGGGTTTGCCTTTGCCGCCGTGGTGGCTGTGCTGCTTGCGGCATACGTGCTGCTTGCCCGTGTACCCGCCTTTGGTGCGGCTGTCGGCGTGTCGCTCGCTTCTGGTGCCGGTGCGTGGAGCATGGTGCTTGTGGCGGCGGCTTTCTTTGGCATCTACACACTGTGGCGCAATGCACGCACCATAGGGCAGAACAACCGTTTCCTTTACAATGTGATTTTCCTCTATATCACTACTGCCGTCATTATCACCGGCTATGTGGCCGGGAGGCTGTCATGGTGATGCGCATGTTCACGGCTTGGTGGCGTGAAGCTCGTTGTATTGGTCGATGAGGCTTTGCCGCAGCAGCCGGGCATTTTCGCAAAAGCTGGGGCACGGCTTGAACATATCACCGCCGTTTTCATTGTAATTATAGGTGGGGCACATGTTGCAGAAGTTTTGCAGCTTGCATTCACGGCATTGCACGAAGTCGTCTTTCTCGGTTTCTCTCAGCCGAGTTGCGGCTGCTGAATTGGCCCAAATCTCTTGCAACGGCTTGGTGGCGGTATTGCCTATTTTCATCCCGTTCCATCCCGGGCAGGGGTATGCCAAGCCGTCGGAGTCGATGCACATGCTATCGGCCAGTATGCTGCATCCCTGTCTGCGTAGTCCTATAGGTGAGGAGAGCAGGTCATCGAGCGACCGAGCCTTGCCGATGGCATCGACAAAGACGGGCTTGCTCCTCACTTCCATATCTATTAGCTTGCGTGCCTGTATGGAGGTGAGGCGGTTGCCAATGTTGCCGTCGCTGCCGTCGCACTGCGCCATTACCACATAGTCGAAATGCACGTTGAGTCCCAAGTTGGCCGCCCATTCCCTTAGTTGTTCCACCGATGCGAAGTTGGCCTGCGTCACCGGGCATGAAATAGTGGCCGGGATGTCATTGATTACAAGTTCCTTTATGTTGGCCATTGTCTTGCGACATGAGCCATGGCACCGGGTGATGGAATCGTGTACAGTCTCGTCGGTAGAGTATAACGATACCTGTATGTTGAAGAGATCCAATGTTTTCAGTCGGGCTATGTCGTCGGGCGTGGCCGTGGCCATGTTGCTCTGTAGCAGTATCATCAAGTCTTGTTTCCGGCACTCGTCGAGGATTGCAAACAGGTTGCGGTACATGAATATCTCACCGCCCGACAGCACCACTTTTAGCCCGTTCATCTTGCGGAATTGTTTCAGCAGGTCGATTACAGTATCAGTCGGTATGGCTGTGGCTCGGTCTTTTTTGGGGACAGGCAAGTAGCAGTGTGTACACCGCTCGTTGCACGCATCGGTGATGTTGATTTGCAGCCGTTGCAGCCACGGTGTGTCGGTGTGCAGGTTGGCGGGTGAGCCGCACATTTTCCCTGTAAACTTGGCCTCGACCTCGTCTGCACATTTATATGAAAAGTCGCCGCCTGTCTTGGCACCGTAGGTGTCGATGATGTCGATAAACCACATCTCGTTGAGCCAATACAGGAACTTTGCCCGTAGGTCTTCTGAAATCCACGCTCCGTAGTTTCCGCGGTCGAATGGTTGTAGCCAATAGTCGTTCCAAAAGCTGAAAGTTGTATAACTATGGAAAATGTTTCGTGTCAACGGGTATGCCCACCCGTTGAAGTACCCCTTGACGTGGTTTACTTGGTTTTCCATGTATATGCAATTGCCGAAATCCCTGACGAAAGTGTGGGGGTTGAGCTTGAAAGAAAAATTATCGAAGTCCATAGTTCAGAATATGTCAGAAAGTGTTTCCTGGTTAATCATGTTGCCTGCCATGTGACACTGCATTATATCTTCCACCTGCTGCATCAACGGGTAGCGGCATCCTTGCCCTACTGGGCAGTGGCGGCAGTCGAAACAGGTAGGTACGTTGACCCACTGCATGGCCTGCCCTCGGTTGGAGAGGAACTTGCGGGCGATGGTGGCGATTTGAGGGTCGCCAGTTGGGGACTTGCCTTGCAGTAACATGAGAATGTTTTCAAAAACGGGCGGCAGTGTCCTCCCTTTCGACAGGCAGTATTCGTTGTATCGCTCAAGGCTATGACGTGCCTGTCCATTTTGGCCTGCGGCCACATACAACAGCATTAGCAGCAGATAGCGGTTGACGTGGTTGCTCGGGTGGGAGTTGTGGGGAAATAGGTCGATGGCGTCGCCTGTGGAGTCTTCTATGTAGTCGATGGTGGCGGTGAGTTCTTCCCGGCCAAGCGAGCCGAGGCGGTAAAGCGGATTAGGCTGGTTCTCGGTAAGCTGCATGCGACGTATGCGACGGTCGAGGTCGCAGAACGTGTTGCTAATCTCCGACATTCCCGGCACTACAATGTGCAAGGCCGGAAAGCCGAGGAACGAGTTGTCGCGCACGTATATGTCATAGCCTTTGCCAATGACCCATGTGGCGATGTTGCGCAAGTCTTCACCGAAGTCGTTTCCCACAGGGATGGAGGTGTGGCCGCAGTAGGGGTATGACGGCTTACTGCCGAAGAACGACCGGGGTAACCTCCCACGCCCGTACATAAAACTTCGCTTGAACTCATTGAAGAGGTCGAGCCGTTCGCAAGTGTTCACGCCGTTCTCGAATGTGAGTGACTGTGCCGTGTGCCCCTGGAACACCTCGGTAAAGCAGCGTTCGAGTGCCACTGCCGGGTTGAGGTCGGCACCGAGGTGCATTATGTACTTGCTGCGGTCGGGGCTGTAAACCATCAGCCCTATTACTGGGAATCCTTCACCGAGCGAGTAGTCTTTTATCAAGTAGTCTATCCCATATTCCGCTTTCATCTGTTCCAGCCGTTCCTTGATTGCTGTTCCGGCAAATGTGGCGGCAGGCACGTCGGGAGGGGTGATTTCGCGGCGGTACATCTCTTGCATACAGTACCGCTCGAATATCTCGTTGAAACCTTGTATCAGAGCCTCCTCGCGTATGTTACCGGCACACATTCCGTTGGTGCCGGCAACCCAGCGAATGAACGAGTAGGGCAACATCTCCACCCGGTGGCCGTTCACGTGGTAGAATGGCAGCATGGCGCAGTCCACTGCCTCCATGCCGGGATTGATGCGTCCACCCGTCGGCATTGTGCGCGGCACGTATCGGCGAATGCTCTCCTCGGCCTCGGCAAGTGTGAGACGGCGTATCTCTTCGTCGGGGAAAAAACGGCACGGCTGGTTGGTGTTTGCGGGATTGGGATATATGATTACGCGGTTTTGCAGTCGTTCCATGAATTCGGCATATCCGCTGGCGCGGGCATACAGGCGGTCCATGCCTTTGCCGTTGGAGCCGATGGCGGTGTCGCCCTTGTCGCGGCTAAGGGCTATGCGGCAAGAGCAGAACATATTTCCGTCGCCGAATGGCACTTCGACCACTGGCAACTGGCATTCGTCGATGATGCGGCATATCCGTTCTACCGTGTCGGCGGGTGGGGCGGCTTTGTATGGCTTATTAGTAGTTTTCATCTATTTCCGATACTAAGGCTATTATTTGGCGTTTGTAATTGTCTTTCCAGTCTGGGCATTGGTCATCGCTGCCGTGCCTTTTGTCCTCGAACAGGGCGTTGTGTGGGCAACCGCCGTTGCACAGCGGTTGAAGTGTGCAACAGCTGCATTTTGCGTTGTCGGCAGGCGACCATGCCATCCAGCGTTCCATCCACTCGGGAACAGGTGACCCTGGCGAGCTGATGTGGCCGCACAGCCAGCGGCTGTCGCCCACGGTGTCGAGGCACTTGTAGATTTGGCCATCGGCATCTACCACTATGTCGCCGTTGCGCAGGCATCCGCCAGATGGGGCTGCATGGGGAAAGCCATATTGCCACAGTCCCAGGCGGTGCGCATATTGCATCAAGTTCCATTCCACTTCGGCCCATTCTTCTCGGCTGAACATTTTTGCCTTGGCGGTATCGGGCGTGAAATTGTAGTCGATGGTGCGGCAAAACGACAGCTGCACTTGTCCAGCAAATGGTGCATCGGCTATCTCGTTGAGTAGTTGCGGTATGGCAGACGCATTTTCGTGGTCGATTGTCATGCGTAGCGTTATTTGTGCGCCGCAGCTGGCCAAGTGATCAACGTTCTTCATTATTCGGGCAAATGTGGGTTGCCCTCCGACGAGCGGGCGGCGGTGGTCGTGTACGGAGGCTGGTCCGTCGATGGTGATTATGTACCGCCTGACGGCCAATTCACCGACCAGTTCTTTGCATCGCTGCAGCGACAGGGCGTAACCGTTGGTAGTCATGTCGCCGCGGTATTCTATGCCATTGCTGTTGCAAAAGTCTGTTAGTGTCCTCGACAACCGCCTAAGTTGGGCGTATGCCATCAGCGGTTCGCCCCCGAACCATGTCACCCTAAGCCGCCGACATACCTGTTTCATGCTTTCGAGGAAACGCAGTATCTCGCTGGCAGTGCCGTCGCTAATATATTTGCGGCTTTTCTCTCCTTCGAAACAATATGTACAGCGCAGTTGGCAGTCGTGTGTCAGCAGCACCGTGAGGTCTATGTAGCTCATGTCGTGTTTTCCCTCGGCGAAACGTTGTTCGGCCTCGGCACGTTCGTTGAGGCTTGCGTCCACCACCATGCCAAGCCTGGTGAGCGTCTCGGCTGTTGCTGGCGGCAGATGTCCGGGGTCGGTATTGTATTCGCCGGAGAATAAGAGGACTGCAGTGCGGCGCATGGTGTTGAATATCACCATTCTGCGGTCATCGATGGCGGTAATGTCGTTCCACACCGACCATTTGGGCTTGCCGCAAAGCCGTTTTGCTGCAGTGGGTATCGGCGTGTCAGGGTTCAGGAGCAGTTTCATGCGAGTTGATTTCTTGTTTCAACGACCGTAGCCGTGTCCGCCAGTAGTCGAACCGTTCTTCGGGCATATTCCCAAAACGTAACGGGGCTGCTAGCATTCCTAACCGCGTCCAGTCGTGTATGGTGTTGATATATGGTTTTATCATCTGGGTGTGGCTTTCGTAGTCGGCCGAGCCGGGTATTGGCGAGAACGTGTTGACCGACAGCGATGTTGGTTGCGTTTGGCGTATAAGTTCCTCGGTTAGCTGCAAGTCGCTCTCTTCTTCCCCGAAGTAATTTATTATGTAGCTTGTGTAAAACGGTATCCCCACTTCGTGGCACAGCTCGGCGGCTTGCCGGCATTGTTCCACGGTAATGCGCTTGCTCATGCGCTTGAGTATGCGAGGGCTGCCTGACTCGAAGCCGAAAAAGAGCTTTATGCAGCCAGCCTGTTTCATCAGTTGCAGCAGTCGGCGGTTGGCTTGGTTGGCGCGCAGGTTGGCCCACCAGCGGAACGGAGAGTCCATCGCAATTAGCTGTCGGCACACTTCCGCCCATTCGTCGGAGAAGTTCCCTATCGAGCTGTCTTGCACCACGAAAGTGTCGATGCCGCATTGTTGGGCAACTTGCCGCATTTTGGCCACAAAGTAGTTGGCCGAGTGGTGGCGGGCCCGCAAGAAACAGTTGTGGGCGCAAAAGTTGCATCGGTACAGGCATCCGCGCCCGAATGTGACAGGCATTGTGCGTAGCAGCCGAGTGTTGGATATTTGGTAAGACGGTTGCGTGTAGTGGTCGATGTCTATCAAGCTCCAGTCGGGCACAGGCAGGTCGTCGAGGCATTCCACTACGTTGGCTTTCTCCACGTGGACATCGCCGGGCATGAAGATGCCTTTTATTTCCCTGGGGTGCTTGCCGCCGAGTAGTTCGAGCAACGGCAACTCGCCTTCGCCCACCACTACTGCGTCGAGCGGCATATATTGCAGTGTTACTTGTGGCAGCAGGGTGGGGTGTACGCCCCCGGCAATAAACATTGGCTGCCGGCTCGTGTCGCTGTGTGCATACCGCAGCCGCAAGTCGTCGAATATTTGTGCTGCGCACTCGAACCGCGCGGTGAAGAATGAGAACCCTATTACGTCGGGCTTGAAGTCGGCGCAGGTTTCCCACAGTTGCGTCAAGGTGGCATCGGTGTCGCCGTCGTTGAGGCGCAGCATATATAAGGTGTCGGCAATTCTCACGTCGGCTCCCTTGCTTATGAGGTAGGTGGCCAGTCCCACGACCCCTTCGGGGGCGCGTTCGGGCGAGGAGGCAAACGGGCAGTCGCGGTTACCTACGTAATACCTCGTCCACGGGATTACAATCAATAATTTCTTCATCTTTTCTTGAAAATACGGTCGATGGTTTCGCGTTTTTCGGCGGGCGACTTGCCGAGCAGCATGTACAGCGAGCAGCCGTATTCCTGAAGCCAAGCGGTCACATGGTCCCAATATAGACGGTTGCTGCGGCAGCGGTATGGGTACCCCAGTACATAGCGTTCGCGCAGGCAGCTGCCGTTGCATGTGGGCAGGTAACGGCATTGGCGGCATTGGGCAGGCACAGGTGCCCGTGCTGCAAGCCGCTCGCGGGCATCCGACTGGGCAAATTCCTGTGGCGACTGCGTGAGGAAATTGCCTATCACGGTATCGGGCGTGTCGAACTCGGCGCATGAGAATATGTCGCCGCCTGGGCTTAGCGCAAGGTAACGCTTGTGGCATTCGGCCTCGCGCAGGCATATCGACGGGCTGCCAAGCAGCAAGTCGGCAACAAGTTTCACTATGTCGGTGTTGCAGGCCGGCTGCGGGTCGGCGGCCCACAGATTGAAGTATTCTATCAAGGCGGTGGCAAATTCCTCGTCGCTTACGTACATGGGCGACTGCATGGCATCGGCTACCGATATTGGGAACACGCGGGCAAGGCGCACATTCATTTTGCGCTGTTTGTAGAAGTCGTATATGTCGGCAATGTGACTCAAGTTGTCCTTGGTTATCAGATTGATTGCGCCGCATTGCAGCCCTGCGGCCAGTGCGCGGTCGAGGTTGTCGATGGCCGTGTTGGTCGAGGTACGTCCGTCGGGGTAGGTGCGGTATGGACTGTAGAGGTCGAGACTTACGCCCACGAATCCGCCGAAATACTTGCGTATCAGCCCGTAGGTTGACGGAGTGAGCAATGTGGCGTTGGTCTGTGTGCCATGTACTGCTTTTATTCCTTGCGCCGAGCAGGCGGCATTGGCGTGGTCTATCAGGCTTGGCAGTTGGTCGGCCATCAGCAGCGGCTCGCCGCCGTGCCAGCAGAATGTGATACTCCTTGCTCCAGCTACCTTGGCGTATTCGGTGGCGAAATCTATGCCGCGCATGGCCTCCTCGGTTGTCATTTCGGCACCGGCGGCATGGTTGTCGCGTCCGTAGCAGTATCGGCACGCTAGATTGCAGCGCAAGGTGGCTTTAATGGTGACGTATATGTTGAGTGGCATGGAATGTAGTGCAAATATGCCTTGCCACCTTGGTTGAACGGCAGTGTGTGGCAAGGCATTGTTGGTTCGTTTCTTGGAGGCTACTCGTTTTTTGCAGTTAGGCTATTAACTAAGTCAAGCAGCTCCTTTGGATTCTTTTCGGGACGGCATTTCTCAGTCGAGTGGAGCTGCGCCACCTTCGCCGCAACGGTCGCACCATTCGGGGGCAGTTTCACTGATGTTAAGGCGATAGTCAAGTTCGTCGTAAATGTTTTCAATTTGTGCCATAATTGTAAAAGATTTGTATCGATTTTTTCCTACTCTGTTCAGGCTTTTCGGATTGGGCCTTGGTATTTGTTTTAATTATGCAGTCGGTGTTGTAATATGTTTTGTGTAAATGAAACGCAAATGCTGCTGCTTGTTAAATTTACTTTTTATTACAAAAGTATGAATAATTTTGAAAATCACCCCTCCCATTGATAAAAAATATGTTAAAATTGAGACGTTATGCTGAAATTGATAATGCAAGAAACAAAGGATAACATAGTGTCGAAAATATGATATATGTTTTTTAGTGGGCACCAATAAAATAATATTTAGGATAATATTGCTGCAAATCAGATTGTTACTGAGTCTGCTTGAAAAAATGTATATAAAAACGGTGTAAAAATTTGCGGGAATGAACTCTTTGTGCTAACTTTGCACTCGCTAAACGAACAAAGATGTTTGGCAGTGAAGTTTTGAAATTATGCGAAAATAGCTCAGTTGGTAGAGCACGACCTTGCCAAGGTCGGGGTCGCGGGTTCGAGTCCCGTTTTTCGCTCCAAGCAAAAGCAGTCTGCGAGAGGGCTGCGGCAGAAAACTTTGAAATAGTGACACAGAAATGCGAAAATAGCTCAGTTGGTAGAGCACGACCTTGCCAAGGTCGGGGTCGCGGGTTCGAGTCCCGTTTTTCGCTCCAAGCAAAAGCAGTCTGCGAGAGGGCTGCGGCAGAAAACTTTGAAATAGTGACACAGAAATGCGAAAATAGCTCAGTTGGTAGAGCACGACCTTGCCAAGGTCGGGGTCGCGGGTTCGAGTCCCGTTTTTCGCTCCAAGTTTTCTAAGCATTAGGAAATTATGAATGTCCGGATGGCGGAATTGGTAGACGCGCTACTTTGAGGGGGTAGTGAGCTTTCGCTCGTGTGAGTTCGAGTCTCATTTCGGACACCAAGGCAGGAAGGTTGCAAGCACAGCAGTGTTAGCAACCTTCCTGCTTTTTTCGTGCCTCCTCTTTGGAGACACATTGCGGAAACGGGCGAAAATAATGCCGACATGATTTGCCAATGTGCTTGGCTTGTGCTATCTTTACAGAAAACAATACATAGACTATGAAATATGACGTATTCATAAGCTATAGCCGCAAGGACACTGCGATAGCCGACAAGATATGTTATGCCTTCGACCGTGCTGGGATCACATATTTCATCGACCGCCAAGGGATAGGTGGTGCATATGAGTTCCCCGAAGTGCTGGCTAATGCCATACTCGACAGCAAGCTTTTCCTGTACTTGGCAAGTGAGAATGCCTATAAGTCGAAGTTTACTAATAGTGAGATAACATTCGCTTTCAACGAAAAGGAGAAGAACAGCATACTGCCCTATATAATCGACAGTTCTATGCTGCCTGTTGCGCAAAGGTTCATATTTTCGGCCATCAACCGACGGAACATGAAGGAGCATCCCATAGAGACAGTGCTGGTTCCCGACTTGCTTGACCTGTTGGGTAGGCCTAGGCAGGCGCAACAGAAACCAGGAGGCTCCATTGGTGCAGGTGAAGTATTCGATGATGCCAAGGATGCAAAGGTTGACATAATACTGGAAGACACTGGACTGGGAAAACTCCAAGTTTTGAAAATAATAAAAGACACGATGCAGCCCATACGCGAACTTTCGTTGGCCGAGGCAAAAGCTATTTGCGATAATGTGCCTTCGGTGATAGCCACGATGCCTCGAAGAGAAGCATCGATAATACAGGCAAAAATAGAGGAATATGGGGCAACCGTAAGGCTAAGGCCGGCTAATGCCATTAATTTGTATGACGTGGTGCTGGAAAAGAACGGGATGGCAAAATTGGCAATAGTGAAAGAAATCAACGAAATTCTCGGCCTCGGATTGGTTAAGGCAAAATCCTTGGCCGACAATGTACCCTCGGTGATTACAAAATCAGTTTCTTTTGCTTATGCCTTGGAGGTTAAGAGCAGGATAGAACGTATAGGCGGCACTGTGAGCATCCAAGGACAAAATGGGCGAATAGTTAAATAAAAAATCGCACATAATTTTTATATCCTTTAAGCATAATAATAAGGCAAAATCGGAATTTTATTGATAAGTTTGCGCTTAATATACCGTATGTGTTTTGAAACAATGCGGTGATAAATGATTTCGACTTATGGAAGATGTATCGATAGACGACATACTTAGGCACGTTTACGAGCTCGAAGGGCTTGTGCTGGTGGCACGGAAGGAAGATGCCGACCGCTCCATGCTATTGCAAATGATAAGGGAGAAAGTGGCCTGCATAGATGAGATGCTGGCTAAAGGCGACGAGCCGGCAGCCTTGATGCCCGAACAAGCGGCATCGCCGCAACCGGGCATAGATGAATACCCAATGCCGGATGCCGAGAGTGCCGAGGACAATCCTGTGCCTGCACTTGAGCCGGAGGCGGACACCACAGACGAAGCACCGATGCTCACCGATGTCAGTGACAGCGATGACTGGGATGGCAGCCGCCACGACAGTCCCGAAGAGCCTGCCACGGAAATGACTTTCGACTATGAGGAACCGCAAAAGATAGCCGACTGCTACGACAACGAGCCTGAACTTCCACAGGAAGTGGACGAGTCTCCCGAGGCTGAATATCCCACCGATGGCGGTGAGGAGGAGCAGGTCACCGTTGACGACTTGCTACAGCGCAACATGAGCCGTGACTTGAAACGGGCTTTCACCATCAACGACCGTTTCCGCTACCGACGCGAGCTTTTCGGCAACAGCGACGTGGAAATGAACGATGCCATCAGCCTTGTTGAGGCCATGCAGTCGTATGCCGAGGCCGAGGAATATTTCTACGATATGCTCAACTGGGACCGCGAGTCGCCCGAAGTGGCCGACTTCATGGCAATAATACGCAACCATTTTTATGCAAAATAGCATCATGGCCGGAAAACTTTACATAGTGCCGACCCCCGTCGGCAACCTTGGCGACATGACACCGCGAGCCGTGGAAGTGCTACGGCAGGCCGACTGCGTGCTGGCCGAGGACACGCGCACGTCGGGAGTGCTTATGAAACACTTCGGCATCGACACTCGCATGCAGAGTCACCATAAGTTTAACGAACACGACACGTTGCCAACCATCATCTCGCGGCTACAAGGCGGCGAAACCATAGCATTGGTGAGCGATGCCGGCACACCGGCCATCTCCGACCCCGGGTTCATGCTGGTGCGCGAATGCCGCCGCAACGGCATCGAGGTGGAAACGCTGCCGGGTGCAACGGCATTTGTTCCTGCGCTCGTCAATTCGGGGCTGCCATGCGACCGTTTCTGCTTTGAGGGGTTCCTGCCGCAGAAGAAGGGGCGAGCCACACGGCTTGCGTCGCTGGCGCAGGAAACTCGTACCATGATTTTCTACGAGTCGCCCATGCGCCTTGCCAAGACGCTGCTGCAATTGGCCGAGGCATTTGGCGGCGACAGGCAGGCATCGGTGAGCCGGGAAATATCAAAACTGCACAATTCCACACATAACGGCACTCTTGAAGAACTTGCCCAATATTTCACGGCCAACGAACCGCGTGGCGAAATAGTGATAGTGGTTGCAGGCAAGGAGCCAGCCGAAAATGTGAAAATCGACAAATATGCGCAATTCAAAAATCATAACATACAAACCATTTAAAACCCATTCTTGAACAATGAAAAAGAGTATCTTGTTAATGGCTGCGGCCTGCATGATGTGCCTTGCAGCCTGCAATAACAGCAACACTGAGACTGCCGCCACCGACACGGCTATTGTGGACCGCCTGAACGACTCGCTGCTTGTGGCAAATGCCGAAAAAGACAGCCTGTTGAGCCTGATAAACGACATCAACGATGGAATGATGCAGATACGCGACATGGAGAAAATAATCTCGGCATCGAACCTCAACAACGAGACTCGCAACAAGCGTCAGGAAATCATGGACAACATGAGACTAATACAGCAGG
Source organism: uncultured Muribaculaceae bacterium (assembly GCA_944320595.1). Lineage (GTDB taxonomy): Bacteria > Bacteroidota > Bacteroidia > Bacteroidales > Muribaculaceae > Avimuribaculum. The sequence continues at coordinate 67,713 of CALUIB010000002.1, read as the reverse complement.
CACTGCAAGACCGCCGCGAGAAACTCGCCTCGCTGGAACGCCGCATAAAGAACTCGAAAGGCGATTCGGCGCAACTGCAAAAGACTATCGACGGGCTGAAAAAGCAGATTGCCGACCAGGAAGCGTCCATCGCCCGGCTCACCGAGGAATTACGCAAGGCTCACATCGAGATACAGGTGCTGAACACCGCTGTCGATTCGCTCAATGTGGCCAATCAGACAATCACCGAGGAGAAAGTTGCCGCCGAGGAGAAGTCGGAACAGCTCGTTAACGAGCTTAATACCTGCTACTATGTGATAGGCTCGAAAAACGAGTTGAAAGAAAACAAAATCATCGAAACAGGTTTCTTGCGCAAGACCAAGGTGCTTGAAGGCGACTACGAGATAAACTATTTCACCAAGGGCGACAAGCGCACCCTCACCGAGATACCGCTCCACTCGAAGAAGGCGAAAATATATACCAAGCACCCGGAGGGTACATACGAGATTGTTGACAACGATGGCGTGAAGTCGCTGCTCATCACCGATCCCACACGTTTCTGGTCGCTCTCCAACTTCTTGGTGATACAAATCGACTAAGTTTTTGCAAAGGAGTAGCCTGGGGCATCTGATATTGGGCATAGGGATCCACCAAATTTCCTGGAATTTGTGTGGATCCTTAAATTTATTATACCAAAATAGTCACGCATTGCGTGACCAATCAGTTTACTCATCTTATAATGTATGGCGAGAGCAGTATGCAACTTAGAAAAGCCACAAATGACCCACTTTTTGTAACATTTTTCATACGAGTGTCGATGCATGTGCTTGGCGGTGTAATAAAGAGGCATTGCCATGCGTTATTGTTTATATGAAAAGTTTTTATTCCATCATGGTCATCTTTGCCGCAGCCATCGGCATGGCATTGACATCGTGCATCGAGGACGACTTCACCACAAGCAGCAGCGACGTGCTGGAGTTCTCTACCGACACGCTCGCATTCGACACTGTACTCACCGAGGAGGGTACGGCCACGCGGCGTTTCATGGTGTATAACCGCCACAAGAAGATGATTAACATCTCGTCGATAACCCTCGATGGCGGCAATCCGCAGGTGAAATTCTATCTCAACGTGGACGGAATGAGCGGCGAGGCGTTCAACAACGTCGAAATCCGTGGCGAAGACAGCATCTTCGTCTTCGTCGAGGCATTCATCGACCCCACTGGCGGCGACCTGCCGGTGGAGATGGAAGACAAGATACGTTTCATCACCAACGGTGTGGAGCAGCAAGTGGTGCTGACGGCCTGGGGGCAAGACGTGACGCGCCTGTACTCGCCCACAATCACTGCCGACACGTGTCTGTCGGGGCTTAAACCCTACGTCATCTACGATACCCTGCGCGTGGCCGAGGGCGCGACGCTCACGCTCGATGCTGGCACCACGCTCATGTTCCACGACAAGGCCGCAATGGTGGTTGATGGCACTCTCGTCGCCGCAGGCGAGCAGGGCCGGGAAGTGAATTTGCGCGGCGACAGGCTCGACAACGTGGTGGGCGGAACCGACTATGACATCATGTCGGGCCAGTGGGGCGGCATTCGTTTCACAGCCACAAGCACCGGCAACGAGATGCGATACGTGAATATGCGCGGCTCGTCGTCGGGCGTGGTCATCGACTCGGCAGGCGTGGAGCAGCGCAAGCTCTACCTATTCAACAGTGTGCTGCATAATTCTTCTTCGTCGGTCCTCGCCGCAAGCCACGCTTGGGTGGAGGCTGCCGGGTGCGAGTTTTCCGATGCTGCAGCAGCTGTGGTGTCGCTCACCGGCGGGCGTGTGCAGTTTGCGCAATGTACCTTTGCCAATTACTACCTATTCGACGTGATAACTGGCTCCATCTTATCACTTTCCTACTTAATGCCCGACGAGAGCGACGGCCAGTCTCCGCTCATGGAGGGTGCGTTTGACAATTGCATATTCTATGGCAACGCATCAGAAATATCGCCTGGCGACCTAACCGGCTCGGCTGTGATGGTGCGCAATTGCCTGTTTGGGGCAGAGGGCAGTGATGACAATAACTTCCTGCGCTGCGTGTGGGGGGGCGACCCTATGTTCTACACCATACGTGAAGAATATATCTTCGATTACCGCCTCCGCGATGAAAGCGATGCCATAGGCGCAGGCGATCCGTCGCTATGTCCGACGGAGGCTGCGACCGACCGCTACGGCCTCGACCGTACGGCCCGAGGCAACATCGACATAGGCGCATACACCTGGCAGCCAAGCGAAACCGACAATAACGACAGCAACCAATGATGACAGGGAACATAACACTGCAACAAATGAAGTTCCACGCCCACCACGGCGTGATGCCGCAGGAGCGGCAAGTGGGCAACGACTTTGAAGTAACCGTGAGCCTGCAATACCCGTTGGGCAAGGCCGCCATGAGCGACGACCTGGCCGACACGCTTAACTATGCCGAGGTTTACGCCACGGTGGCAGCCGAGATGGCCATGCCGTCGCAGCTGCTCGAACACGTCGCCGGGCGCATAATCCGTGCCCTGCGCACACGTTTCCCTCTCATCGAGGGAGGCACTGTGGCCGTGTCGAAACTCACGCCGCCATTCAAGTGCCAGATGGCAGCCGTCACCGTCACACTCTCTTTCTGAGCAAAAAACGTGTGGCCGCATGAACCGTGCGTTCCTACGTTTCACGATTGATAAATCGTAGCATTAGTGGGCTATGGTTTTAGAAACGTTCTGTCCTACGGCTGGTTATGGCAGTCCGTAGCTGTTGGTTTTGATCGAGGCATCTTTTGGAAACTTTCACTTTGTCTAAAACTATCCCTTCGCTCAAATGCAGATTTTTCAATGAATATGTTCCCACTATGTCAAGCACCTTTAATGACGGGCAATTCCTGAGGTCTAAAACCCTCAAATTACGGCACAAGGCAAGATACAGATATTCCAACTGTGAATTTCCCGACAGGTCGAGTTCCTGCATTGAATGGCATTCAAGCGACAGATTCCTAAGCCTTGGGTTCCCTTTGAGGCTCAGTTCTTCAATGCCCGAGAATTGCGGCAGTGCCAATTGTTCGAGCGACGAACATTGGCTGACATCGATTGCAGCAAGCCTCACCGGGGGAATATCGTAAATCAGTGCGGCATATCGCATGAATATTCCTGTAATATCATCTGCGGACGATTCAATCGTGATATTGTAATTCTGCCTCACAGGATAACCGATGTAATCATGCGAGTGCCTCTGCGGTTTCCCTGTTCCTGTGAATGTGTCGTGGTTTCCGTCGCCCCATACTATGGTGTAGCGACTTCCATTGGCAGCCTTTACGCCTATGGCATATTGGCTGTCGAATAATTTATTGATTTCAATTCTGATTTCCATATTTTCAATCCCCTAAATAAGTTTTTTCAACGTATCCTCCATTCCGCTCGATTGCAGCCAGCAGCCTGTCTTCCGATTCCCCGGCTATCGCTGTATTATAGTTGTAGCTGACATACTCCAGCTCCGATTTATCGTTCAAGATTACAGTATCAAGCGTCTGGCAACAATATAGCTCAAGGTATCTTAACCCCGGGCAGTTACTTAAATCCAGTTTTCTGAGATTATTGCAATGGAAAATCTTCAATGTTTCCAGCCTGTGGTTATTATCCAAATTCAATTCCTGCAAATCTGCATACCAGATTTCAAGTCCTTCAAGGTTTGTGTTCTGTGTTACGTCTAAGGATTGTACTTTGGCACACGTTAACTGTTGCAGCGAAGGGCAACGGCTAATGTCGATATGCACTTGCGCGCGCGAGTGCCATCCATACGGCCCTCCATACGCCCATGGAGCTTCCAAGCGAAATGAAATTATACCGTTTTCTGCCTCTGTAGAAAGACTGACCCTGTTATGTCTTGTTTCTTTTCGGGGGAGATTGGGGCAATACGGGTTATCCAGACCATCCCAGCGGTCGAGCCATATCACTTCTCCTTCAATCTGTTCAATTTTGCCGTTTCCCCATTCGGCAGTCAGCGTGCCGCTGCCGGGAATTACCACGGAATAAAACTCCAACCAGGAATTATCGTCAACTAAAATCTCATTCCTCATAATCTGTTTTCTTAATGATTTTTCCTCCGTTGCGCTCTATGATGCGTTTTATTATTTCAAGCGATTTTTCGTTCAACGGCGTGATTTATTTTTCGCAAAATAAATCCTCGGTTATGCCAAAATAATGCACATTGCAAAAAATAAATATGAATTATGTTACAGCAAGGCTGTTTATTTGGGGCTATTTACATTACGAAAAAATCCGGCTACGCTCTCGCGCCACCGGATTCCTAACCTATGATTCACTTATTTGTTGTTGCTTTAAAGTTTATGATTGAAATAAGGAAATCATAATAATTGAAAGTTGCTATGATGTATTTCCCTTATTTTATCGGGTGGTATTCAACGAATGCCTCCATAGCCTCGTAGCATGCAAGGCCCAGGTCGCTGTAGAGCTGTGCCGTGGCGCGGTTGCGGTCTTCGGCGCGTTGCCAGAAGAGGCGGTCGTCGTTGCCCAGGAACGGAGCGTTCTCCATTTGCGACTGGTGCTTGAGGATGGAGTTGCGTTTCGAGCGCAATTCCTCGGGGCTGATGGGCACTGCCATTTCGATGTGGTCGATTTCCCACTCGGCCCATGCGCCGCGGTACATCCATATACGGCAGTCCTTCATGAACGGCTCGTCGAGCAGTTCATCGACGGCTGCAAGCACTGCGTCGGTGCACACCTTGTGTGTGCCGTGCGGGTCGGCCAGGTCGCCTGCCACAAAGATTTGGTGCGGCTGCACGCTCAAGATGAGTTTCTTGATTATGTCAACGTCAACTTGCGTCAAGTCGCCCTTCTTGATTGTACCCGTTTCATAGAACGGCAGTTCGCAGAAGTGTATGTTCTCGGGTTTCACGCCCATGTAGTTGCAAGCCGTGGTGGCCTCGCACTGGCGTATCTTGCCCTTGAGGTAGCGGATAATCTCCATGTCGATGTCGCCCTGTTTCTTTTCTTTCAGGAAGTTGTGGATTTCTTCGCTTATCTCCTTGTATTTCTCGGTGTCGATGCCGAAACGCTCGCCGATGCGGTCCATCAGCATCACGTAGCGGAACATATCTTCGTCGCCAACGGCGATGTTGCCCGATGTCTCATAGGCCACGTGCACATCGTGGTGCTGGTCAACGAGGCGTTTCAGTGTGCCACCCATCGAAATCACGTCGTCGTCGGGGTGCGGGCTGAACACAATCACACGCTTGGGATATGGCACGGCGCGTTCGGGACGATAAGTGTCGTCGGCGTTGGGTTTGCCGCCCGGCCAGCCGGTGATGGTGTGTTGCAGGTCGTTGAATATCTTTATGTTTACGTTGTAGGCCGAGCCGTAGTAGGCCAACAGCTCGCTAAGGCCGTAGTCGTTGTAGTCCTTGTTTGTAAGCTTGAGGATGGGTTTCCCCGTCTGTGCGCACAGCCATACGATGGCGCGGCGTATGAGCTTGTCGTTCCATTCGCACGAGGTTACCTTCCACGGGTGACTTATGCGCGTGAGCTCGTCGGCAGCCGACAGGTCGATGACCAACTTGGCGTGGTGGTGCATCTGCAATACCGATGCAGGCACTTGGTCGTCGATTTTGCCTTCAACGGCGCGGTAAATGATGTTGGATATGCTTTCGCCCCAAGCCATTGCGATGATGCGCTTTGCCGAGAGAATGTTTGACAGGCCCAGAGTGATTGCCGTTGTCGGCACGTCGTTGCAGTGGTATGATTCTGCAATTTTAAGGCGTATTTCGTTGCTGAGGCGCATCAGGCGGCATGCCGAGTTCATCGACGAACCCGGTTCGTTGAATGCCAGCGAGCCCAATTGGCCTATTTCGCACACGGCCAGGTCGAGTCCGCCGCACTTCTCGATGTCGGCCTCGTAGTAGTGGCAGAATTGCAGGATGTCCTCGATGGTGGTGTTCACGTCGAACTTGTGGAAGTTGCCAGGCGTGATGTCAACCTGGTTGAGGAATGCCTCGCGCAGGCGGGCAGTGGTGCTCGGTGTGCGAGTTTCATCGATGGGGAAGAACTCATAGAGGTTGAACACGATTACGTGCTTGAAACTTACTTCGCCCTGCTTGTAGAGCTTGACGAGTTCCTCGTAAATCTTCAGGGTGTTGTCGCCCGTACCAAGGCCCAGTACGCACTTGCCTGTGGTATCGACAAAGCGGCGTATGGTCGTGGCAATTTCTTTTGCAACATATTCGGCACCTTGCGTTGAGGTTTCGAGTATCTTGGTGTTTAGTTTTTCATTGCGAGTGAGCGAGGCAAGCTCTATTTCACTCGTTGGGGCATAGTACTTTTTGGGTACTCTGTCCAATTTAATCTGGGAGCTAAGGTTTGTTTTCATTTATGATTTAGTTAGTGGTAATCTGTTGTTTAGTAATGGTCGTGTGGACGAGGCTCTTGGCTTGCGCCGTTACTTGTGCTGCATATATCCCAAAGCGCACCCACCTTGCCCTTTTGCAAGGCGGCTGCTCATGATTCCACGCTCCGCATCATTGCGGGTGGGCAACACTTCGTGTTACGTTCCAAGCGCCATCGCGTCATGACTTACGTTGTCATCAACGGCAAAGTTAGATATTTAATTCCAAAGTGCATAACAAATTTGCCGTTTTTTGCAGGCGGTTTTTCAAGAAAAAGGCCATGCTGCTGGCGCGAGGTGCAATAAAGGCTTGTTTAGTTGTGGCAAACGTAGTAACTTTGCACATTAATTATGTAAATAGGAAATTATGTCGATTGATAACATCATAGCACAGGCCACAGCCGAGGCGGTGAAGTCGCTTTACGGCGTGGATTTCGAGGCAGGCAAGATTACGTTGCAGGCCACGAGGAAGGAGTTTGAGGGCAACATCACGGTGGTGGTGTTCCCGTTCTTGAAGGCGTCGAAGAAGTCGCCCGAGGCCACTGCGCAGGAGATAGGCGAGTATCTTGCCGCGCATTGCGAGGCGGTGAAGGGGTTCAACGTCATCAAGGGGTTCCTGAACATCGTCATCAAGCCTGGTTTCTGGTGTGATATGTTGAAGCATATAGCCGCCGAGGCCGATTTCGGCTTCAAGGCCGCCGCGCCCGACAGCGAATTGGTGATGATAGAGTATTCGTCGCCCAACACCAACAAGCCGCTTCACCTGGGCCATGTACGTAACAACCTGCTTGGTTACTCGCTCTCGCTCATCATGAAGGCGTGCGGCTACCGCGTGGTGAAGACCAATATTGTGAACGACCGCGGCATACACATCTGCAAGTCGATGCTTGCCTGGGAGAAGTGGGGCAACGGCATCACCCCCGAGAAGGCTGGCAAGAAGGGTGACCACCTGATAGGCGACTTCTATGTGATGTTTGACAAACACTACAAGGAAGAGGTTAAACAGCTAATGGCCGAGGGCTTGAGCGAGGAGGAGGCCAAGAACCGTGCTCCGCTGATGGTGGAGGCCCGCGAGATGCTGCAACGCTGGGAGGCCGGCGACGAGGCTGTGCGCAGCGTGTGGCGCATGATGAACCAGTGGGTGTATGACGGCTTTGACGTGACCTACAAGCGGCTTGGAGTGGACTTCGACAAGATATATTACGAGAGCGAGACCTACCTTGAAGGCAAGCAGAAAGTGCTTGAAGGGCTTGAAAAGGGGATAATGTACCGCAAGGAGGATGGCTCGGTGTGGGCCGACCTCACTGCCGACGGGCTCGACCACAAGTTGCTGCTGCGCAGCGACGGAACGTCGGTTTACATGACGCAGGACATTGGCACGGCCAAGTTGCGATACCAGGATTATCCCATCGACAAGATGATATACGTTGTCGGCAACGAGCAGAATTACCACTTCCAAGTGCTTTCGCTGCTCCTCGACAAGCTCGGTTTCAAGTGGGGTAAAGACCTTGTGCACTTCTCCTACGGCATGGTGGAACTTCCCGAGGGCAAGATGAAGTCGCGCGAGGGTACGGTGGTGGATGCAGACGACCTGATGGACGAGATGATTGCCACTGCCAAGGAGACAAGCGCCGAGCTGGGCAAGCTCGACGACTGCTCGCCCGAGGAGGCCGACGAGATAGCACGCATCATAGGGCTTGGTGCGCTGAAGTATTTCATACTGAAAGTTGACCCGCGCAAGAACATGACGTTCAACCCCAAGGAATCGATTGACTTCAACGGAAACACAGGCCCGTTCATACAATACACCTACGCCCGCATACGCTCGTTGCTGCGCAAGGCTGCCGAGGCAGGCATAGACTACAACAGCAATTACGATGTGGAGCCTAATGAAAAGGAGGTGGCGCTGATACAAAAAATCGCCGACTTCCCGCAAGTGGTTGCCGAGGCCGGCCGCACTTACAGCCCGGCACTGATTGCCAATTACGTGTATGACCTTGTGAAGGAGTACAACCAGTTCTACCACGACTACTCCATACTGCGCGAGGAGGACGAGGCAGTGCGCCGTTTCCGCCTAAAATTGTCGGAAGTGACTGGCGACACCGTGCGCCGCGCCACCGGCCTGCTTGGCATTGAAGTTCCCGAAAGAATGTAATCACCAATTTTTTATTATAATTATGGACAATTACCAACCTACTCCACCGCCCTTCACCGCGCAAGTGAGCGACATTGATGCATACGTGTCGCGTGTGATGAAGCGCGTTTACCTGAAGATGTTCTTTGCCATGATAGTGACGGCATTGGCATCATACGTGTGCGTCAACGTACCTTCGGTGCTTTATGCGCTGGCATCGCACCCGTGGCTCTACTTCGGCCTTCTCATTGCCGAGGTGGTGCTTGTGATGGTGCTTGCCGGGGCGCTTAACAAGCTTAGCACCGTGGCAGCCACGCTGCTGTTCTATGGCTACTCGATTCTCAACGGCGTGGTGCTGTCGGTGATACTGCTGCAATACACCGCCGCCTCGGTGGCCTCGACGTTTGCAATCACCGCCGCCGTGTTTGGCACTATGACCGTTTACGGGTATGTGACCAAAAGCGACCTGTCGCGCGTGGGCAACTTCCTTGTCATGGCCTTGATAGGCCTCATCATCTGCACTGTGGTGAATATCTTCCTAAAGAGCAGCACCATGGAGTGGATAATCAGCTTTGCCGGTGTGGTAATCTTCATCGGCCTCACGGCATGGGACACGCAGAAGATTAAGCAGATGGCCGCCCTCACCGACGGCTCGCAGGCAGGCAAGCTCGCTACCATAGGCGCATTGTCGCTCTACTTGGACTTCATCAACCTGTTCCTATACTTGCTCCGTTTCTTCGGCAACAGGGAGTGATGGTTAATTAGGAATTAGGAATTAGAAATGAGGAATTAGGGATTGGCTCGGTCAGTTTAACCGGGCCAATCCTTTTTTGTTTGCCGGGTGTTAGAAACTGTGTTGAATTTGTCGGGGCTGTTTTTTAACTTTGCAGTACTTATAATGAGCAAGACGTTAAATTACCATTACCATAGCCATCATGAAATCGATAAAGGAATTGTATAGGATAGGAACGGGGCCGTCGAGCAGCCACACTATGGGGCCGCGCAAGGCCGCCGAGATTTACCTCAAGCGGCATCCGCGCGCCGACGGGTTCCGTGTGACGCTTTACGGCAGCCTCGCCGCCACGGGGAAGGGTCACATGACCAATGTGGCCATCAGCGACGTGCTGTGGCCGGTGGCCCCGGTGGAGATAATATGGCAGCCCAAGGTGTTCCTGCCTTTCCACCCCAACGGGATGAAATTCGTGGCTCTCGACCACGAGGGCAACGAGCAAGACCCGTGGACGGTGTTCAGCATAGGTGGCGGCGCGCTTGCCGAGGAGGGCGACGGCGGTTCGACGGTGAACACGCCCGAGGTGTATGAGATGAACAGCCTTACCGAAATCCTTGCATGGTGCGAGCGCACAGGCCGCAGCTACTGGGAATATGTGCAGGAGCGCGAGGAGAGCGATATATGGGATTACTTGCGCGAGGTGTGGCGGACTATGCAGGAATCGGTGGTGCGCGGGCTTGATGCCGAGGGGGTGCTGCCGGGACCGCTCAACCTGCGGCGCAAGGCATCGACCTATTACATCAAGGCGAGCGGATACCGGGCCTCGTTGCAGTCGCGCGGGCTGGTGTTTGCCTACGCGCTTGCCGTGAGCGAGGAGAATGCCGCCGGCGGTGTGATAGTCACCGCCCCCACGTGCGGCTCGTGCGGCGTGGTGCCTGCGGTGCTTTACCACTTGCAGCGCAGCCGCGAGTTTAGCGATATGCGCATACTTCGAGCCTTGGCCACGGCCGGGCTTGTGGGCAACATAGTTAAGCACAACGCGTCGATTTCGGGTGCCGAGGCCGGTTGCCAGGCCGAGGTGGGCACTGCCTGTTCTATGGCATCGGCGGCGGCCAACCAGCTTTTCGGCGGCAGCCCGGCGCAGATAGAGTATGCCGCCGAGATGGGGCTTGAACACCACTTGGGGATGACTTGCGACCCTGTGTGCGGACTGGTGCAGATACCGTGCATCGAGCGAAACGCATACGCCGCGGCGCGTGCGCTTGATGCCAACCTGTATTCGTCGTTCACCGATGGGCAGCACCGTGTGTCGTTCGACCGCGTGGTGGAAGTGATGAAGGAGACCGGCAACGACCTCCCGTCGCTATACAAGGAAACCGGCGAAGGCGGCTTGGCCAAGGACTACCACCCCCAGCAGTAAGTAGGGCAGTATGGCCAGAATTGCATTTCAACTCTCCCGTAGAGACGGCATACTATGCCGCTGTCTCTACGGGAGGGGAGTTTTTAGTATTAATTTGAGGTTTTAGGTTGTGGCGGTGGGTGTGGGGAGGTGGTAATTTTGCGGCAATAAAACTATTGCCATGAAAGACGACGCCGCTAATGCCTGTGAAGAATGGACTCGGGAAAAACTTGTTGCCGAGAATGCCGTGCGCAACAGCCGCTTGAATGTGCCTTACGACCCGGTCACGGGGCGTGGGTGCATGGGCGAGCGTGTGTCATGCCGCGTGGAGGGGATAGGGGAGGTGTCGGTGCCGGTGGCGATGGTTCGCGACCCGGAGTTTGCGCCGGTGATGAGCCGCCACGACCACGACCGTTGCCGCATAAGGCACGACTTCGAGTATTGGTGCGCCACCTGCGTCAAGGTGAAGGACAAGGTGACGGCACGCATTGTACCGCTTGTGCTCAATGCCCCGCAACGCCGTGTGGCTGCCATGCTCGAAGATATGCGGCAAGGAGGCCGCCCCATACGCCTGATAATGCTCAAGGCGCGGCAATGGGGCGGCTCGACGCTGGTGCAGATGTACATGGCGTGGATGCAGATAGTGCTGCGGCGCAACTGGAACAGCCTTATATGCGGACACTTGAAGGACACGGCATCGGTAATAAAGGGGATGTATTCACGGCTGCTTGCCTTATATCCGCGCCACTTGTGGAACGAGGATTGCGAGCCGCGATTTGCGGCCTACGAGCGCAGCCGCAATGTGAGCGTGATTGCAGGCCGCAGCTGCCTTGTGGCAGTGGGGTCGGCCGAGAGCCAGGAGGCGATACGCGGCTACGACATTGCCATGGCGCACCTCACCGAGGTGGCATTTTGGCGCACTTCCGACCGGCACTCGCCCGACAGTCTTGTGCGGTCGGTGTGTGGCTCGGTGGCACTGGAGGCCGACACGGTGGTGGTGATGGAAAGCACGGCCAACGGCACGGGGAACTATTTCCACGGCGAGTGGCTGAGGGCCAGGGCCGGGCAGAGCGACAAGGCCGCCGTGTTCGTCCCATGGCATGAGATAGAGATTTACCGCTGCCCGGTGGGCGACGTGTGGGAGTTGTGGACGAGCTTAGACGATTATGAACGCCGCCTGTGGACGCACTGTGGGCTTACGCTTGAAATGATATGCTGGTATCATCGCAAGCGCAAGGAATATTCGTCGCACGCCTTGATGCAGGCCGAGTATCCAGGCAACGACATAGAGGCGTTTGCATCTACCTCGCTGTCGATATTCGATGCGTCGCACCTCGACCATCTGCGCCGCACGTGCCGGCAGCCCTTGTGGCGCGGCGAGATTGTGGGCCGCGCGGTGTCGGGGCCGGCATCGCTGCAAGGCTTGCACCCTGTGCCGTCGGCCAATGGGCTGCTTGAAGTGTGGTGCGAGCCGTGCGGCGCGCTTGTGAGTGCAGGACATTATGTGGCGGTGGTTGATGTGGGTGGACTTGGCGACAAGGCCGATTTTTCGGTGATAACCGTGGTGGAGGCTTGCAACCCCGACGGGATGCCCGAGGTGGTGGCGCAGTGGCGGGGGCATATCTACCACGACCTGTTGGCGTGGAAGGCGGCGCAGATAGGGCTTTGGTATGGCTCGGCGTTGCTTGTAGTGGAGAGCAACACGCTCGAAACTGAATATTCCGACGACAGCGGCGGGTATATCCTTGAGATATTGTCGCACAGCTACCGCCACCTGTATCGCCGTGCTGGTGGGCGGCTTGGTTTCCACACCAACGTCTCGACCAAGAATGCCGTGGTGAACGAATTGATGAGGCAGGTACGCGACGGACTGTATGTGGAGCGGTCGGGCGATGCCGTCAACGAGATGGCGTGTTTCGAGCGCAAGCCTCAGGGAGGTTACGGGGCGATGGCCGGGCGGCACGACGACTTGGTGATGACACGCGCCATAGCCCTGTATGTAATTTCCACCGGGGCTTTCGCCGCCACCGGGCGCAGCCGTTCCACTTCGGCGGAACTGAAATTCACTCGCCTGTGACGGTGGCATGGGTTGCCTCGTGGCCGCCCATGCGGAACTCACTTGGCGACAGCCCCACGCGCTGCTTGAAGTATTTGCCGAAGAACGACTGGTTGGCAAAGTTTAGGTCGCAGCTAATTTCTTGCACCGTGCGCGACGATGATTGCAGCATCACCTTTGCGGCAAGAATTACGAAGTTGTCAATCCAGTCGCTTGCCGTGCGTCCGCTCACGGCTTTCACCACCGTGGTGAGGTGCTTGGGCGTGATGAACATGCGGTCGGCGTAGAATTTCACCGAGCGGCTTTGGCGGAAGTTTTGCTCGACCAGCGTGACGAAGTTGTAGAAGATGTCCTCGTTGTGCGAGCGGCGCGATGCCACATAGTTGTAATGCTCCTTGTATATCGACAGCACCTCGTAGAGCATCGATTGCAGCAATCCCTGTATCACATTGCGCCGGTATTCGCCACGTTCTTGCTTGATGCGTTTCCACAGGAACGTGTGGAAGTCGTGCAGGCTCTCGGTCTCGGCATCGCTGAGGCTTATCACCGGCATCGACTTGAAGCTCATTATCATCGGCAGCATCGAGTGCAGGTCGGGGAGCATCTCTTGCGCGAACTGCTTGCGCAGTGCCACGAATATCCCCTTGAAGTCGGGCGACGAGCTATAGCCATGCAGTATGTGGTCGGGCATGAACGTCACAAGGCTGTGTGCCGGCACGTGGTATTCGGCAAGGTTGAGTTTCACCGTGGCGTGGCCGTGCAGGCACACGGCAAACACCGGCATATCGAGCATCACGGGGCTTTCGTTTATCTTCACCCCGTTGATGTCGTCGAAAATGAACACCTCGTTGTCGAGGTCGTCCTTATTTGCCACGGCATCGATATTGCCGGTGCGTATTATGCTGTCTTTCAGTTCTGCGCTCATAATTCCTTGTTTTTGCATAGCGAGTTAAATAATTCCACCCATTTTTCGCCTGCCGTTTCGGGCGAATACGTCTTGCTTTTCTCAATCACGTTGAGCCTCATCTGCCGTAGTTTTTCCTCGTTGGTCGCCAGTGCAACAAGTTCGCTGGCAAAAGCATCAATGTCGAATGGCGGCACCGCGATGCCGTTAGTTCCCGAGGGGGAGATGACTTCGTTAACGCCGTCGGAACAGCCGAATGCCACGGGCACCACGCCGTTGGCCTGAGCCTCGGTGAGGCACAGCCCCCACCCCTCGAAAGTGGAGGTGAGGCACAGTATCGATGCTGTGTCGTAAAACGGCTTTACGTTGCTGTGGAACCCCTCGAATGTTATCCGTTCAAGCTCCAGCCTGGTTGCCATGGCCTCCAGTAATTCCTGCTCGGGCCCGGCTCCTACTATGCGCAGCCTCCATTCGGGCAGCCGGGGAGAGGCTATTTTCCATATTTGCAGCAAGCGGTCAACACGCTTGTCCTCGTATGTGAGCCGCCCCACGAAGATTATCTCCTTGCGCTTGTCGAGGCGCACATTTTCGGGTATGCGTTCCGAATTGTGGATGACGTGCAGCTTGCCCTCCTCGTCGCCGATGCCGAGCGTGCGCATGAATTGCCGTTTGTAGCCATCGCACAAGAACACGTATGCGTCGCAGTCGGCATACACCTTGCGATAATCCCGGTATGTCGATTTTAGATATTTGTGCGTCAGCCGTTCTCGTGGGCAAGTGACGAGATGCCACTTCAGCCTTTTGAGCAAATGCCCTCTTGCTGCAACTTTTTTCTCATACAGGCGGTACGTTGCCTCCCAAAACGGGGCGCTGTGCAGGGCGTAAACCACTTTGCAAGATATATTTGGACGTATTTTCCCCAATATCCGCCCTGCGAGTCCGGGAACTACAAAAATGTCGATGCCGTTGCCATTGATGTAGTCAATGACAAATTCAATATTTGCGTCGGATATTAAATCCCCGTCATCAGGTAGCTTGATCAGCGCAGGATAAGTTATGCCGAAGTCGAAAGAGCTTTCATGCGCTAGCACCACTGTGTCGTAACCATGGTTGCGAGCAAAGTTTGCAATGTTTATGGTAACCTTGTCGGCTCCGCCGGCAGGGAAGTAATTGTGCAGGAATGCTATTTTTTTGATATTTGTCATTTTTGTCGGAATGCAATGTGGATTAGGAAAAACAGCGGATAGGCATATTTGATTATTTTCAGTCGTCGGCAAATTTTTGAATCTAATGCAGCATTCCACGTCATTGCCGATAGCGAAGAAATCATGTCGGTTTTTAATGCTTTGAACTTGGCAGACTGGCGGTTGCGCATGAATATGCGGAAGTGCTTGAAGCATCGCACGGCATAAATGTTGACAAGCCGGGCGTAATCATTGGCAAGCATTTGCCGGTGTTCTTCTATAAAACGGTAACGGTCATAGTCGGCGCAGAAGAAGTCATATATCTTTTGCGGAACCAATGTGTGTGTGGTACTTAGTTCGTTATAGACGTAATAATAAAATGCACGTTGCAGCCACACGACTTTATTGCTTATGTATGCAGCCTGATGCATGATTGCGTGGTCTTCAAAGAACCTGTTTTCCGGAAATTTCAGGTTCTTGAACAGCGATTTTTGATATAATTTAGTGCAGGCCGAAGTGTAGGCCCAGTTATCTGCGTTTGCCAGAAAAGCCGTCGTAGCCTGTTCCTTGTCCATCACCGAGATTGAGCCGTTATCGTCGTTGGCGTTAATGGTGATTTCTTCACCTTTTACAAATGCGAAATTGCTGCACACCATGTCGGCATTGTGTTCCACCATGATGGAATTAAGGGTGGCGAGCATATTAGTGTCAACATAGTCATCACTGTCAATAAAACAGATTATAGGTGCCGTTGCCACTGTTAGAGCCACGTTGCGTGCGTGCGACTGCCCGGCGCGGTCGAGGTGCAGCACGCGCACACGGCTGTCGCGGAGGGCATACTGGTCGCACAATTCGGCCGAGCCGTCGGTGGAAAGGTTTTCGGCAAGTATCACCTCGATGTCGGCGAAAGTCTGCCCGAGGACCGATGCCATGCATCGGTCAAGGAACCTGGCGGTATTGTGTACGGGAATGATAACGCTTATCTTTGCCTGCATTTCCTTTATATCTTGAATCGTTTCTTGAATATTTTCCGTTCCATGTATATTTTGCCTATCCGCATCATCATGGGGCGGTTGCGGAAGAAGTCGATACGCTCCATGAGTTGGTGCAATTCGGCTTTCGACCGTCCGGGCCACAGTAGCAGCAGCTCGCGAACGTAGGTCTTGATGCGCGGCACGAGCGGCAACGGGAATTTTTCGCCTTTGCGCCTGAAGAAGTCCTCCACCCAGTTGAAGAACTTTATGCTTGCCATCACGCGGCGTTCGTTGAGTGCGGCGTTGCCTTTCGACGACACGTTGCTGCCGCTGTCGCGCCACAGCACACGGCTGCCCTTTATCGAGCACATCGGGCGAGCCGATGCGTTGACCATCACCGTGGCGTTGTCGGAGCGGAAGGCGAGGTCGAAGTGCACGAAACCGCCATTTCCCTCAAAAGCGCGGCGGCGGAAGATGAATTCGGGCATCCGCGCGTCTATCACCCCCAAGTAAAGGAGGCGGAAGAACCTGTCGGCAGTGAGGTATTCGGGAAAGTCGCGGCGCCGCTTGCGCAGCTTGGTGTCGCGGTCCACTATGTCGATGTCGAAGTGGTACACGTCGGCGGCGGCGGAGTCATTGCATTTAAGCTTTTTGTAGAACAGTTCCACGTTTTGCGGCATCATCACGTCGTCGTCTGAAAACAGGCAGAAGAATTCCTCGTGCTGCGACATTTTGATGCACCGTTCCCACTGTGCGATGAGGTCTTTACCACCAAGGTTGGTGTCGAACCGCCGGTAGGTGATGTTCAGCTTGTCGGCATAGTCGCTCACGATTCCCTGCACGTCGTCGGGGCTGCAATCGTCGCCTATGTAAACATTGAACTGCTTGCACGTCTGTCCGCAGAGCGAGTCTAAAGTCTCGCGCAGGAACTCGGCCTTGTAGGCTGGTATGATTATCGCCAATTGCGAAGTGGTGTCCGGGTCCATATTGTTTGCAAGGTGGCTATTTTGAAAGTCAAGTCGGCTTTTGGGCCGAGGCGTCTCGTAGCTGACAGTTTTTCGTGAATTATTATCATTTGTGCAAATATAGAGCAAGCCGAGCGCAAATGCAAATCATGCTCGCATGAATTTGCGGTTTGCCAAGGCGCAGCCTATATTATGGAAATATAGAGCAAGCCGAGCGCAAATGCAAATCATGCTCGCATGAATTTGCGGATTGCCAAGGCGCAGCCTATATTATGGAAATATAGAGCAAGCCGAGCGCAAATGCAAATCATGCTCGCATGAATTTGCGGATTGCCGAGGCGCAGCCTATCTTATCTGTGGAGATAAGCAAAAATCTGTGCGAATATCCGTCGATGCGTCGAAAAAACGCCTTTGTGAGCAATACAAATCGGTCGCAGTTAGGCTATTTATCAGAAAGTTTGCTTATCTTTGCAGGAATTTTTACATGTAGAATAATATTTATGGTAACACCTACTAAGAAAACCATTGACCTGGGTGACGGACGAGTGATCACCTTAGAGACTGGCAAACTTGCCAAGCAGGCCGATGGAGCGGTTGAGCTGCGCATGAACAATACGATGCTTCTTGCGACAGTTGTGTCGGCCAAGGAGGCCGGCGAAGGGGTTGACTTCATGCCACTCCAAGTTGAATATAAAGAGAAGTTCTCGGCTTTCGGGCGTTTCCCGGGCGGTTTCCAGAAGCGCGAAGGTCGCGCCTCGGATTATGAAATCCTCACGGCGCGTCTTGTCGATAGGGTTTTGCGCCCGTTGTTCCCCGACAACTACCACGCCGACACGTTTGTCAACATCATCCTTTTCTCGTCGGATGGCGTTGATATGCCCGATGCCCTTGCCGGCCTTGCCGCATCGGCTGCGATAGCGGTTTCTGACGTGCCTTTCAACGGCCCCATATCGGAGGTGCGCGTGGCACGTATAGATGGAAAATTCGTCATCAATCCTACTTTCGACCAACTGAAGACAGCTGACATGGATCTTATGGTGGGTGCTACTTACGACAATATTATGATGGTCGAAGGCGAGATGGACGAAGTGAGCGAGGCCGACCTGCTCGAAGCCCTCAAGGCTGCGCACGAGGCCATAAAGGCACAGTGCGTCGCACAGATGGAGCTTGCCAAGGAACTCGGCGTGACCAAGCGCGAATATTGCCACGAGGTGAACGACGAGGAGCTGCGCGCCCGCGTGAAGGAAGTGTGCTACGACAAGGCATACGCCATCGCCAAGGCCGGCTCGGCCGACAAGCATTGGCGCAACGACAGCTTCGAGGCCATTTGCAACGAGTTTATTGAATCGCTCCCCGAGGAAGAACGCGAGGAAAAGACTCCGCTCGTGCAGCGTTACTACCACGATGTGGAGAAAGAGGCCATGCGCCGCTGCGTGCTCGACGAGGGCATACGCCTCGACGGCCGCAAGACCACCGAGATACGTCCTATATGGTGCGAGGTAGATTACCTGCCGGGTCCTCACGGGTCGGCTGTGTTCACTCGCGGCGAGACGCAGGCTCTTGCCACGGTGACCCTCGGCACCAAGCTCGACGAGAAACTTATCGACGACGTGCTCAACCACAGCACCGAGCGTTTCTTGCTCCACTATAACTTCCCGCCGTTCTCTACCGGCGAGGCCAAGCCGCAGCGTGGCGTAGGCCGCCGCGAGATAGGCCACGGCAACCTTGCCCACCGCGCATTGAAGCGTATGTTCCCCGATGACTTCCCCTATACCGTGCGCATAGTTTCCGATATATTGGAGTCTAACGGCTCGTCGTCGATGGCGACCGTCTGCGCAGGCACTCTTGCCCTGCTCGACGCTGGTGTGAAGATGAAGAAACCTGTGGCCGGTATTGCCATGGGGCTTATCTCCGACACGGGCAATGTGAAGCACGCCGTGCTCTCCGACATTCTTGGCGATGAGGACCACCTTGGCGACATGGACTTCAAGGTGACTGGCACCAAGGACGGCATCACTGCCACCCAGATGGATATAAAGTGCGACGGCTTGTCATACGAAATTCTCGAACAGGCACTTAACCAAGCCCGTGAAGGCCGCTTGCACATATTGAACATAATCAACGAGACAATTCCTGAACCTCGCGAGGATTACAAGCCGCACGTGCCGCGCATCGTGAAGATGACTGTCGATAAGGACTTCATCGGCGCAATCATTGGCAAGGGTGGCGAGACTATCCAAGGCATACAGGAAGAGACCGGCGCAATTATCACCATCGATGAAATCGACGGCAAGGGCGAAATTGAAATCGCAGCCGCCAACAAGGACAGCATCGAGGCTGCCGTGGCTCGCATCAAGGAAATTACCGCCGTTCCCGAGGAGGGCAAGGTATATACCGGCACGGTGCGCAGCATACTTGAGTTCGGCGCGTTCGTTGAATTCATGCCCGGGCGCGACGGACTTCTCCACATTTCCGAAATCAGCTGGAACCGTATCGAGGATATGGAATCGACCGGCTTGAAGGAGGGCGACGTGGTGACGGTGAAATTGATTGAAATCGACAAGAAGACTGGCAAGTATCGCCTGTCGATGAAGGCACTCCAAGACAAGCCCGAAGGCTACGAAGAACGCCGTGGCGGCAATGGCGGAGGCGGACATCGCAACGGCGGCGGTGGCAACCGTGGACCTCGCCGCGAAGGTGGCAATGGCGGTGGCGGTAACCGCGGCCCGCGTCGCGAAGGCGGCAACGGCGGTGGTGGCAACCGTGGACCTCGCCGCGACTACTAAGCTCATATTCTGTACTCAATTCTAATATGTCAAGGGGCAACAAGGGCGTGAGCCTATGTTGCCCCTGTTTTTTGGTGCCGTGTGCAAGAGTGTGTGGAGAGGCAATATATCCGTATCTGCCATTAATTACTTTTAGCAGTGGCGATTATGGCGGTTTTGTAATGGGGCGTGTCGAAATAAAAATGATATGTGCCTCTACCTGCTGGTGGAGGCTCTAGTTCGCACCTGTGCGAGTGCTGGTATGGTAAATGCAACAAATGCCAAACACGGTGTGTTGACCATGCCTGGCATTCGTAGCCCATAGCGGAATCGAACCGCTCTTTCAAGAATGAAAATCTTGCGTCCTAACCGATAGACGAATGGGCCATATCCATTATTTTTTTGACCATCCAGCCCCCTCTAATGCCTTTGCAGGTTTTCGGGGCAATGATATGTGCCTATTCTTCACGGCTGCACCCTTGGCATCAAGCGGCAGCGGCAGCAAGCTTGTTTACGTGGCGTTGCAGTTTCGACTTCAAGTTGGCAGCCTTGTTCTTCGAGATGATACCTTTGCGAGCAAGCTTGTCAAGCAAAGAAGAAACCTTGATGAATGCTGCGGCAGCTTCATCTTTATCGGTCATTGCACGCAGACGGCGCACGGCAGTACGCGAAGTCTTTGCGTAGTAACGGTTGTGGAGATTCCTTTTAACCGTCTGACGGATTCTTTTAAGCGATGATTTATGATTTGCCATTTTTGTTATTGTGTTTCTATTTGATTGTTTTGTAGCCCATAGCGGAATCGAACCGCTCTTTCAAGAATGAAAATCTTGCGTCCTAACCGATAGACGAATGGGCCTTGCCGATGGCTGTGCCTCAAAAGCGAGTGCAAATATAGGCACTTTTTCTGAATTGGCAAAATTTTTCGCGCTTAAAGCCGTATTTTTTTCTGTTTTGCCATGTTTTTCGCCGTTGAAAGAATGGCAGCACACGTCTGTGGCGACTAGTTTTGGACTATTTTCGCTAATGTTTTGAGGCGCATGAAAAAATACCGAAGAACGTGCCAATTTTCAATTATTTTTATGTAATTTCGCATAATGTTGAGTATCTTTTGAAAAAGACAGTGTTAGGCGAGGACGGGGCAATGCAAATTTGTTTGTTTCGGCTGCCGAGCCGTGGTTTCTTGCTTTAATTGATAAATAAACCTTCATTATTCCATAATATGAATATGACACATTTAATGGCAAATAGCGGCATCCAGTTCATTTGCGGAGAGTATGAATTTTCGCCGGAACAGCCACTTATGTTCCCCGACGGGCGAGCGTTGAAACTCACAATGTATGAGCGCCACGACCCGTTTTCGCAGAAACTGGAATTTGACTTTGCCGTCAATTCGCCTGCCGGCGGATACGTACCGCTGAGGAGCTTGGTGGCCAACGGCCAAGGGTCGCCTGTAATGACTTCGCCCGACGGCGTTGTCATGCTCGACGATGTGGGACTGCCTATCATACGCCACGATTACAACCCGACGCAGCTTGCCTCGGTGAAGGACGACCAGTACACGCAGCTACATGCTATCCCTACGCTGGATTCATACCGTGTGCAGAAGGAGTTCGGCAGCATTGAGAAGGTGACGGCTTTCAGCAAGCTGCTCGACAAGTGGCTCCCGGTTCCGTTATTCCAGGTGCAGCCCGACGGTCACACTGGCACAGCACCTACTGGGTGGTGCAGGGTGAAGGTTTCGTTGATTGAAACAGGGAAAAAGGTTTCGCGATACAGGATAATTTATGCCATCGACACGGCTACTACCGACAACACACTGTCGCGGCTGCAGCCGCATTTTTACAAGAATTCAAGCGGCGAATATACCGAGCCGTACAAGGATTACGCCATCTGCAACGTGGCCAATTCGCTACTGAATTTCTTTTTCACACAGACTACCGACCTGAGCGGTAATCAAATATCCGTACCTTCGTCGGAGGCGAATTACTTCGGACAGCTTTTGGGCATCGACGGCGGCGCAGTCAGTAATGACGGCAGCTGCTACAAGCATATTACATATTATGCCTACTTTATTTCATTCCTGCGCTTGCTGACGAGGGTGAACGTGCGCCTGTTCAACCCTAATATGCACGGCATAACGCCAATCGATGTTGACTTGGTGCTCGACATTGGCAATTCCAAGACGTGTGGCATACTCTTCGAGAACGGCGACTTTACCAAGCGAGAGATGCTGTCGCTGCGCGACCTGACGAGGCCATGGGTGACGTATGGCAAGCCATTCGACATGCGCGTGGTGTTTCGGCAAGCCGACTTCGGCGACGACATTGGCATAGAGGGCGGCGAGAGCCTTTTCAAGTGGCGCAGCTTGTTGCGTATAGGTGACGAAGCCGTCAACCTGATGCACCGCTCGATAGAAGACGAGGGGCTGTCGAAGAAGTGTAACAATTATTCGAGTCCGAAACGATACTTGTGGGATACCGACAAGTATGAAGGCAACTGGGAATACCTGCAAGTGGAGAGCGACCCGCTGAGTATCGTCACCGTCAAGACTATGTATATGGATGGCCTTACGCAATACATCGGTGAAGACGGTGCGGTTACATCCACGCCTATATATGGGCAGAAGGATGGCTGTCACTATAGTCGCAGCTCGTTGATGATGCTTGCCTTCTTAGAGATATTCCGTCAGGCCGAGTGCCAAATCAATAGCGAGAAGTTTCGCACAGAGAAGGGCGACATCGACCGCCCACGTCGCCTGCGCAACGTGATAATCACCGCTCCGACTGCAATGCCCAACAGCGAGCAGGTGCGCCTGCGCCAGCTGGCGCGCGACGCGTTCGAGCTGATGCAGAAGGATGGCATAAAGCGTATGCCAATCAGCGTGCGTCCGGTGCCCGAGGAGATTGTGTCGCGGCCTGCGTATGACAAGGAAACGCCGCGCGACTGGTGCTACGATGAGGCCACGGCTTGCCAGCTTGTGTATATGTATGCCGAAGTACACGAGCGATACGGCGATGATGCCCGCAAGTTGTTTGACTTAAAAGGGAAAAGCAGACTCGATATGGCCGACAAAGGCTTCGAAGGGAAGGTGCTGACCGTAGGTTCTATCGACATAGGTGCCGGGACTACCGATTTGATGATTTGCTCGTATGGCATCAATGGGATAGGCGTGGTAACGCCAGTGCCGCTGTTTTGGGATAGTTTCTACCTTGCCGGCGATGACATAATGCGCAGCATCGTCCAAAACCTAATACTGGAAGGTGGCGACAGGGGTGACGTGCGCTGCGGCACTATAGCAAGTGTGCTCAAGGCTCGTATGCGTGGCTACACCAACGAAGATTTCAGCCGCATACTTGAAAAGACAAAGGTTGTTAGCCAACGCATAGACATAAGTAACATACTTGGGGCATCGACCGAGGCCGACCGCACGGCTGCGGTAGAGCAGTATTGCGCCGACTTGATGCTTGACTACTTCGGAGGAGACTCGGCCAACAACACCGAGAAGGATAGACGCTGGCGGGTTGACTTTAACTCGCAGATTTCTGTGCCGCTTGCCTCTTATCTATTGCAGCTGTTCAGCGAGAATCGTCCGCAGCGCGACATCACATTCGGCGAGGTGTTCGGCAAGTTTCCACCAGCCAAATATCTTCTTGAAAACTTCAGGCAATATTTCGACTACCCGTTTGAGGAGATAGTGTGGGAATACAGGCCCGAGGGTTTGGCCGCCGAGATAAGGAAAGTGATGACACCGCTCATGGAGCAGCTGTCGATATTGCTGCATGCGTTTGACGTGGATATATTGATGCTTGCCGGACGGCCTACGGGACTCACCGCGCTCACCGACTTGTTCCTGAAGTTCTTCCCCGTGTCGCCCGACCGGCTGATACGCCTCCCGCAGTATGAAGTGGGCAAGTGGTACCCGTTCTCGCATGGCACCGGCGAAATCACCGACCAAAAGACTATCGTGGCTGTTGGCGCATTCATAGGCTACCTGGCATCGCACGGCGGCATCAGTGGGTTCAACCTCGACCTGTCGCACTTGGCCACCGACATGGGGACTACGGCCAACTATATAGGCAAGTACATTGTCCGTACACACCGCGTGAACCCCACATTGCTGTCGCCCACGCAGTCTACCATGAGCTTGCCTGTGAATAGTTTCCCATACATTTTCGGGTGCAAGCAGCTCGATACCATCACTTACGAGTCGCGTCCACTGTATGTGCTGGAATGGACGGAGAAGGATGCTATGCCGCCTGCAAGCATGACGATACTCATATCGCGCTCGTTCATCGACAACAAGGAGAAACTCGCCATCGAAGATGCCTTCGACACCATGGGGCGCAACTACAAGGCATCTCTGAGGCTCCGCGAGCAGTCGCTAATCGACTCTGAGAGCAGAGACGGCAACAGTTGGCTCGATAATGGTTCATTCAAGTACCTTAATAAATAAGCTAATCACATTCCATGACCATCGACAATATACAAAAACTGATAAAAGGCATAGACGAAACCCTTGGCTGGTTTCGTGCCAACAAGCCGGAGGAGCAATACCGGCAGCAGTTTCGCGACCTTGTGGCTAAGCGGCTTGAGCTGCGCACAAGGCTCGAAACACTCAACGACAACCCTGGCATAGCCGCATACGGCGAGAGCCAGAAGGGTAAATCCTACCTCATGTCGAATCTGTTGCAAGACAATGGCTCGCCGTTTATGGTACTTGGCCCCGACGGGAAGGAATATAACTATGTGTCGGAGCTTAACCCGCCGGGCGACGGGCAGGAGGCGACGGGCGTGGTGACGCGCTTTACTTCGTTCCGCAACGCCCCTGAGCGGTATTGCGCCCAATACCCAGTGCTGATGCGTGTACATCGTGTACACGAACTTGCGATTATCCTGGCCGACAGCTACCACTTCGACGTGACCGACTATGAACAGTGGCTCGATAAAGAGCTTGAGGAGATGACTGCCGGGCTTGAGGCAAAATATGGCGAGCGGCCTGAGGTGCAGGAGATAGTGGTGGAGGACGACATCATAGCCATAAAGAAGTACCTGCAAAACTATGTGAACGGGGCGCAGCTGATATACCGCTCTGACTATCTTGATACGCTCGCCGGGCTTATTCGCCGTGTGCGTATTGACGAGCTGCCGCAGGTGCTGGCTCCGCTGTGGCATAACCAGCCCGAGGTGACCGACCTCTTCTGCCGGCTGATGGACGTGCTCAAGCGGCTCGACTATGCCAGTGAAATATACCTGCCGATGGATGCCATCGAACACAAGGAGGACAAGCCGCGTACCATAATGAGTGTGCAGTGCCTGCACGGGCTCTACAAGGATGACTACCAGTTCCGCACCGACGCTTACTTGCGCCTGCCCGACGGCCAGCTGAAGGCGTTCCGCGACTTCAACCGCTCGCACCTTTCGGCAGTGTGCCGCGAGGTGGTGCTGAAGGTGGAGGATCGTTATCTCGACTGCACCATGAGCTACAACACCGAGATGATTCCCGATGACGTGAGAAGGCGGCTACCGCACTTGGAGTTCAAGCGAGACCTGCTCAACCATGCCGACCTGCTCGATTTCCCTGGCGCGCGAAACCGCGAAAAGCTATTCAGGCGCAACCTTGACAAGACCGATGCCGACACAGGCGAGCATAACATGATAAAGCTACTGCTGCGCGGCAAAATTGCCTACCTGTTCAACCACTACAACTCGGCTGGGGCGCTTAATGTGCTTATGTTCTGCCACGACACCGACAACGTGGGCGTGACCGAGATGTACCAGGTGATTGAGAAGTGGATTGACTCATACGTTGGCACTACCCCTGCCGAACGCGCCAAGACCATCAATAAGTGCGACGGGGTGCCACCATTCTTCGTAATCTCCACCAAGTTCAACAAGGATATGGTGGAAAACAATCAGGATTTGAACAAGAACTCAGATGCCGCCCTCGAACAGCGGTGGAAGAACCGTTTCAATATCTTATATAAGGATGTGTTCCATGCTGGCACCGATGTGGAGTGGTTCAAGTCGTGGAATGCCGACCGCTCGAAGTTCAACAACATTTTCGTGCTGCGAGACTTCAAATACTCGTCAACCGGCGGCGTGGGTAGCAACATTTATTCGGGTTTCGGCCCGCAGTCGCCGCAGGAGAAGGAGATGGCAATATCTGAAGGTCACTTCCAGAATATGCGTCGCACTTACATCGACCTGCTGCGCAACGACAGCATACTCAAGGGCATGGTTGCCGACCCCGAACTGTCATGGGACCTTTCGGCCACCATCAACAACGACGGTTCGGTGTATATTATCGACCAGCTCACGCGGGTGGCATCGCGACTGCCAGGGTTGCGATATCAGCAGTGCGACAACTTGGTGAACGAGATTGCCGGCCAGCTTGTGCGCTTGCTCGATACCATATACGTCGATCCCAAGGGGAAAGACCCCATACGCGATGCAAAGCGCGACATAGGCACCATGCAGCTGGCATTCGACAACGCCGTCAATTCCGACAATTACTTCTTCGGTCGGCTTATCGAGGCATTGCAGGTGAACTCGCGCGAGACATATAATGTGGTGCAGAAGAGTATCAACGACCCCACTATGACTGAGACTGTCCACGGCTCGCACGACTGGGAAATCCTGCGCAAGGCCATAGAGGGATGCAGCAGCAAGGAGGAATGCATTGCGGTGCTGATGCAGCGGTATGGATGCCAAAGCGAGGAGGAACTTAGGGAGATGACAGGCAGAATCAACATCGACATCGACGATATTATAGGCAAACGCGGCAGTGTGTCGCCTAAAGTCTCTGACGTGATTGCCGAGCGAGCCATAGAGGCATGGATAGGAAAGATAAGCAACGCATCGACGGCGCAGCGTGCCTGCGGGAATGTACTCGACCTTACGCCCTTCGGCATACTGCGCGGCAAGATGCTTGAGGTGGCTAAGTTGTATGACTTGCAGAAGGTGATAGCCGGGCGCATAGCCTCGCTTACCGATGTCAACAACCTATCGACGGTGAACCAGTATGAGGTGGCCGACACGGTGGCAATCACAATCAACGAATTTGTGAAGGACTGGGGCTATCCCTACATCGATGCCGACAAGCGCAAGAAGATGGAGGAACTGGACCGCAGCCACGCGTTCCACATCTTCGAGGTGACCGATGCGCAGACCGACAGTTCGTTTGACGAGGATGCCCTGACAGCCCTGTTTGCAAGGCTCACGGCCAACGCCAACGGGCTTAGCGACTCGTTCCTGTCGAACTACAACCGCTGGTTCGCATACCTGTCGCTTGCCTTCCTCAGGCTTGAAGTCGAAGGAGGAAAAGTAATCGATAAACCAGAGGCCAACGATGCCGCCGGGAAGATATTGAATTCACTGAAAAGCATAGAATGATATGAAGAAATATTTCTTGTTGGGGGCAGGGCAGACGCATCGCCCCCATTATCCTTTCTGGAAACCGTGGGGCTGTCTTGGCTGCCTGGGTCGCACGCTTGGGTTCCTGTTCTCGCTGGTTCTGTTCATGCTGCTGCTGTTGCTGCTCACCACCCTGCCGCGCAGCTGCGATGACAAGCAGCCAGGTGGCAACCCCGAAAAACCTGTATTATACAATCCCGGCGATGACTGGATTCACGATACCGTGCCCGACAATACGCCCCCCGACCGGCAGCCGGTTAAGAATCCACCCAAGCCGTTCATGCCCGACCCCGGCGACATTATCGACGACCCCGGCGGCATAGGGCAGATAGATGGTAGGCACCTGTTTGTCATCATCGACCAGTCGAAGAGCCAAGCCAACCCGGCCATGCCGCGGTTTGTGGAAGAATTCTCGTCTCTCTACCCCGACTGCAATGTGGAGATAGCCGACGAGGCTACGCAGATGGTACTGCTTGCCGTGCCCGAGGAGAAACGCGAGCAGGTGCGCACCCAGTTGCCCGAGCAGATAACCGACGTGGCTTTCTACATCGATGTGGTTGAAATCTTCGGCTTGGTAAAGGAGATACCCGACCCGGCCATGAAGGAACCTGCTGCCTCGTGGCACCTGCGCGAGGTGCTTGCACCCGAGGCGTGGGATGTGACCACCGGCGACCCGGGGGTGAAGGTGGCCGTCATTGACAGTTATTTCGACTTGACGCACCCCGACTTTTGGGGCATGAAGATTGTGAACCCCGTATCGGTAGAAAACGGCACCACCTACGTGCTGCCCCCCACGGCTCAAGATGCGCACGGCACCCACGTGCTGGGGCTTATAGGTGCGCAAATCAACGGCATAGGTACGGCTGGCGTGGCTCCCGGTTGCTCGTTCATGCCCATCAGCCTGGGCCGGACTCCAAACTCGTTCACTATCGTTGGCTGTGTACTTTATGCCTTGCACAACGGTGCCAATGTGATAAACGCGTCGCTCGGCTTTTTGGCCGAGGAGGATATACCCATCGAGGAGCAGGTGCGCCGGTGGAAAGCTAGCCAAAAGCGGCTGCAAGGCTGTTGGGACTATGTGTCGGATATGCTCGACCGCAACTATTGCACCATTGTGTGGGCATCGGGCAACGAGAACCTGTTTGAACTGATGGACTTTGCCAAGCGCAGCGAGTCGGTGATACGCGTCGATGCTGTCGATTCCAATCTCAACAAGGCGTCGTTCTCCAACTTCGGCAACTTCGACATCACGGTCGATGGCGAGCAGCATGAGATTCGTGCCAGCCAGATTTCCGCACCGGGCGTTGACATAATAAGCACGGTGCCTGGGCGGCAGTTTGGATTGATGGGCGGCACGTCGATGGCCGCGCCCATTGTCACCGGGGCCGTGGCGCTGATGAAGAGCATCGACCCGACGCTTACCAACGCCGAGATAATAAAGATACTCAACACCACTGCCAGGCCGCTGGCCAACGACTCGATAGGCCCGCTGCTGCAAATAAGGCCCGCACTCGATGCCGTGAAGAAGAATATGTCGGCATGGGACGACTTCAAGGCCGACCCCACCGGGCTGTGGAAAAAGACCGACCAATCTACCTACATCAGCATCGAGACTAGCGAGTTTAAGTATTATGCTCACGATTACTTGATATTCGAGACGCGCAATAACGGAATCTTTGAGGTGCACGTGGTGGGCGAGGACAGGGTGTATAATGCCCGGTTCAACGTCCGCTGGGGAACCGACGAGGCATTCCTCGACATTATCCCGCCCATAAAGTCGCCCGATGCGCCCGATGGGATAGTCACTCAGCGGATAAGGGTGTTCAAGGACTCCGACGGGCAGGTGGGCTACCAGGTGGTCGCTCCCGATGAAGGCCACGCGTCAAACATAAGGCTGCTGCGGAAAGACGACCGCGTAAACAAGAACAAACGACCAATTTAAAAATAGCATATTGATAAAATAATAGTCATGCCAACGATTAAACGTGATAAAAAGAAGAAAGAAGGCTCCTACACCGTGGGCGACTTGCTTACGGTGGTGGGGTTCGTGATACTGATGTTTGCCACTTACCTCGGCAGCAAGCTGCTGAGCGGCAATTTTACCGAGGCCATTGTCACCACGGCCATTGTGACGGCGGTGTGCGTGTTATTTGTGTGGCTGCTGTGTACGGCCAAGAAGGCATATAATCACCGGCAGGCGTGGATGTGGACCGAATATACGTTGCTGGTGGTGTTTGTAGTGGTGTTCTTCGTTGCAACCGGCTGGGCGCGCCACTTCCAGTACATAACCACGGTGAAAGACCAGTTGCACACCGACGCAGTGGAGGACAGGGAGACGATACTGGGCATCTTTGCCGCATACGAGGCGCAGGAGAAGGCCGACATGGGCGAGATATACAATAGCATAAAGTCGCTGCCCACTTATGAAACCTTAGGGGCCGACGAGGAGACAAAGGAGCGGCTGCTTGCATGGAAGGGCGACAACTCGCTGAAGTGGGACCGCTCTTACTCGCAGGACGAGCTGAACCAGGCTGCGCAGGCCTATGACGAGGTGCTGCAATATGCGCTCATTGGCCCGCAGTATCGTGCCTTGCGCAGTGCCTACACCGAGAAGGTTGACTCGGTGGTGAACAGCATAAGCGATGCGAAATACGATGACTACCATGCAGCCTCGAAGAGGCTTGCCCTGTATTACGACGGTGCCGCCGAGGAGCTTACCCGGCTGTCGTCGAGCCGTGCCAAGTATGAGCTGAACATGGAATACGGGTTGCTCACATCGCACCAGATGCCACGAGAGTACACCGCCGACACCGATGAACTGAAGTTGCAGTCGCACTTCGATGGCACTCCCCATGCCACCACCGCCGGGTGGTGCTACACCGCCGGGGTGCTGCTGCTTGTGTTGTGCCCCTATTTCGCCACTCGCCGCAGCCGCCGCGTGACCGCGCTGAGCGGTGGGATATTCGGCCGCAAGAAACGAACCTTCACTAACGACGGCGGCATCGACATCTGCTGACGGCCCATGTGGAGAAATGTTAACATTCAAAAATCGATTAGAATATTATGCCAGGACCAATTATAAGACCAGATTTGGTGAAACTTACTCCTGATTCGCGGAGTTACCTTATTGCGAATTGCAATGACCAGCCCGACGAAGTGATAATGCACTACTTGCAGACCAAGGAGATTACGCTCGACGAACTACCGGGCTTGCCGGCTACTCGTCGTGACACTATTGGCAAAGAGTATGAAAAATGGCTGAAGTTGCCCGACCCACGCGAGGTGGCGGCTTGGGAAAAGATTAGCCCGCTGCTTAACGACCCGTTTGTCGATGTCAACCAACTTGAACCGCTGCTTGAGCAGTTCATCAATGATTTTCCCGCCTCGGTTGACTACAAGGCCATAGCCGAGAAGAAATTGCACGGGATTGCCGTCAACCGCTGGGAGGCTGCCAAGGGGGCTTATGAAGGCTCGGTTGCTGAGATGGAGGACAAGCTGCGGCAGATGGAGGCATTGCTTGCCAAGTATAGCCAGCGGCTAAGCGACGAAGAAAAGGCGGCTTGGAAAAGAGACATTGATGATTTGCAGAGGCGTATCGCAAGAGAAAAGCTGAAACCGCTAATCGAGGAGTGGGAGCGGATAGCCGCCATGCCCGAAACATATCTTCCCGACATGGAACGCAAGGAACAGGCGATGGTGGAGTTCATAAACAAGTATGGCTCGCGGTTCCCCGTTGCCATGCTGCAAGGATTCAATGACCAGCTGTCGGAGTTACGCAGCCGCATGGCCGAGGCCGAGCTTGAAGATATACGCTACGATTTCGATGCGCTTGTGGATTTCATCCGCAAGCAAAAGCCCGGCACCGAATTGTTCCGCAAGGCCGACGAGTATCTGTGGGCATTGGTCACCGAGGAGCTTGATGCCGACCTGTTGAAGAAATTCATCAAGAAAGTGCCTAATTCTTCCTATATCAACGAGGCGCGCAGGCTGCAAGCTGCACTCAACGAGTGGCTCGATGTGAAAAACCGCGGTGACATATTCGACGTGCAGCGGTATATCAACGACCACCTCGATGCGCCGCAGGCCATCCTCGACGATGCCGAAAACTTCCGCAATACCTTGAAAAAAGCTGAAATAGCCAAGATGGAAGATAACCCGTCGGCCTACGACCGCCGCCGTCTTTTCGGCTTGATAAACATCAAGATTGTCTCGGTCGATGAGCTTGTCAAGCGCGGACTTACTACGTATGAGGCATTCAGCAAAGCGCAAAACCGCGACACGTTCGTCAAGAGTAATCCAATAGCGGTGACTTATACCGATAGCGAATTGCTCAATCAAGAGGATATTACCGACGTTTACCTGTTTGGGGTGCCATCGACGGGTAAAACCTGCGTGCTGATGGGGCTGCTTGGTTCCAACCTGTATGACTGGAACAATGCGATTGCCGCCGGTGAATATGGCGACATACTTTCGGCCTACCGCGACAACCACATACTGCCAGGTCGCACACTGAACGAACAGTTCTTCTGCATACACGGCAAAGCAACCGACAGCAATGGCAAAAAGCACCTTATAAACGTGATAGAGCTTGCCGGGGAACAGTTCCTCGACAAGATTGCCATGAACCCCGACAAGGAATTGTCGCTGACCGACATGGATGCCATAGCGGCCGAGTCGTTCCGTAACAAGAACCGCAAAATATTCTTCATAGTCATCGACCCCACGGTGAATGTGATAGAACATGCAAAGGAGGTGAAACGCATCGATGATGAGGGCAACGAAATTGTCGATACCGTGACATACGAAGTAGCACAGAAGACCGTGATACAGAAGATTGCAAACATACTGAGCGACCCAGCTAATGCCGAAATAATGAAACAGGTGGATGCGCTGCACTTCATTGCCACCAAGTGGGATGTGATGGAGCATGCTAATCGCGACGTTCAGGAGTGCAAAGCCACCTATTCGCTAAGTATGAGGAAGGTTTACGAGCTTTGCCAGCCAAAGGCTGCCCACATCAACGAGGCCACCGGCTTTAAGCCAAAGCTATACACCTTCAGCCTCGGCAAGTTCCACGTGGGCGGCACGTTCGACTACGACCATTCCGACTCCGACAAGCTTATGAACGTGATTACCGAGAACACGCTTGCCATACGCGACTATTCGTTCCTCGAGAAAATGGTTGATAAAGTTCTTAATCAAAAGGTTTTCTAAATAAGACTTAGTAATATGATAGACAATATAGCAATATTAATAACAGGTAACCCCGTTTCGTCGAGCGGTGTCAGGAGCATCGGCGGCATTGGCACAGGGTTGACGGTTATTGACCCAAAATGGCCGTCGATGGCGCAGGGAAATTTGGCCTTGATAATTACCGATAAGGGGCAATCGAGTAATTATTGCCTCATGTTCCCCTCAAGGCTCATTAGTTCATCGGGGGCTAACCGTGAGGGGGTACTTAACATACAGCTGCAGATGCCGCATGGCAAGATGCTTGCCGATGCTGAGGGGAAGATGGTAAGCCCGTTCACGCTGTTAGAAGAGGTGTTTAACCATTACAAGCAGCACCACCTTACCCAATATCCTGGCGTTGAAGGGTGGAATTTTGCGAATGATTGGGAAATGACGCAAGCGGAGTTTGACTCGCTGCTTGCGCCCTACACGCTCATCGACCGTGTGCTGCCCACTCGCCATTTGAGCGGTACTGGAGAGGCATTCATTGCCATGTCGCCAGAAAAAATGTCCCAGTTCATGCTCGACTATGCCTATCCCGAGCTTGTGGATTACGGCAAAGTGATACTCTCCACCGTAGGCAGCACCAATCCGCCCGAGCTGACACGGCTCGAAATCCCACGTCGCCCCAGGTTTGAGATATATGTGAATGGCAAGAAACAAGACGGCTTGGTGCGAGAGGGTGACGAGGCGTTCTCAATGAAAATTGAGCCGCCTTACACATATCAAAAGCCTGCGGCCATAACAGTGGATTTTGAAAAGGCAGTTGCCGAGGGTAAGGTGGATCGTGTGAACGAGCGCATCAACTATACAGTGAAATTCGAGGACAAGGAGCAAAACTATAAGATAAAAATAATTCTTAAAGGCTTGGAGGGCGAAAGTAATCGGGATAAAGTAATGAATGAATTGCTTAAAGCCGTTTATTTGGAAAACCGAGCTGCCGAAGGTTACCAACCGGCGGAAAAAATATGGCCAAATGGGCGGCTCTCGAATCCTTTGGAATTTACCTTAAAAGGCAAGCAAATTGAAGATACATGGGAGCTTAAATGGGATAAATTGCCCGAGAATGTGTATAAAGATGAAGTAAAATCTTTAGACAATGGCTTTGAAGTCACATTCTCCTACAAAAAGCCGCAGTCGAATAATGGCAGAAAGCGGGAAGAACAGAATCGGGCTGACGAATTGAAACCTACCGTGCAAAAAAAGGAAGTGAAGGTTATCCCGGTGTATATAACGGCCAAAGATCCGAAAGACTTGGATTTGGCTAAGGGTATCGAGTTTGACATGACTTTCATTCTTGACGAGGAAAATGATATTAACCTGTTGACTTATTATGGAATACGTTGTGATTCCAAAGAGCCAACAGAGTTCAATCGTGGCAATAAAAAGTATCCTTGTTACGAAGGAAAGGTAGAAGTGCCAGCTACACTATGGAACAATTGGTCAAAGTATGCTAAAACTGATGATGTCAAAGTAGAAAGCTGTAACCATCGGTACAAGCTTGAGGCTAAATTATACAAAGATAAAAAAGACGGCGACAGTTCCTATATAGCAGTATATGCGTCGCGTACCTCAAAGGGGGCGATGTTCCTGCACAAATGGGGATTTTGGCTGAATATACTGCTCGTCTTGCTGGTTTTGGGTGGCTGTGCTGTTATCGGTGCGTATGTCGAGAATAATCGCGACCTCTTGCCCAATTCAAAGGCCGTGGTTGCACCTAATATGCCACAAGAAGTTCCCGACCCGGAAGTGTCTATAGGCGAGGATGGCCACGTGTACATCAATAAAAAAATAGAGGTGACCATCGGTGAAAACGGCCACTGGTTCATCAACGGCAATGATATGGGCAGGACTCCTAACAACGGGATTGCAGGCGAAAAAACTCTTATTGGCAATGCTGGCAGGGATGCGGATGATCCTGCCCCAACAGGCTCTGATAATGTCAACTATGCGGCTTTGAATGCCAAGTCGGCCCGGTACATGGAGCTTATTAGTAAAGCCGAGATGTCGTTTCCGCAAGTAGATGAGATAAAGAAATGGATTGACGATAATAGACAGCATGGGAGTAAAATAGATAACTATGGCAAAATTGCTGTTGCAGTAAAGGATTTTGGCAAATGTCGTGATGTCTTAATGAAAATAAATGCAGGTGCCGACATAGATGCTCTATGTCCTCAAATTAAGAATGTTGTATCTACTATAAGCAAGGATAATCTTTTAAGGGAGTTGCGAATAAAAATGCAACGTTTCTTATATGAGGGGGGCAAACCTTTGAAAAAAGACGAGCAGATAATAGATAAGATATATCAGTT
Organism: uncultured Muribaculaceae bacterium; assembly: GCA_944320595.1. Taxonomy (GTDB): domain Bacteria; phylum Bacteroidota; class Bacteroidia; order Bacteroidales; family Muribaculaceae; genus Avimuribaculum. The sequence goes on along the minus strand of CALUIB010000002.1, from coordinate 33,243 downwards.
CAGCGTTAAGCATCCCGATGGCATTAGGTCTTTCAAGGAATTGGAAGATTTGAAAGAGATACGGGTGTTAAAGTGAGCAGGTTATGAAATTGGTGAAACTTGCGATATTGGCGGCTGTCATTTGCATCGTGTTTGCCCTTATGGGCAAGGGGTGCGACATGATTACTGGCGGCGGGCATCATGGAGATGAGGCTGGCGGTATTGCGGCTTCAGCCGATTTGCAGGGGGAGGAACTGCCGCCGGGCGACAGGAAGGCTGCCGAATATTTGCGGCTAATCAAGTCGGGCGAAATGTCGTTTGTGCAAGTGGACGAAATAGACGGCTGGCTTGCTGAGAACAGCGACCGGAAAGACGAAATAAAGGATTATGCCGTCATAAAGGGAGCCATATCGGAGTATGCCAAGTGCCGTGACATATTGCTGGAAATAAACAGTGATGCCGACTTTGCGGAACTTGCTACTGAAATCAAGCGTCTTGTGCCACGCATACGCAGCGACGGCGCGTATGCCGACTTGCTTGTGAAGTTGCGGGTTAAGATGCAGCGTTTCGTGATTAGCGGCGGCCAGTTGCTCGACAAGGAGGGCATGGAACGAAACTTATACGAGTTTGCCGAAAGTCACCCCGACGGCATCAAGTCTTTTGCAGAACTAAAATAAAAACAGTTGATTTATGAAATTCTTGAAACTAATTGTATTGGCGGCAATCATTGGTGGAGCGGTGTATCTCATCAATATAATCGACCTTCCCGAATCTTCGGGGGGAGATGAAATAGATGTGCGCAAGATAGAGGTGTTAAAACCGTTTATCGCCGAATATACCAACGAGTGGGATAACAGCCCCAAGTGGAACCTGGAACTTTATAAAAAAAACCTCAAAGAGGCCGAGCTGTACCGCAGTGCCGACGACATCAGCGAGGCGGTGTATGACAAGCTGCGGCAAAACGTCAACAAGGACGTGCTTAACAGGCTTGTAAAGTTGCTGGAACCCGACTTCCGCGCCGATCCCGTGCCAGAGGCCACAGTGGAGGAGAATATGGAGGGCATTGCCGTAGTGGGCGAGGAGCTGCCCAACGACAAGCTTGTGAAGAAAATGACAGCGGCGTGGAATACTTACAAGACGATTAAAGCATTCGTGCAGAAAACTTACTCGGGCAATTCTTTCGCATTGGGGATGGCGTCGGATTGTAGCTCGTGGACTTCATTCGACACGCACAAACGGAACGAGACCAACAAGCGCGACAATTACCGCAATGCGTCGCTTTACAAGGAATACTTCGCCGACAACTCCATGCTTAGCAAAGGGCTTGCCGCAGTGCCGGGAAATGTGGAGGAGTGCCGCAGTGGTTACAACCGCAGGATAGTGAATGCCATAAAGCGCGAGTATGGCTACGTGCCGACGTTCAACTACGACCTGTATTCGTCGGCCACCGATGAGCAGTATGACCGTGCATGGAACGAGTTCATCGAAGGGTATAATGCCAAGCGGACGAAGATTTATGAAATATTGTCGAAGTTCAAGGCCGATGTCGATGACAGCGATATGCAAGGCGAGGTGCAAAACATAGCCAACCAGTACCTAACTGTGCCGACAAAACCGACAAGACCACAACAATCAAATTGAAAACATCATGACGAGGATACTGATAATGCTGCTTTGCGTGGCCTGTGCCGCACCTATGCTCACGGCTGCGAAGAAGAAGGAAAAGAAACAGCCCGAGGAAGTGGCAGCGGTGAAGGCCGACACGGTGCTTACCGACTCGATAGCCAAGCTGCACGTCACAATCGACTCGCTGCACCGTGAGCGTGATTTCTTCAAGCAATATTATGTGAAGGAGGTGAAAAAGCGACTGACGGCCGACCGTGCCTATATGGACGGGCCATTTGCGCACATCGACACAATGCGGCTTGCCGACATAGCCCGGCAATATGCCCCGTGTCCCGATGTGCCGGAATTTGCCAAGATGACGGAACGCATCTCGGTGCTGCGTGGCAACATGAAGGTGTTTGCCGAGGCATCGGCATTGGTGGCCGCCGATGGACCCGACTTCACCCCGGCACTGCCGCATGAGGTGGATAGCCTGCTTAAATCTATAAGGCAACCGTTGTCTGCCAAGCAATCGGAGGAAGTTGACGAGCTGTCGGGCATAGCAGGCTTGTATGCCGATGCCGTGGAAAAATTCCAGGCTCGCATAAGCGACCTTCGTGCCACGGTGCTGACCCCCGGAACGTGCCAGGAGGCATCGGGGAACGCCGAATTCGCCGCCAGCTTTCAGTCTGGGCTGCCAGGGTATTTCGACCAGGGCGCAGTGAAGAATGACTACCGTTACCGCATATCGAAAGTTCCGCGGCTTAAAGCCTTGTATGACGAATGGCAAGAACTGCTCTCCAAGGACTTCTTAAACGAAAAAGTTGCGGCGATAGAGGAACGGGTGCTGAGTTTCGGCAAAGAGGAGGAGGCTGCCGAGCCTGCTCCAATCCAGACTGCCGAACCAGCCGAGCCAACCCAAGCCCCTGCGGAAGAACCTCTTCCCGAAGTCGGGAACAAGGCAGATGACACCGCCGCGCCAGCCGAGGCCACCGAAGATGCTCTTGACGATGAAAATAAAGATGGCGACAAGGATGACGAGGAGAAGGCCGAGGACGAAGATGACGATTCCGACGAAGGAAACGAAAAAGACAACAACGAAGAACAAGACGAAGATTAAAACATAACCGCAGCCATGCTTATAACGCTGAAAGCCGCCATATTGCTGCCGCACCCTGGGCTTACGATGGAGCCGCAGGAGATATACCGCGCGATTGCCGAGACATTCCCCAGCGAACCGCCGATGCTCGTGCGCTGGGTGCTGAACGGCAACACCTACTGCTGGAACATTCCAGTGGCGGTGGGGGAGACGTGGCTACAGCTGGGACAGGCATCTTCCCTGGAGGCGCAGGCGGTGGCCGATGCGATAAAGGAATACCGCCAGCGCGTGGGCAAGGCGTTGCGTCTGCCCGATGACTTGCTTGATGCGATATTCTCCACCCCCGACGACAGTGCGTTCATATTCTTCAGCCATAGCATTGGCAGGCTGCGGGTGGCGATAGCCGCCTGGGGGCTGCGCTACAAGGATGGTGTCAATGCCATCGATGGCGGAGTGCCTGTGTGGCTCATTGATGACAACAGGAAGGTGTGCCGCAAAATTCGGGTTGGTTTTACCAACGACGGTGCCAGTGAGGCCATGCCCGGGGTGCGTTTCTTGCTTGAACTTCCATCGGGGTATGTAAAGGAGTTTGTTACGCCACAGTCAGGACTGTATGATTTGGGCGAGTTCAGAGTAGGTGCCCACATCGGCATGAGTGTGCCGGATAGTGGCAGGCACTTCGACTTTGACGTGCTGCCTGAGCAGGAAGACTACCTATTTGCCCTGTCAGAGCAACGCAAGAAAGAAACACCGCCAGGCAACGGCAGCAATGACAAGAAGGATGCACCGACCGACGATAACCGACCGAAAGCCCCTGTTGGCGGCGATGGCCCCGAGCCTCGCCGCAAGGCTCCCGGTAACCCCGTGAGGAACGCCCCAACGCCGTTCATCCCCGATCCCAGCAAGGAGATATACGACCCCGGGCGAAGACACTATATTTACAGTAACTGCATATTTGCAATAATCGACCCTGCGGCCAGCAAGGCAAGGGTGCCGCTGGCCGACTTCTGCCGCCAGTTCTCGAAATTCTACCCAAGCGAGACTATAAAGACTCGCGACGAGTTCTGCAATATGGTCACTATGGAGGTGGCACCAGAGCGCCGCGAGGCCATATTAAGAGAGTTGCCCGGAAAGATAACCGATGTGGCGTTTTACGCCGATGCCGTGAGCGTGTTTTGCGAGAAAGCAACTGGCAACGGCGGCGGTGAGCCTTGGCACATCGACGCAGTGGGTGCACACGAGGCTTGGCGCAAGACTTGCGGCTCAAAAGATGTAAGGGTGGCCGTGGTTGACAGCTACTTCGACCTGTCGCACCCTGCGTTCAAGGGGATGCGCCTGGAGTCGGCATTGTCGCTCGAAGATGGCACCGACAGCGTGGCACCGCCGTCGCCCGACGAGAACCACGGTACACACGTGCTGGGGCTTATAGGTGCGCAAGATGGCGATTGCAGCGGCATTGCGCCCGGCTGCACGTTTATCCCGGTTTCGCTCGGCAAGCGGCCTAACACGGTGTCGGTGCTGCAAGGCGTACTTTATGCGCTGCACCGCGGCGCAACGGTGATAAATGTATCGATGGGTATGAGCATACCGCCCGAAGAGGCCGCCAAGTTAAGCGTGGCCGACCAGGTGGAGTGGTGGTGCACCCACGCCAAGCGCAGCGAGGCTTTGTGGAATTATGTGTATGGAATGCTCGACCGCGGTTACTGCACCATAGTGTGGTCGGCAGGCAACGAGAACATCTTCGAACTCATGGATTCTACCAAGCGTCACGACGGTATGATAAGGGTGGATGCAGTGGATAGAAATCTTAGGAAAGCCGACTTTTCAAACTTTGGTAACATCGACCAAATGGTAGGTGGCAGGCTGGTGAAACTGCAAAAGAGCGTCATATCGGCTCCGGGCGTGTCGGTGCTGAGCACCGTGCCTGACGGAAAGTGGGCTTGCATGAGCGGCACGTCGATGGCGGCCCCTATAACGGCTGGGGCCGTGGCCTTGATTAAGAGCATTGATGCCACGCTCACCAACGACGAGATTGTAGATGTGCTGCGCTCCACGGCACAGCCGCTGGCCGATGCCGCCATAGGCCCGCTGTTGCGCATCGACCGCGCCCTGGAGCGTGTGGCTCGTGGCTTGTCGCCGTGGGACGAGTTTGCGCTCAACCCCACCGCCGGGCTTGGAGTGTGGAAGAAAATCGACCAAACCACATACGTCGATACCGATACGCAGGAATTCAAGTTCTACGGCCAGAACTATTTGGTATTCGACAGCCACGACAGCGGCGAGATAGAAGTGCACATCGTGGGGCGTGACCGTGTGTACAATGCCCGGTTCAGGGCGCGGTGGAGAGTGGGCGAGGTGCTGCTCGACATTGTCACGCCATTCAAGTCGGCCGACGGCGACGACGAAATAATAACAACCCAGATAAGGCTTTACCGCGGCGATGTCGGCAATGTGGCATTTGAGGTGCTAAAGCCGAGCCGCACCAGCCAGTCGCACCTGCGTCGGCTCATCAATGATGACCGAATAAACAAGAACAAACGGAAACTTTAGGAGATATGAACAAGATAGTATATAATTCAGTCCAGCTTCGCAAGTCATCGAGCCTGTCGATTCAGCCCGAAGCTATTTACAGGGCGATAAAGGACACCTTCAAGGGCGAGGAACCCATGTTGGCACACCGTTCCATAGTCGGGAAACAGTTCCAGTGGACTGTGCCGACGATTCCTGGAGAAACGTGGCAACGCATCGGCGACGCGTCGTCGATGGAAATCAAGATGGTACTTGACGCCATCAGTGCCTACAAGCAGAAGGTGAAGGCATCGTTGGGCTTGAGCGACGACGATGTAAACGCCATTTTCACCACTCCCGACGATAACAATTGTATATATTACAGCTTGACGGGCGGAGTGCTGAAAGTGTCGATAGCTGCATGGGATTTTGTCTCGGCCGGCGAGCAAGTGCCTATCCCCCCCATTCCCTTCCCTCCGCTACCCGTAAAGCAAAATGTGAATGTAGGGTTCGAGGCCGACGGACAATTGGTGGGTGGCATTCAGTTCGAGCTGAAATTGCCATCGGGGTATTCCAATATGATGGCGACCGCTACCAACGGCTTGCAGTCGTTGAACGAGTTGATAGTTGGTTCGAGTGTGCATATTTATGTTCCCGACCGCCAGAAGGATATTGTCTTTACGGTAGCCTTGGGGCAGGAAAACTATATCTTCGACATATCCGAGCCAAAGCCGGTGCAGGTGACCCCTGTGCTCGTGGTGCTCGACCGCGACGGCAACCCACTCGACGCATACCCTGTTGGCCTGCAATTGCCCGGCGGTGACAGTCGGCAAGTGAATACCGATGCCAATGGAGAGTACCAGTTGCCCACGATGGATGAAGGGGAGCAATTCACAGTCACCGATGGAGGCACTACCGGCCAGTCGGAAACCTTTGTGGCCGAGGCCAGAAAGGAAAAATATTATTTCAAGCTCGATTACGTGAGACCTGCGGCTGTATCGCCTGTGCTTGTGGTACTCGACCGCGACGGCAATCCACTTGGCGCATACCCTGTCGGCTTGCAACTGCCCGGCGGTGATAACCTCCGCATCGAGACCGACGGTAGCGGCGAATACCATCTTCCCGAAATGCACGAGGGCGACCAGTTCACGGCCACCGACGGCGGCAATACGGAGCAGTCGGAAACTTTCGTTGTGGAAGCCGGGAAGGATAAGTATTACTTCAAGCTCGATTACGCAAAGCCTGTGCCGGTATCGCCCACTCTTGTGGTGCTTGACCGCGACGACAATCCGCTTGACGCATACCCCATTGACTTGCAACTGCCCGGCGGCGACCGCCTCCACATCGAGACCGACGGCAGCGGCGAATACCATCTTCCCGAAATGCACGAGGGCGACCAGTTCACGGCTACCGACAGCGGCAACACCGAACGGTCGGAAACATTCACCGTTGAGTCCGGGAAAGATAAATATTACTTCAAGCTCGATTACTCAAAGCCGGGTCCGCCACCGCCACCTGTGCCCGTCACACCCACGCTAATAGTCATCGACAGCGACGACAACCCTGTGTCATCGTTCCCCATCGACCTGCAATTGCCCGGTGGGCAAAGCAGCCACGTGTTCACAGGGGAGAAGGGCGAATATGTGCTGCCAACCATGCTCGTCGGAGACCAGTTTACAGTGTCCGACAGCTTTTCGGGTCACTCCGAGACCTTCGTTGTAGAGGCAGGGAAGGACACATATTATTTCAAGCTCAATTATGTGCCCACGGAGCAAAAATCTGACATCACCATAAAAGTGGTCGATGAGGATGAAAAGCCCATTTATCCCGGTCGGCTCTCTTTCACCCAAAATGGCAGCACGTTCCTTTTCGATCTGCCCCAGAACGGTACTGTCGGCCTCTCGCAAGGCACGTTCCAGGAGGAGGTGTCCATTGAGGTGAAACTTGTAGATAGCGGCAACAAGGAATATCGGTCGGCCAATTTCCGCCTCGTGCCGGGCGAGACGCAATATATGGTGCAGCTCGACTCGGCCGACTGTCCGGCATGGAAGAAGGTGGTCGAGGTGCTGTGCGTAGTCGGTGTTGCCGCCGGTGCAGCCTTTTGCTATCCGTTCTTATGGGATTTTTTAACCGACCTTGTACTTAAAACATATTAAACACTATGGATGCAATGCCAACTCTGTTTTACTGGGCCATGTATTTTTGGCTCGTCAACATACTCACCTTTGCCGTGTATGCTTTCGACAAGCATCAGGCTTACTATGCCAAGTTCCGTGTACCCGAACTGGTGCTGATATTGCTTGCCGTGATAGGTGGAGCATTCGGTGCGCTCATGGCCATGCTCATGTTTCGCCACAAGGTGCGCAAGCCGCTGTTCTACATCACTGTGCCGCTGCTTGTGTTGCTTATGTGTGTGGGAAGCATCTTTCTCGACTTCCCCTATGCTCCGGCTCCGCTACCTTACGGTCTGTAAGCCCTGGTACCTGCTCCCTTGAATGCCGCAATATGTGGCTATGCGGCATTCAAGGGTTCATTATGCCGCGGTTTCGTTTTTTTTTGCTACTTTTGGGGATAATAACTCGCAGATGGAAAAATGAAACATTTAGCCAGCATATTGGTTGCCATTGTGGCACTTTCCGCATGCCTTGCCGCCGAGGCAGCGGGAAAGGCGTATGTCATCCCCATCGACAGGGAAATCGGCTCCACGTCGTGGCGCATAATGAAGAATGGCATGGAACAGGCCGCACAGGAGGGCGCCGACGTGATAGTGCTGCACATCAACACATACGGCGGGGCTGTGGATGCCGCCGACTCGATGCGCACGCGCATACTTAACTGCCCGGTGCCGGTGGTGGCGTTCATCGACAACACGGCAGCATCGGCCGGCGCACTCATTTCCATCGCCTGCGACAGCATATATATGCGCCCAGGGGGCAGCATCGGTGCGGCAACGGTGGTCGATGGGGCAGGCGAGGTGCTGCCCGACAAGTACCAGTCGTTCATGCGCTCTATGATGAGGGCCACTGCCGAAAGCCACGGGAAAACGGCCATAATCGATGCCAACGGCGATACCATACAAGTGTGGCGGCGCGACCCGCTGATAGCCGAGGCAATGGTCGATCCGCGCCGAGTGGCACCGGGAGTGGATGACGACAGCACGCGTGTGCTATCGTTCACCACCGACGAGGCTATCGCCCACCGCTATTGCGAAGGCCGCGCCGAGAGCGTCGGCGAGGTGGTGTCGCAGAGGCTCGGCATGGGCAGCGATTGCCAAATAAGCGAGTACCGCCCCACGGCAATGGACAATGTGGTGGGGTTCCTTGCCAACCCTGCGTTCCAGGCCATACTTATAATGTTCATAATAGGCGGCATATACTTCGAGCTGCAACACCCGGGGCTGGGATTGCCATCGGTTGTAGCATTGCTTGCCGCGGCCCTGTACTTCGCTCCGCTCTATATCGAGGGGCTTGCTGCCGGGTGGGAAATACTGGCGTTTGCCGTGGGGCTGCTGCTTATCTTGCTTGAGATATTCGTCATACCCGGGTTCGGGATAACCGGCATACTTGGCATATTGCTCACGTTCACCTCGTTGGTGATGGCCATGCTCGGCAACGACATATTCGACTTCCGCCTGATAACCATCGACAGCATTATGGATGCGATACTTATAGTCTTAATGGGGCTGCTGCTCGGTGTGGCAGTGGTGATTTACATATCCCACAAAATAGGATCGAAGGGGATAATGAGGAAATCTGCCCTCGACAAGGAGCAAAGGCTCGAAGAGGGGTACATAGGGGTTCCGCCCGAACTTGCCCGTTATGTGGGCAGCCATGGCGAGGCTCACACTGTGCTCAGGCCAGGTGGCAAGATACGCATCGAGGGTGAAGTGATTGATGCCGTCTCCACTGGCGGTTTCATCGATGCTGGTACACCCGTCAAGGTGGTGAAATACGAAAACGCGCAGCTCTATGTGGAGCCTGCCGAATAACTATATATAAACAGTAATGGGAAACAACTTGAAATTCATAGGCATAATACCGGCACGGTATGCTTCCACGCGGTTCCCCGGCAAGCCGCTTGCCCGCATCGGCTCGATGACCATGATTGAGCGCGTGTGGCGGCAGGTGAGCAGCGTGCTTGGCGGCGACACGTGGGTGGCAACCGACGACCAACGAATATATGACGCAGTAGTTTGCTCGGGCGGCAACGCAGTAATGACCTCCACCGAGCACCGCAGCGGCACCGACCGCTGCCGCGAGGCTTACGAGAAGATTGGCTTGGGGCAAGATGTCATAATCAACATACAGGGCGACGAGCCGTTCATCGACCCGCGCCAAATCGAGGCCATAATGCGATGTTTCGACGACTCGTCAACCGACATTGCCACACTCGTGCGGCGTTTCGACCCTGCCGGGAGCTACGAGCAGCTTGCCGACCCCAACACGCCGAAGGTGGTGGTTGACGGCCAAATGAACGCCATTTACTTTTCGCGCTCGGTTATCCCTTACCTGCGCAACACGCCCACTGCCGAGTGGCCAGCACGGCACACTTTCTATACCCACGTGGGTATGTATGCCTACCGCGCACGTGTGCTCGACGAGATTACCCGGCTGCCGCAATCGAGCCTTGAAGTGGCCGAGTCGCTCGAACAGCTGCGCTGGCTACAAGGCGGCTACCGCATTAAGACAGCTGTCACCGACTGCCGCTCGATAGGCATCGACACCCCGCAAGACCTTGAAAACGCCATCAAACTACTTGGAATAAATGACTGACCACAGGCAACAACCACCAGTAAAGCCGTTTGGCGACTTCAGCATCGACATTCCGCGCCCCACCATATTGCCTAATGGCGTGGAGTTGTATGTGGCAGGAGGCGGCGACCAGGAGGTGAACCGCATCGACGTGATACACCGCGGCGGAGTGTTTGAAGAAATGCCCGTACGGCTTGTAGCACAGGCAGCCGCCTCGCAGCTGTCGCAGGGTACAAGCACGTTGTCGTCGCAAGACATAGCCGAGTGTTTCGACTACAACGGGGCTTGGGCTGGCGCACACAGTACGCACAACCACACAGTGGTGTCGCTCAATTCGCTCAATCGCTGTTTCGGCAAGACGCTGCCGGTGTTGCGCGACATGGTAATGGCACCTGCATACCCCGAACGAGAGTTCCAAGTGTACCGCAACCGCTGCCTTAGTGCCTACCGCACCGCCCGCGAGCAAGTGAAGTACCTTGCCGGCGTGGAAATGAATCGCCTGTTCTTCGGCGACGACTACCCGATGTCGGCGGCAATAACCGACGACGACGTTAACGCCCTCGACACGGAAAAGCTGCACCGTTTCCACCACAAGTATTACCATGCTGCTAATCGCACGGTAATCTTGTCGGGAGGCATCACCGACCGTGAAATAAGCATGGTGGCCGAGGCTTTTGGCTCCGACCCTGACACTCGACAGGCCGACGACCTTTCCGCTCCCGGACAGCAAAATGGTGGGCCGCGGCACTTCTCGCTTGTCGAAAAGCCCGATGCCGTGCAGTCGGCCATTCAGATGCAGTTGCCGGCGGTGCCGCGTTCGCACCCCGACTACTTCAACCTGCGTATCCTTGTCACCGCCCTCGGCGGATACTTTGGCAGTCGCCTCATGAGCAACATACGCGAGGAGAAAGGCTACACCTACGGTATAGGCTCGGCACTGATAGGCGCGCGCCACGGCGGCTATATAATCATATCCACCGAGTGCGACTGCGCCTACACCATGCCTTTAATTGACGAGGTGAAACATGAAATGGACCGCCTGCGCCAAGAGCCAGTAACTGCACATGAACTTGAAATGGTGAAGTCGAGTATGCTCAGCGACCTCGTTAAGAACCTCGACACGCCGTTTGCCATCGCAAGCAACATCAGCTCGGTCATCCTCTACGGCATATATCCCGAATACTTCAACGAGCAAATACGCGCCATCCGCGCCGCCACCCCCGAGGCACTGCTCGACGTGGCCCGCCGCTACCTGCTCGACGACCGCCTCTACACAGTAGTCGCCGGCCGCACCAGTTGACCGCCTGCACATAGCCGAACCACACATACGCCCAAATCTCGAATGGCAGATTTGGGCGTATTTTTTTGTATCATCTATTGGCATCAGATAAAATGTAGTGCACTGAATTTAGTGGGTGTACAAATATACGGGAATGCAAAATAAGGCACAAAGCGAAAAAATAATCCGCCTATGCTCCGATTTGGCATAAGGTGCCACTTCTTTTGTGACAAAATTAAAATGTCCTTTTATAGAAAATAGAGAAGAATGGGAAGAAGCGATAAGGAAAAGCCAAAATGGAATGAAACAGGGGGTGACTTCTTGCTTTTCGAGGTATAGTCAAGAAATTACATTGAATAATTACAATCGGCTCTTCATCCATAATATTATGTTGAGAATGGAAAAGGTAATAAAGGTCAAGGATATAGTGTTTGACAAAAAACTGTTTGTCAACTATTTGTCGGGTACGGTGTTAGACATATTGTTATGTAGCTATCGCGGCCTCCCGAAAGGGGTTAACTACATGATTATAGGTGACCCTGGTGTCGGCAAGACTACTATTATCCTTGATTTAATGGCAAACATTCATAGAATGCAGCCTAATGTTAGAATGCTTTTTGTGAGTGCGGAAATGAACGAGATAGACTTGGCCATTTATGTACAGCGTTATCCCAAGTTTGGCGAATTGGATATCATGTTTGTTGAAGCCGAGTTTGATTCTGATGCGCATGCCCTTGAAGATTTCGAGGAGGTGCTGCACACAGGATGGGATATCGTTGCAATTGATTCTTTTTATGAACTGCAAGGCATTGTGAAAGAAGAAGAAAACATTACGCTGAAGAAATCTGAGAGCTTGCTATTGTCAATCATCAAAAAGCAAAACAAGGCGGAAAACGATAGGGAAGTGCACACCTCGTTTCTTACTATACAACAAGTAACGAAGACAGGAGCTTTTATTGGCAGTAACCGGCTGAAACACATGATAACGGCCATGATGGAGTTGCGGCTTGACAACCCGAAGAATATCTATTCCGACCGTTATGTTACATTCTCAAAGCATCGTCGCGGCGATGTCGGCGTAAAGTTGTATTATAGTCTTAGTCAGACCGGAGATGTGTATTTTGACGAAGAACGGTTTTACAACGACCAAAAGTTGCGGAAACTTCAAAATGAGGTCAGCTCGCAACTTCATGAATATGCAGATAAATTCAATAAACTTTTTAACAATATACAAGATGATGACAAATAACGAGTATTTAGCAATGCGTGATTCGCTTCTGCAAGAACAGGCTCCTTTCATTGTGATGGATAAAAATGAATTGATTGCCGAAGGCGAAAACTTTTATAACATCCGGGGCTTGTCGGTCATGGTCGCCCCAAACGTGCAGAATCAACTCGACCAGCTGATAGGACTTTCACCCCACCAGTGTGAAGGAATGAAACGGGCTTACGGGAACGATGCAGTGATGAACCTGCGAAACAGTTTTGCCATGGCCAACTGCGTGGCCCACCCTAAGAAATTCGCACTGATAGCCAACTCTGCCGAACGCATGGTTGACGGCATCGTGCCGCTGAACGAAGAAACTATACCTATGCGCTCCTTTTTCGATGTTGTCGAGATGTTTGCCGACAAGCATGACTATGAAGTTGATCAAATACAAGGTTTCGGCCATGCCATGTATAGTATAGTCGTACGCTTGATGCCAGTCCGCCCACAACACGATGCGCCATTCGGTAATGATGAGTTTGTTACAAACGGACTGTATCTGAGATGGAATCTTGGCGAGATAGAGCTTGGCAACTATTATCTGCGATTAGTTTGCACGAACGGACAAATGCAACTTTCCGAAAACGCATTAGATCGCATACACCGAATTGATAGCAAAAAGATGTCGGAAATTCTTCATTCACCAAACAATTCGAAGTTGGTTGCAAAAAACTGGAACTCCTTTAAGAATGCGGTGATTACAGCCAACAACACTACGGCCTCGTTATCGGAGGTACATTGCGGCAAAAGTCTGCTGCTTAGGCATGGTGCCCCCGAAGACTTGGCCGAGCAACTGATGCCTTACAGCAGGCTTTTGGAAATGTACGAGGCGGAAGGTCTGCGCGTCTCGACAAAGCAGGCAAAAAGTGACATAAATATGTATGACCTGTTCAACCGCTTGACTGATTTTGCCTCGCACAACCAGCTATGGGAACAGACCGATAACCGCTCTTCTTCGCTCATGCAGCAAAGTATGCAGCTGCTCATGCGCAAGAGAGACATCCAAACTTATTATGACATCTTCTCATAAATCGTTTCATGATAAAATTCATTTCAGATATTGAGCATTACGACATTGTGCTGAACCTTGCGGCAAAGGCACGCCGCACTCTTTGGATAGGTACAGCTGATATCAAGGACCTTTATGTAATGCGCGATAGAAAAAAACTTCCATTTTTAGCCATTCTGTCAGAACTAATAGACAGAGGGGTGGAAATAAGGCTAATACATGCCAAAGAGCCGGGATGCCCCTTCCGAAAGGACTTCGATCGTTATCCGCTGCTTGCCAAACGGTTGGAGCGGATGCTTTGTCCTCGTGTACATTTTAAACTTATCATCATTGACTCAACTATCTGCTATATTGGCAGTGCAAACCTCACAGGGGCTGGCATGGGAATGAAGTCCCAGCTGCGGCGTAACTTTGAAGCTGGCATAATTACAGACGAAGTGGAAATTCTGACTGCTGCCGTTGAAGAGTTTGACAAAGTATGGCGCGGCTCAGAATGTTTGAAATGCCAACGGAAGCAGTATTGTCTGGATCCAGTGGTATAAAGTTCGGGATAAGAAGAGGTAGAAAAGGACTGATTGGGCGGCATTTTCGATATTGGCAGACAGGGTTTCAGGTTTGTTGTCTAAGGAGCAATATGCGTTTAGTAGATAATAATAAAAAAATATGAAACTTGTGCAGCGATTTGGCAGCACGTGGGGATAATTTTGCAGCAGAAACGATAAAAAAGGAGGTTGACATGAAATTAGCAGAAGCCCTGTGCATAAGGGCGGATTTACAGAAAAGGTCGCTGCAATTGGAAGAGCGTATCAAGTCGGTTGCCAAGATACAGGAGGGCGACGAGCCCGACGAAGTTCCTGAAGATTTGTTTGCCGAACTTCACAGTACAATGGTGCAGTTGCAAGATATAGTGTTCAGGATAAACGCCACCAATATGAGGGCACTTTGTGATGGTATCCCCATCACACAAATGATAGCCCGGAAGGATGCGCTAAGCTGGGAAATCAACATACTGCGCAATGTATTGAAAGTGGCCTCAAGCAGGGAAAGCAGATATAGCCGCAACGAAATAAAATACGTCAAAACAGTGGATGTATTGGAATTGCGCAAGAAAGTTGACCGAATGTCGGCCGAGTTGCGGAAATTGGACTTGAAAATCCAGGAAAGCAATTGGACGGTAGAACTTGAGTCTGAGGATTAAATATCGAAAAGGAGTAGCACCAATCATTTCAGGGCGAGTATAATTCTGTGGCAGGCTGTAGGCTTGCATACGGGAAACACTATGGGGTAAAGTGCTACCGGAGGGAACCGGGAGCAGTGCCGTGGAAGTTTAATTATTAAATTCCAGCATTTTGTCGGAGAACGACGGCACAAGCGCAATGAGCACACGCAGCTGAGGAGCCTGATTAAGATTTACAACCAAATACTGACTGAAAACGGTGCGAGGGAGGGAACGGGGATGCTTTTTTTGATGAATGTCTGCAATATAGCATTTTGCAATTTGCGGGCATTCATCGTTTTTTAGTGGCAATGCTTATTGCGGTGGTATTGGTGCGGCTGGTGCATCGGCCCGAAATGACGGCGTGGGGTAGGTACATAAAAAAACAACTCCGGTATCACTACCTGAGATGCTTCCTTTCTAATACCTTAACATAAACCTAAAAACATAAAAACATTTGTCGTCACGACAACTTGTTTTCACAACCTTAAAATCTTTTACCATGAAAACTGATACAAAGGTACTACCTATTTCGATACCTGCAAACATTTCCAAGAAAAAAAGTATGTTCTTTAACATATTTTCCAAGCCCAGCCTGAATAGGCCGATTAAATTAACAGATGTACACATATCATCTGCCTCATGCGAGCATTTTTCCATTATTTTGCCGAAAAGGCGTTCGCAGTCGCCGAATATTTGCTATTTTTGTAATCAAAATGAAACATCATTTACACACTATTGTTATATGAAATCAACTTTACTATTGAATGCAATGATTGTCGGCGTTGCGCTGGCAGCCAACGCCGATGAGGGTCGGTTGCTGCGTTTCCCGGCGACCAATGGCACCGACGTGGTGTTCTCCTACGCCGGCGACCTTTACAAGGCTCCGCTCGCAGGCGGCGAGGCACAGAGGCTCACTTCGAGCAACGGTTATGAAATGTTTGCACGGTACTCGCCCGATGGCAAGCAGATTGCCTTCACCGGGCAATACGACGGCAGCACCGAGGTTTACTTGATGCCGGCCGACGGCGGCGAACCTACACGCCTCACCTACAGCCCTACCAACTCGCGCGACGACCTTGCCGACCGCATGGGCCCCAACAACGTGGTTATGGCCTGGACTCCCGACGGCCAGGGAATTGTTTACCGCAACCGCATCAGCTCCGGTTTCGACGGCGTGCTGATGACCATATCGCCCACCGGGGGGATGCCCGAGCAGATACCGCTGCCCGAAGGTGGTTTCTGCTGCTATTCGCCCGACGGCAGCAAGCTTGCCTATAACCGAGTGTTCCGCGAGTTCCGCACATGGAAGTATTACAAGGGCGGCATGGCCGACGACATTTGGATTTACGACCCTGCGGCAGGCAAGGTGGAGAATGTGACCAACAATGTGGCGCAAGACATCTTCCCGATGTGGATTGGCGACGAGATATTCTTCGCCAGCGACCGCGACCGCCGCATGAACCTGTTTGTGTATAACACCGTCACAAAAACCACCGAGAAGGTGACCAATTTCACCGACTACGACGTGAAATTCCCCAGCACCAACGGGCGGATGATAGTGTTCGAGAACGGCGGCTACATCTACAAGCTCGACCCCGCGACGCGCCAGTACAGCAAAATCGACATCACGCTCAATGCCGAGGGCATCAAGGCTCGCCCCGAATTGCGCAAAGTGAAGGGAAGCTTGTCGGCATTCAGCATAGCCCCCGACGGCAACCGCCTCGTGGTTTCGGCTCGCGGCGAGGTGTTCAGTGTGCCGTCACGCGAGGGTGTGACTTACAACATCACACGTTCGTCGGGTGCCAACGACCGTGACGGAGGCTGGAGCCCCGATGGCCGCTACTTATCCTACATATCAGATGCCTCTGGCGAAACCGAATTATGGTTGCAACCCACGGCAGGAGGCGACCCCGTGCAGCTTACCACCGACAACGACACCTACATTCGCTGGCACCAGTGGAGTCCCGACAGCAAGAGCATCGTATATGGCGACCGCAAGAACCGCCTTGTATTGGTTGATGTAGCAGCAAAGACCAAGCGTGTGTTGCTGCAAGACTCCATAGCCGAGTTCCAGGAAGTGTCATTCTCGCCCGACAGCCGCTGGCTCACCTACACACGCCCGGCTGCCAACCAGATGCTGGTGGCCTACATATATGACATTGCCGCAGGCAAGGAATACCCAGTGACCGAGGACTGGTACACGGCCACCGTGCCGGCATTCAGCCAAGACGGGCGTTACCTGATATATGCCGGCGCGCGCGACCTTAACCCCATCTACAGCTACGTGGAATGGAACTATGCCTACACGTCGATGGACGGAATATATATGGTGATGCTCGCCAAGGATACCCCCTCGCCGCTGCTCCCCTCGAACGACGAGGTGGCCATAACCGACGAGCAGCCTGCAAAAGAGAAGAAAGGCAAGGACTCTGCCGAGGAGAGTAACATGGTGAAAATCGACATCGACGGCCTCGTCGCCCGTACCGTCAAGCTCCCGGTTGGCACGGGCAACTATGGCAATTTCTATTGCGACGGCGGCAAGGTGTGGTATAACGACGGCGGCACCATCAAGGTGTTCGACCTGAAAGAACAAGAGGAGAAAACTGTAGCCGACGGTGCTGTATTTGCCGTGTCGGCCGACGGCAAGAAAGCCGCCGTGCTGAAAATTACCGACAGCTCTATTAGCATCTGCGACTTCCCCTCGACCGACTTCGGAAATGGCCGTGCCGTTAACCTCGACGACATGACGGCACTCGTGGAATATGACAAGGAATGGGCGCAAATCTACGATGAGGTGTGGCGCGCCTATCGCGACGGTTTCTATTTGGAGAATATGCACGGCGTTGACTGGGCGGCAATGAAGGAGAAATATGCCGCATTGCTCCCCTACGTGAAGTGCCGCCAAGATCTTAGCTACGTCATTGGCGGGCTGATAGGCGAACTTGCCACCGGCCATGCCTACGTGGGCCCCGGCGGTGACGACAACAAGGGTGTCGCCACGGTCAAGACAGGGCTGCTTGGTGCCGACTTGAGCCGCGACGAGGGCAGCGGGTTCTACCGCATCGACAAGATTTTGCAAGGCGCACCATATAGTTCTTCGCTCATTTCGCCGCTCGCGCAGCAAGGGCTTAACGTGAAGGAGGGCGATTACATAGTGGCCATCGACGGCATACCCACCAACACCGTGGGCAACATCTACAACTTGCTCGTGGGCAAGGCTGGCGTGATGACCGAGCTGACAATCAACTCGTCGGCAAGCCTCGACGGAGCGTTGCGTATAGTTGTCAAGCCCATCGACGACGAATATCCGTTGCGCCACTATGCTTGGGTGCAGCGTAACATCGAGAAGGTGGAAGAAGCCAGCGACGGTCGGGTGGGGTACATTTACATCCCCGACATGGGACCCGACGGGCTTAACGAGTTTGTGCGCTACTATTATCCGCAGCTCAACAAGGAGGCTCTCATCATCGACGACCGCGCCAACGGTGGCGGCAACATCTCGCCCATGGTCATCGAGCGGCTGCTGCGCACCCCTTACCGCATGACCATGTACCGTGGCTCGAAGATGAACGGCACTATACCCGAAGGCACGCACTATGGGCCGAAGGTATTGCTTATCAACAAGTATTCGGCCAGCGACGGCGACCTGTTCCCGTGGAGTTTCAAGGCCGTGGGTTTGGGTACTGTAATTGGCACCCGCACATGGGGCGGAATTGTGGGCATCTCTGGCCCGCTCCCTTACATCGACGGAACCGACGTGCGTGTGCCGTTCTTCACCAACTATGACGCAAAGACGGGCAAGTGGATAGTGGAGAACCACGGCGTTGACCCCGACATATACATCGACAACGACCCCGTGAAGGAATACGCCGGAATCGACCAGCAGCTCGACAAGGCCATAGAAGTGGCACTTGAGCAACTCAAAGAGCGCAAGCCGCTCCCCAAGACCCCGGCTCCGCGCACGCTGAAAGACCTGGGGCTGTAACTTGCGGCCTACGGCGATAGACACCGACACTCACGGTTCACCCTATTTCAAGGGCGAGCCGTGAGTTTTTTCTTGTGTTAATGCACCTCCAGCGCCGCCCGATACAAATCGCCAAGAAAACCTGCAAGAGCGGAACGCAGTGCGTGGCTTGAAAAATTGTATTTGCGTGTGTGGCAAAAAGTTTGTATCTTTGCACTCTGATATGGTTCAATATTTAGGGTATTGGCTATATGCCTAAATACAAGCTTGTTACACACTTGATAAAATTACAATATGACATTTGAAGAATTAGGAGTCCGCGAGGATCTGCTGAAGGCTATAAAAGAAATGGGTTACGAAACCCCGATGCCTGTACAGGAAAAAGTCATTCCACACTTGTTGAACGAAGATAGCGATGTCGTCGCCCTTGCCCAGACTGGAACCGGCAAGACGGCTGCATTCGGCCTGCCGGTGCTGCAACGCATCGACGTGAGCCGCAAGGTGCCGCAGGCACTCATCATATCGCCCACACGCGAATTGTGCCTGCAAATAGGCGGCGACCTTGCCGACTACTCGAAATACATCGACGGGCTGAAGGTGCTGCCTGTGTATGGCGGCTCAAGCATCGAGAGCCAGATACGCGCCTTGCGCGGCGGCGTGCAGATTATAGTGGCAACTCCGGGCCGCCTGCTCGACCTCATCAAGCGCGGCACGGTCAATCTGCAAGACGTTCACACCGTAATTCTCGACGAGGCCGACGAAATGCTCAACATGGGTTTCGTGGACGACATCAACGACATACTTACCCACGTGCCCGAGGAGCGCAAGATGCTGATGTTCTCGGCAACCATGCCGCCCGAAATAGCCAAAATTGCTGCACGGTTCATGCACAACCCGCAGGAATACGTGATAGGCACACGCAACGAGGGTGCCGAAAATGTGCGCCACATATACTACTTGGTGCATGCCCGCGACAAATATCTTGCCCTTAAACGAATTGCCGACTATAACCCGGCAATATATGGCATAATATTCTGCCGCACTCGCCGCGAGACGCAGGAGATAGCCGACAAGCTTATTGTGGACGGCTACAACGCCGACTCGCTGCACGGCGACTTGTCGCAGGCTCAGCGCGATGCCGTGATGAAGAAATTCCGCGAGCGCAACTTGCAGTTGCTGGTGGCCACCGACGTGGCTGCGCGCGGCCTCGATGTGAGCGACCTAACCCACGTAATCAACTATGGCCTGCCCGACGATGTGGCAACCTACACACACCGCAGCGGGCGCACCGGGCGTGCCGGCAAGACCGGTGTGTCGGTGTCGATAGTGCACTCACGTGAAAAAGGAAAAATCAAGGATATAGAAAAGCGGATAGGCAAGCAATTCGAGCTGCGCGAAGTTCCTACGCCCGAGCGCATCATTGAGCGGCAACTATACAACCTTGCCGACCGCATCGAGAAGGTGAAAGTCAACGAGGATGTCATCAACAACTATATCCCTGGCATACAAAAGAAACTTGAATGGCTTTCGGGCGAAGACTTGATTAAGCGAGTGCTCTCGCTCGAATTCAACCGCTTGCTCGAATACTACAAAGACGCGCCAAAGCTCGACATCGTTACCGAAAAGAAAGGCAAGGAGAAAGGCTCGAAGAAACATAAGAGCGGAGCCGAAATGTCGCAAGAAGAAAAAGACCGCCGTACCGGCGAACCGGGATACGACCGCGTATATGTCAACGTGGGCAAGTCTGACGGGTTCTTCGCTTCTGACCTTATCGGCCTCATCAACGAGACCGTGCAGGGGCAGCGCATCGAGGTGGGCCGCATTGACTTGATGTCCGGTTACTCGCTTTTCGACGTGCGTAAGGGGGACGGTCGTCGCGTGGCCGACGCGCTGCGTAACTCCGACTTCTACGGCAAGCGCATCTACAGCGAAATCGCCGACCTCAACAAGGACTATGCCGCCGAGAACCGCGGCAAGGGAGGTGGAAAATACGACTCGAAGTCGGAAGGCCGCCGTCGCGACCGCCGCGGCAAGGGTGGGATAGACCGCCGCACACGCCGCGACCAAGAACGAGGGTTCAGCAAGCGCGAGGCTCGCAGCGAACGCGGCAAGGCCGCCAAGAAGGAACGCCCCGAGGGAATGCACGGAAATTATGATAAATTCATGAAGAAAAAGCGGTAAATACCACGTTTATTTCTTAATTTCACAGCCTGAAATTGACATCGACCAACAATGAAGAATGTGAAACTTGCCATAACAGCATTGCTGCTTGCCGCCTCGACGGCTTTGCCGTCGGCGGCTCGCACCATGCGCGACTTCTTTGCCGCCGAAGATGGCGGCATATTTGTTTCTCTGCCCCACGACACGCGGCTCGATATGCTCGACTACTACGAGGCAGGGCGCAAGATGCCCATGACCAACAACTTCGGAGGCTCGGCGGTAATCGACACATTGTCGGCCGGCTATATGCGGCTCACCACCTCGGCAAGCAGCCGTGTGGAAATGCTGCTTGCCACGTCGGGGCGCGACACTGTGATATATGTGTCAACCACCTATCTGCTGCCGGCTGCCGACAGCCATGTGACCGCCTACGACACCAACTGGAAACCGCTCGACACGTCGAAATACTTCAAAATGCCGCAAATGCGCGACTTCATATCCATTTCCCGTGGAGATAAGGCCCGCCGTGACGATGTGGCCGGGCTTGCAAAGATACCCACCCTGGAGTGTATCATCAACCCCGCCGGTAACACCATTACAGTAAGGCCCACGGTAAAATGCACCATGACGGTAGAGGGCTACGACAAGCTGGAACCATACCTCGCCACATCAATCAGCTACGAGCTGAAAGGCTTAAAGTTCAAGAAAGTAAAAAAATAGCCACCATTACACAGCCTCCATTGCCGTGGAACCAACCTCACAGGTAGCTGCACACTTTTGTACTACGATAGCGACAAAGTTGCCGTGGCGGATGCAGGCAAGTAATGATGCAGCGGCTATCCATAGTGGCAGTCGGTTTCACCCTTGAAATTGCGGAAATTTTAGTAATTTTGCTGTCCGCAATGTATATTTTTGTGCATTTTATGGACAGAGAAAATACCAAAGTATTCATACAGGCAATCGCAAGGCAGGTATCCTCATTTTTTGGCAACGACGAGGCGGCAAGCCTAAAGGTGTGGGAGGCTGTGTCGCTATTGCTTGGCGGTGATGACTGTTCCGATGTTTTCAAGACAAGCAACGGAAACCTCTTTCACGATGGTTGTGACTTGCATAAGGCACTGGCAAACCTGAACGAAAAGGAGCTGCGGCGTAAAAAGGAAGGTGTTTTTTATACATTGCCCGATGTCACAAACTTTATCGCTGCAAATGCTTTTGTGAAATATATATCGCAGGAAACTGGTGGCGTGTTAAGTCCGGGAGATGCGGCTGCATTATTGGCGGCATCCTCCAATAAAGACAAGTGCAAGCTGCTCGACGCATCGGTTTTCGACCCCACTTGCGGTGCCGGGGAGTTCCTGGTTTCTGCAATTGCATTAAAATTAGGGCTTTTCAAGGGAGCAATGACCGACGAAAAGGTTATGGCTTTGGCTCGGTCGATATGCGGTAATGACATTGCCCCCGATTCGGTTGCCATCTCGAAGGTTAGGGTTTTCTTTTCGTTGGTTCATTATCTGAGCGACATCAATCTGTTTGTGCCACTTGCAACCACCATTAACAATAATTTCTCGGTAGTTGACTTTATCGAACCTGACTTGTCGATTTTCAAGACTTATGATATTATCATAGGTAATCCGCCATATATAGAGTACCGCATGATAGGCTACAAGCCAGTTGAGACGTATGGCAATGTGTATGCCAATGTTTTGAGCAATTCATCCAAGATGATTGCTGCCGATGGCGTAATGGGTTTCGTCATACCTATTTCATACGTTGCCACTAAAAGGATGTCGAAAATAAGGGATTTAGTTTATGGCCAGTTTCCCAATGTGTGCCTGCTTAATTATGCCGACCGGCCTGACTGCCTTTTTGCCGGGGTTCATCAGAAACTGACCATATTGATAGCCTCGAAAATGTCGGCGCATAATGGAACTTTTAGTTCATCATATAACTATTGGTACAAGAATGAAAGGCCCATGCTGTTTGACAACATACAGTTATCGCGGGTTGATGTTATGGATACTTGCATACCAAAGTTAGGAAACAATATGGAATTGTCGGTATTCTCAAAATGCCTTGCTTCGGCATTTGAAAACAATCTGTATGGTTCGGCGACAGCCGTGCAGAGTGGAGAAAGAAATTCGGTTTACTTGAATATGCGCAACTGTTTTTGGATTAAGGCATTTTCTTTCAACCCTGGTTCAAGCGAGTATAAGCATTTTGTATATTCGCGCAATGTTGTCGATTTTGTTCGCTGTGTACTAAATTCTTCTCTTTTTTTCTTCTTTTGGGTTGCAGTTTCCGACTGTTGGCATATCACGGCTAAGGAGCTTTTGATGTTCAGGCTTCCTCGGCTTGACGGCGTGGATACTGCCATATTCACACAGCTTTTCATGGAATTGGAGGGCAGGCTGGAAGAAACCAAAGTTTATGTGGGAACAAAGCAGACTGAATATGAATACAAGCACAAACTCTGCAAAGACATCATCGACAAAATCGATGACGCAATAGCACCCATATATGGGCTTACCAATCTTGAAACAGAATACATAAAATCGTATATTCTTAAATACCGCATGAGCGATGCCGCATAGCATGAACGTGATAGATTTGTTTTCGGGTGCCGGTGGGTTTTCACTTGGGTTCAAACTTGCAGGTTTCAATATCGTATTGGCCAACGAGATAAATCCCACTATAGCCGATTCTTACAGCAGGAACAACCCGGGAACATTGATGGTTAATGCCGACATAAAGTGTTTGGTAGATGATTTTGACGGGGCTATAGCTGGTGTCGCTGGTGACAGGTTATGTGAAATCAACCAAAAGCTAAGCGAAATAAGTGTGGTGATAGGCGGTCCACCGTGCCAAGGTTTCTCGATGGCAGGTGGTCGTATTCGCAAGGCAAAGGAGTTCATGGAAGATGGGCGTAATTTCCTGTTCAAATACTATTTCAAGGTAATTCAAAGGTTTGAACCCGAATTTTTTGTGTTTGAAAACGTAGAGGGCATTTTGTCGAGTCATAAAGGTGATATAATCAAGCAGATATGCTCTATATTCTCCGATGCCGATAATTTTAAGAAAGGGGCGTATCACCTGAGCATAAATACGCTGAACGCGGCTGACTACGGAGTGCCGCAAATGAGGAGGCGGGTCTTGATTATAGGCTCAAAGTCAAAGTTTGACTTTGATGATGTTAAGGCCAAGGTCGTTTCATCTCTTTCAAAAGATGAATTGTTGCTCTTTACCAAGAAACGGACTGTGAGAGATGCAATTTTTGACTTGTCGGCAGTCTCGCCATACACTTATAACGAAGTTCCCAACCATGTAGCTACAAGGCATAGTGCAAAAGCCATTGAGCGCATGGCCAAAATCAAGCCCAATGAGAACTGGGTCTCGCTCGATGAAGACATAAAGTCGGTACACAGTGGTTCGTATGGCAGGCTTGACTGGGATAAGCCTGCGACGACCATTACCACGCGTTTCGATACTCCGTCGGCTGGTCGTTATATTCACCCGGTGGAGAATAGGACTTTGACTCCGCGCGAAGCTGCACGCATACAGACGTTTCCAGACGATTACATTTTCTACGGGTCAAAGTCTTCGGTATGCACCCAGATAGGCAATGCTGTGCCTCCGCGGTTGGCTTATTTTATTGCAATCATGATTAAAACTTTGATGGAAAATGGCTCAACGACTGTCTGATAATAAATTGGCAATTCTTCAAACCGGTATCAAGTCGAATGAAGACTACTGGTATATCACAAAGCAGGAGTGCAGGTTCAGCAACTTGTGCTATATAGGTGAAGTCTTGAGCCGATGGAATCCTAATGGCAAGGAAAATTACGAGTCGTTTTTCGATAGGTTGAAGGTAACACCCGAATTTTCGCCATATATAGGCACTACCGCCCATCGTGCCACAATCAATTTAACGAGTTATGGACTCAAACGCAATGCGGCAGGCTATGCACCTAAAGACCTTACGCCGGTGTTTTGGAAAATAAGGGAAATCACAAATGGTGATTATCGTGATACTTCCCTGTACCAAAATATTATCGACGACCAAATAGAGAAAATAATAATAAAAACTAAAACCATCTGCTTATATCCGATGATGTTCACATTCAAAGTATTGCTCACATTGGGAGATGTTACTGGAGAATACTCGATAAGCAAAGAAGAATTTAAGATTTTTGTGGCTACGGCTGCAAGGTGGAGTGATTTTTTTGAATGCGCCAGCTCGATTATTCGTTTCCGCAACGATGCCGATTACCGAAATAAAGCAAGGCAGTCCGAAGGCCGTAAGGTGGCAAACGATACCCGTTTGAACCTTGTCGTGGAAAATCACTCCATGCTCAAGGTTGATGGGAACACTATGTACATACCCAAGGATTGTATCGATGCGGTCAGGATTAAAATTGCCCGATATGAACTTACGAATCCAACCGAAATAGATGTGGATGCTGCAAATTCGCGCCTTGCTGCATGCACGGTGTTCAAGCCGAAACAGATTATCTTCTTTGGCGCTCCTGGTGTTGGCAAGTCGCACTATCTTAAAACACTTTACCCCGATGAAAAGGATGTGGTGAGGGTGACTTTCCATCCCGAGACCGATTATTCGTCGTTTGTGGGTTGCTATAAGCCTATCATGAATGAGGAACGGCCTGGCGAGATTTCATATTCTTTTCAGCCGCAAGCGTTTACCGACGCATATACCATGGCATGGGAAAGCTATGTGGGTAAGACAGAGCCGCGTGATATTTACCTTTTTATAGAAGAGATAAATCGTGGCAACTGCGCCCAGATATTTGGCGACATATTCCAGCTGCTTGATAGGAACGAGGCGGGATTGTCGGAATATTCGGTGCGACCCGACAAAGACTTGGAGAGCTACCTCTGCGAACGATTTAAAGGGTGTGCCGACGAACTTGATTCCATTGCCGATGGCTTAGGCAATGGAACCATATTGTGCTTGCCGCCCAATCTTAACATATTGGCCACCATGAATACAAGCGACCAGTCGCTTTTCCCTATCGACTCGGCGTTCAAGAGGCGGTGGGATTGGGTTTATATGCCAATTGATGTCAGCCCCGTCAACGAAAAAGGAGAGGCTGTTGTTCGCCGGGTGGTAAATGGTAAGTATTGTTATGAGTGGGGGCAATTTCTTGCCGAGGTCAATTCACGCATTTTCAAGATAACCGAGTCGGAAGACAAGCAACTTGGTTTTTGGTTTGTGAAACCCAAAGACGGCAGTGGCGATATTCCTGTGAATGATTTTGTTGCAAAGGTGGTGTTTTATCTTTGGAACGATATATATAAGGACTATGGCGAAGATCCTGAGTCGATTTTTTATTTTTCAGGAGATGGCAACCCTGATAATAAAGATAAAAATCAACACACTTTCAAGGATTTCGCGCCAAAATTCATGGCGGTCGATTACAGGATTGTCGATGCTTTCTTCCGTAACCTTGGCGTGGAGCAAAAATTATTGGAATCTTGAAAACCATGCAAGGCAAGGAGTAGTTGCAGATGAGGATAATAATTGAAGATTATCCATACGACGAGCAAGAGTTGCGAGGAATAATTCCTGCCCGTATGCTGGATTTCCCAAATAAGCATGGCGAAATTCGGTTGCCTTATGTGGGATATTGTTTCTATCGTGAAATAAATGATTGCATTTTCTTTCTGCCTAAGGTTGTCTTGTCCGAGGGCGGAAGTGGGGCAGGTCGTGGATTGGTACTTGACCGTTACGACCCAGTCAAGCTGCTTGATTTTGGCAAATCGAATGTGACGGCTTCCGACAAGCAATTTATTCAGCAATTTGCCATTTGGATATACCGGACAATAAGCATTTTCTACAGGAACACCAACACATCAATCGTGAGCCGACATTCTTATGTGAACATTGACGCGTCGGCTGGCAAGGCTGAATGTTCTTTAATCGATTCGATATTGTCGCTGGCGCGTTTCGCAAGGGATAATAGGAATTTTGTCATGTTTGAGGTCAAAAACATTCACAGTGGCTATAATAGAGTGAATTGGAAAAAGACCGTTAATCACCAATTACCTGTGAAGCAAGGCAAGTCGCCGGTATATATTAATCCTGTAAACAAGAGAAAGCAAATCGACTTTGATGAGGAATTGTTTGTGATTTTCTATTCAATTCTCAATTATGTACATTCTGAATATGGTTTCCCTGTTGAAATCAACTATAATTATGAAGTAATAAAAAATGCCGAGTTCAGGCATTATCTTAAAGGATATGGCAAAAGGCGGCTTAGGCAAATAAAATATAAGTATTTCACCGACAAGGCTCTTGAACTGTGGCATTTGTGTTATTCGTTTTTTGATTGTTCCGATAGGTTGTATTCTTCCCACACCGCCGAGGATTACCTTGTTGCCAAGGATTTCAATATTGTGTTCGAGGCTATTGTCGATGCCTTGATAGGGGAAGAAGTTCCAAGTGGGTTTAAATTCCAAAATGACGGAAAAATTGTTGACCACATTTACCCGTATAATTCATTGGTTTGCCCTGAACGGCAGGTGTACTATATTGCCGACAGCAAATATTATAAAGTCGGCGCATCATTGGGGCAGGAAGCAGTTTATAAGCAATACACCTACGCCAAGAATGTAATCCAGCTTACCTTTGACATACTGCATGGCAAGGGTGGCGATGATTACAAGAAACTGCGAGGTTTTCTTCCTTATCGCGATGATGTCACTGAGGGATATGACATAACCCCCAATTTCTTTATTTCAGCCAAAATTGAAAGTGGGGCAAGTCGTGGGCGTTATTCTTATGCCGCCGATAATCTGCGGCCTCATGATGTTGACAATGAGGGGAATCCTGTGATGAAACATTTGGCATACCATTTTGAGAACCGGCTTTTCGACCGTGATACCCTTATCCTGTCGCATTACGATATCAATTTCTTGTATCTGATTGCCCTGTATGGCAGGAGCAACAGGATGGAGCAAACGGCTTTTCGCAATCATGTCCGTGATGTTTTTCGTAGCTATGTGATAACGTTGCTTGAAAGGTATTACGATTTCTATCGGTTCAATATTCATCCCGAAGAAGTGGAACCTTTTGTCAATGCCCATTTCCGTGAACTGTCGGGGAAAATATTTCATTTCGACGGTAACCTTATTATGGCACTAAGGCGAGATGCGATAGAATCGGAAAGTCTGCGACACAAGTATGGCGAATACTTGCTTGAATACAGTTTGTCATAATTAAGTTGGGCTGGACTGTCGTAAATAATTGAATATTAATACATAGCTGCTCCGTCTCATAATGAGGAACAGAGCAGCCGTGTCGTTATTATGTGAACATTGAAATATTGTGTATATTCTATGCTGGCTCTTAGTTGCTGCCGAAGAGGTCGAGTAGCAGGGTTTGTACTTGCGACACTACTTGGCTGCGCTTGCTGGGGAAGTTGTTCACCATTATGGCTACGGCGTAGCGTGGACGGCTGGCAGGGTAGTAGCCGGCGTAGCATTGCACTCCGCCCATGCTGCCCGACTTCAGGACAATCTTGCCGCGCAGCGGTGTGCGCAGCAGCAGCCGCTTGACCGAGCCTTCGCGCCCGGCACGGGGCAGTAGCTGTGAATAGTCGGCACCGATGCTGTCGCGGTCGGCGTATGCCAGGCGCAGCACGTCGCACAGGAATTGCGGTGTGGCCCACCCGTTGCGCGCCAGGCCGCTGCCGTCTTTCATGGCCAGTCCGTCGGTGTCAAGCCCGCGCGATTTCCACAATTTGTTTACTATGCGCACCCCGTTGGCGGTGGTGGCAGGCAGCCCCGCGGCGAGCGGCAGTGTGCGCAGCACACCCTCGGCATACATATTGTCGCTGCGGAATAGCATCGATTCAAGTATCTCGGTCAGTGGCGGCGATGGGTAGTCGAGTAGTTGCAGCGTGTCGCCTGTGTGGTGCGATAGACCCTCGGTCGATGGGTGGTAGCCGATGTCGTGTGACGATAGCGACTGCTCGATGCTGTCGGCCAGCAGCCGGTGAGGGGCAGGATTGGCATACCACGACGCGAAGTTCTCGCGCCCGCGCCGCCGCCGTGCCACGATGCCGTCGATTTGCAGCAGTCCGCCGTTGTAGTAAAGTCGGCTCGTCAGTCCGGGGCGGTTTATGGTGTCGCCCTTGAATTGCTCGCGCACGTGGCAGTTCAGGCGCAGACCCGGTATTTTACGGGCGGTGGCTGCCAGGTATGTGCCATCCCACTGGCGAGTGAACTTCACCAATGTCTGGTTGTCGGCGAAGTTGATGGCGTGGTAGCCTGTGCCGTAGCTTTCGGGAATATCTTCCACCATCCAGTAGCCGGGAACTGGCTGGTCGGGGATTGCCGAGCGGTCGAGTTCTATCGAGCCGCGGATTTCGGTTATCCCGGCGGCTTGCAGGCATTGCACCAAGGTATCGACGAATGCCGTGCGCTCCTTGAAGTGGCGCGAGCCGAGCGTTGGGTCACCACCGCCCACCACGCGGATTTTGCCGGTGAGGCGGCCAGTCGGGTCAATGTCGCCGATGGCATATACACGGGTGTGGTAGGTGAAGTCCTTGCCAAGCAATTCGAGTGCCGAGGCGGCGGTAACCACTTTCATTGTGGAGGCCGACACGATGCCCTTGTCGATGTTGCACCCGGCCACCACCCGGCCAGTTGCCAAGTCCATGACGCACACTCCGGCCAATGCGTGGGATATGGCCTTGGAGCTTGTGAAACGGTCCACTGCGCCTTGTTTAGGCCGTGCAGCCATGGCAGGCTGCGCGGCAGCGGCCAAGATGGTGATTATGGCTAATATTAGTTTATTGAGCATAAGTGTGTAGTGTGCAAAATGTTTCCCTATATAATTCCGCATTCAATTATAAAAAAACGGAAAGAGTAGCGGCAGCCGGTGTCCGTCGCCGCTACTCTTTCGTGCGTATCTTTTAAGATGATGCCGATGTCGCTCACTCGCCGTGGGTGCGGTTATATTCGTCGGCTATTTTTCCGGCAATGGCCGCCATCTCGTCGGCAGGCAGCGTCATCTTGTTGCTGAAGCTCATGTCGCCCTCTTTTGAGATGGGTATCAGGTGTATGTGTGCGTGAGGCACTTCAAGCCCCAGGACGGCCACGGCAATCTTCTTGCATTCGATGACCTGTTTCATGCAACGAGCCACGCGGCGGGCAAACTTGGTCAGCCCTGCATATTCCTCCTCGTCGAGGTTGAATATATAATCAACTTCGTGCTTTGGCACCACTAATGTGTGGCCGGGCATCACTGGGTTTATGTCGAGGAAAGCGAAGTAGTTTTCGTCCTCGGCCACTTTGTAGCAGGGAATTTTCCCGGCTATTATTTTGCTGAAAATCGAAGCCATAGCGTTATATTAGATTTCTATTTTCAATATTTCAAACGACATAAGCCCTGCGGGAGCCTTCACTTCCACCACGTCTCCCACCTTGTGGCCCATCAGGCCCTTGGCGATGGGTGTGCTTTGAGCTATTTTCATTTCCTTCAAGTTGGCCTCGCTGTCGGTCACGATGGTGTACTTCAGCGTGGCGCCATTTTTAAGGTTCTTGATGGTTACGGTGTTGAGCAATTGCACTTCTTCGGTGTTGAGCTTGCTTTCATCTATTATGCGGGCGTTGGCCACAAGGTCTTTGAGCTGCGAAATCTTCATTTCGAGCATTCCTTGTGCCTCTTTTGCGGCATCGTATTCGGCATTTTCGGAAAGGTCACCTTTGTCGCGAGCTTCAGCGATAGCACGAGAAATTTCGGGGCGCTTAACATTTTCAAGGTAAGCGATTTCCTCCATTTTCTTCTTGTATCCTTCTTTTGTCATGTAGCTGATAGCCATGGTAAATTAAAAGTTTAAATGTTAGTAAAAAATAAAAGAATCTCCACTTGTTTCGTGCAGAGACCCCTTATAGGTTATTCTATATGTTAACTTGTGACAAAGGTAGTTACTATTTCCCGATTCGACAAATTATGCCGTGATTTTTTAATAACTTTTAGCCCTGCGGTTGCTGTCAATAAGCCTTACGGTACTTTGGGTCGGTGGCATCGTCGAGTATGCTCAGGTAGCTTGCGTAGCGCGATTGGCTTATGAGGCTATCGCTCACGGCTTGCAGCACGGCGCACCCAGGCTCGTGGGTGTGGGTGCAATTGTGGTAGCGGCAGCCGGCCGAGGCTCGGAATATCTCGGGGAAGTAGTGCGCCACTTGGCTCTTGTCGAAGTCGATGGTGCCGAAACCCTTTATTCCCGGGGTGTCGATGAGGTATCCGCCGCCTGGCAGCGGGAACATTTCGGAAAATGTGGTGGTGTGCATGCCTGTGTGGTGCGATGCGCTTATGTTCCCCACCTTTAGCCCGGCACCTGGAATTAGCAGGTTGATGATGGTGGACTTGCCCACGCCCGAGTTGCCCGAGAACAGCGCGGTGCGCCCGTTGGCGAGTTGCAGTATCTTGTCGATGCCTGCGGCTGCGTCGTTTGCTGTGGCTGACATCATTATCACGTCATACCCGATTGATGTGTAGAGGTATTGCAGAGCGTCGGCATATTCGCGCTCGTCGTTGTCGAGCAAGTCGGTCTTGTTGACTATTATCACTGCCTTTATGCCGTAAGCTTCGGCTGTGGCGAGAAAGCGGTCGATGAACGTGGTACTCGTTTCGGGTTCCTTGATGGTGGCGATGAGGAATGCCAGGTCGATGTTGGCGGCTATGATGTGCGATTCTTTCGACAGGTTGCTTGCGCGGCGTATTATGTAATTGCGCCGCGCATCGATGGCTGTGATGTAGGCCGTGCCGTCGGGGGCAGCATCGGTGATTTCCACGTTGTCGCCCACGGCAACGGGGTTGGTGGTGCGTATGCCGCGCAGGCGGAAGTTGCCCTTGATTTTGCAACTCACGCAATCGCCGCACTCGGTTTTCACCACATAGCAGCTGCCGGTATTCTTGATTACTAATCCTTTCATCTGTGCCGCAAAAATACAAATATTCCCGGAATGCAGCAAATAAGAGGCCAGGGGGGGAAAGGTGCTGGAAGTATATTGCCGGTTTTTGCCGTGAAATGTGTATATTTGTAATTATGTAATTTTGTGTACAATATATATGGAGATACGAGAATTTGTTGCCTTGTATCAAAAGGCTTTTGGCATCGGGGTGCCGCTGCCGGTGGCATTTGGATATAACGACACGCCTGCAACCGATGTCGTGAAGATTCCGCGGTGCATGGTGGGCGCGATACGCCGCGTGTGCGACGGCGAGCCGTTGACACTTTCGGCCGAGAATGTCCTATGCGGCGGCGGAGCCCTTTACACGGCTTTTGCGCCAATGCAGGAACGTGTGCCGACGTTTGTGTCGGAGGTGGAGCATTACAAGCAGACCCCTGAGCAGGTTAGGGAGTATGTAGGCAGGCTTGGGATAACGCTTTCAAGCAAGCAGTACCTTAACTTTGTGCGCATCGACTGTTTGGATAGCCTCGATGGCGTGGAGGGCATACTTTTCTTTGCCACGCCCGACGTGCTTTCGGGACTTTGCTCATGGGCGTTTTACGACAATAATGCCGACGATGCGGTGTGCGCAAGGTTTGCCTCGGGGTGTTGCAGCATGGTCACTTTTGCCGTGAAAGAAAATAAGGCTGGTGGCCGACGTTGTTTCATAGGGCTGCTCGACCCGTCGGCACGGCTGCTGGTTCCGAAAGATGAACTCACGTTTGCGGTGCCTGCGTGCCGTTTTAGCGAGATGCTCGACACCATGGAGCAGTCGGCTTTGTTTCGCAAAGCTTATTCCGTGGTAAGGAACCGTATCGTGGGAGAGATGGGATAAGTGCCAGGTGTTAAGTATTAGCTATTAAGAAGGTTCTGTGTATTGCGCTGATTGATAGTTGGTTATGTTTGTTGTGCTTGGCGGCTTGAAATTATCTGTCAGAAAATCATGTTTTTAACTAAGAAAGTTGTAAATTTGCAGTGACTTTATAATCAAAATTTCAGTTTTTGAAAGAAGAAGTAGAATTAAATTAGTTAAGATTATGACTGTAGAAGTAATTGGAAACTGGGCAGGCTTAGTGTGGGTCGCGCTTAACGAGCAAGGCAAACTTGGCGTTAAGGGGCTCAAGAAGGCCACCAAGCTCAAAGAAAAAGAAATTTACGCAGCCCTTGGCTGGCTCGCTCGCGAAGGCAAAGTCAGCATCGAGGAGGCAGAAACTGATGTGGTTGTAGCGTTGCTTTAATCGCCAATCATAGCCCTAAAAAATCCCCTGCGCACGCTGTGCGTGGGGATTTCTTTTATATCGTCGTGGATTTTTTTAATTGCCTCTTAAATAGGGGCAACTACTTGTTGCTTATCTCGAAATAAAATGTTTTCTTTGTAACAGGAGCAAATGCATTGGAACGATGGAAAAGAACACGTACATACGTT
>CALUIB010000001.1 GCA_944320595.1 uncultured Muribaculaceae bacterium | reverse complement strand
GTCATTACCTCACTCTTTGAGAAAAGCTTATAAATAGCTTGTTTCTAACAGATTCCTATTTGTGTATCGAATTTTCACTGAAAATACCTATCTTTGGAATATGATACGCACTGTCCTGCCAGAGGGCAAAACATACCATATTCCAAATTTTATATACGCAACTGGCCAATGAACCTTCTAAGACGCATTATCGACCTGTACGTTGACGGTTTCCGAAACATGACCATCGGAAAATCGTTGTGGCTGTTAATCATAATAAAACTGTTCCTTATTTTCGTGGTACTCAAATTATTCTTTTTCCCAAACTTCTTGAACACCAACTTCTCCACCGATGAAGCCCGCGCCCAGCACGTGAGGAACGAACTAATCGGCAACGCAAAATAGCGCCTGCACATATATACTAAGTAACATAAACATCAAAAAACATTATAACTATTATGAATGACTTAACATCATTGGTAGATTGGTCAAGGGCACAATTCGCCCTCACCGCCATGTATCACTGGCTGTTCGTGCCGCTCACGCTCGGACTGTCGGTGATTGTCGCTATAATGGAGTCGATTTACTTCAAGACTCGCGACCCACGATGGCTTGCCACCACAAAATTCTGGATGACGATATTCGGCATCAACTTTGCAATGGGAGTGGCAACGGGTATTATACTTGAATTTGAATTTGGCACCAACTGGTCGAACTACAGCTGGTTCGTGGGCGACATCTTCGGTGCGCCGCTTGCCATCGAAGGGTTGCTTGCCTTCTTCATGGAGGCTACTTTTATTGCCGTTATGTTCTTCGGTTGGAAGAAAGTGTCGCCCAGGTTCCACCTCGCCTCCACATGGCTCACAGCCGTGGGCGCAAGCCTGTCGGCTCTGTGGATACTCGTTGCAAACTCGTGGATGCAATACCCAGTAGGAATGGAATTTAATCCACACGAGATGCGCAATGTGATGGACGACTTTTGGGCTTTGGTACTGTCGCCAGTGGCCATCAACAAGTTTTTCCATTCAGTACTCAGCGGCTGGACGCTTGCAGGCGTATTCGTGATAGGCGTAAGCGCATGGCTGCTACTCAAAAAGCGCAATGTGGCCATGGCCGTGCGCAGCATCAAGGTTGCAGGCTGGATAGGCCTTGCCGGTATCGTAGCAACATTAGGAACGGGCGACGGCTCAGCCAAGGTTGTATCGGAAGTGCAACCAATGAAACTTGCGGCCATGGAGGGACTCTACAAAGGGAGTTGTGGGCAGTCGATAGTGGCCGCAGGCATATTGAACCCCGACAAGCAAATCGGCGACGACCAAGACCCATACTTGATTGACATCTCGATACCCTACGGGCTGTCGGTGCTTGCCGAGGGCGACCCCGACGCATTCATCCCTGGCGTGGAAGATCTGCTGAACGGCATTTCGCTTACCCCACAAGGCGACACAATACGCGGCATTTCATACGCCGAACGCATTGAACGTGGGAAAGCCGCCCATGAGGCTCTGCGGCGATTCGACATAGCCAAGGCCGCCGGCGATGAAAGTGCCATGCTGCTGGCTCATGCCGACCTTAAAAAAGACTTCGACTACTTCGGCTACGGGTATTTCGACAGCGTTGAAGAGGCCGTTCCCGACATCCCCATGACGTTCTATGCGTTCCACATAATGGTAATCTTGGGCGGATACTTCCTGCTGTTCTACATTGTGGTGCTTTTATTGGCCTATAAGAAACGTGGTTTCCTCGAAGGCAACAAGTGGTGGCAACTACTGGCCATGATTTCAATTCCGCTGGTATGGATATGCAGCGAAGCCGGCTGGGTGGTGGCCGAAGTTGGACGCCAGCCGTGGGTCATCGAAGGGCTGATGCCAGCACGCGCAGCCATATCGAGCATCCCCACGTCGTCGGTAATCACCACTTTCACGCTGTTTGCAATTATCTTCACAGGGTTGCTTGTAGCCGAAATAAACATAATGCTGAAATACATTTCGCGAAAGTCTAAAGAAAACATCGATTAACACACTCATTATGGAAACTTACGAAATATTGCAATCATACTGGTGGTTCCTGATTTCAGTATTGGGTGCCGCACTCGTGTTCCTTCTCTTCGTACAAGGGGGGCAAACCATGCTGCTCGGTGCTCGCAGCGACCTGCAACGCACCATGATGGTCAATTCACTTGGCCGCAAGTGGGAACTGTCGTTCACCACGCTCGTAGTATTTGGCGGCGCATTTTTCGCCTCATTCCCCTTGTTCTATTCCACGAGTTTCGGCGGCGCATATTGGCTGTGGATGCTGATATTGCTCGGTTTCGTACTGCAAGCCGTCTCTTACGAGTTCCGCAAGAAGAAAGGGAACGTATATGGCACACGCACGTTCGACATTTTCCTTTGCATCAACGGCATACTGGGCTGCATGTTGCTGGGCGTGGCCGTGGGTACATTCTTCTTCGGAGCCGAATTTACGGTGCAAAAAGGCAATCTGTTGAATACCGCCGCACCGGCAATATCCACATGGTCGCCCACGCACGGGCTTGAGGCCATCTTCCACTGGCGAAACCTGCTGCTCGGTATTGCCGTGCTGTTCCTCGCACGTATGCAGGCTGCACTGTACTTCATCAACACCATCGATGACGGTGCAAATTACCGTCAACAACGCAAGGCCGTTCTTGTCAACGGCGGCGTATTCGTGCTGCTATTCGTGGTATTCCTCGTAATATTACTCACAGCTGATGGACATCAAGCCGACATACTCGACGGACGCGAAGTAATAACAATTGTTCCATTCAAGTATTTCCACAATTTCATTGAAATGTGGTGGGCTCTTGCAGCTCTGTTAATAGGCGTGGCAGCTGTGATTTACGCTTACGCCAAAACCGTGCTTTGCGACAATTACAAGTGCGGTATATGGTATAGCGGCATCGGCACAGCCCTCGTTGTGATGTCACTCTTCTGGGTGGCAGGCTATAATGGCACAGCCTATTACCCATCGCTGCTCGATCCTGCAAGCTCGCTCACCATCAGCAACAGTTCGTCAAGCCCGTTCACGCTCACGGTAATGAGTTGGGTGACGGTGATAATCCCATTTGTGGTGGCATACATAGCCTACGCATGGTATTCGCTGAACAAGAAACCGATAACACCCGATGAAATGTCGGGCGATGACCACAAATATTGATTTTTGGTAAATTTATCATAATGGGTTAACTTTGCACAAGGTTAACCCATTATTTCATTCTCACAATGAGCGATTTTTTCAAGACCTTAGCAGCACCTTCCGAGGGGCTTTACAAAGAGAAAATGAGCAAATTCCTCTCTTTTGCCATCCCTGTGCAGTCGGCTGCCGAGGCAAAGGAAATCATAAAACAATATCAAAAACGTTTCTATGATGCCCGCCATGTGTGCTGGGCTTACATGATTGGCACCGACCGCAGCGAATTTCTTAGCAGCGACAACGGCGAACCTTCGGGCACGGCAGGCAAGCCTATATTGGGGCAAATCAATTCGTTCGGGCTTACCAACGTATTGATTATCGTGGTGCGGTACTTCGGTGGAATACTACTTGGAACATCGGGGTTAATAGTCGCCTACCGCGAGGCCGCAGCCGAAGCAATTGCCAATGCCGAAATACTCGAATGCCATGAACAGGGCACAGTCTCCTTCTCATTCCCCTACCTTGGCATGAACGATGTGATGAAACTCGTGAAACGGGAAAACCTGAAAGTGACGGCGCAGGACTTCGACAACGTGTGCAAAATGACCATACAAGCCAACCTCGACGACATACCAGCGTTGAAGGGCAAAATAGCCGACATCGACGGCACGTCATTAATCGAATAATATCATTCCTTTATTTTTTGCCTCTTAGCACTTTATTCAGTAATTTTGCACGGCGCAAAAACTGGTTAAGCCACAATTTATAAGTTGCAACACACTTCTTGACTGAAAAAATGAATTCAAACGAAAATAACACTACGGCGACAAAAAAGGGAAACAGCCGACGCACCAAGGGCATCATAAAATGGATGTGGATAACATTCACTGCACTTGTAATAATCGTCTTCACGATTTTTTGCCTCATATACAACGGCATAATAGGATATATGCCACCAGTAGAAGAGCTAAAGAACCCCACCGACCGCTATGCCACTGTGCTATACACGGCCGACGGTATGGAAATGGGACGATACTACCAAAGTATGGCCAACCGCGTGTATGTGGATTTCGACGAATTGTCGCCGCATCTCACCAATGCGCTCATAGCCACCGAAGACGAGCGTTTCCTTAGCCATTCGGGCATAGACTTCCGTGCCCTGCTGCGCGCGGTGGTCAAGCGCGGCTTGCTTGGTCAGAAAAATGCAGGCGGTGGCAGCACCATTACCCAGCAACTTGCCAAGCAGCTATATTCGCCCGACTATGACAATATGTTCCAGCGAATGCTGCAAAAGCCCATAGAATGGGCCATTGCCGTGAAACTTGAACGATATTACACCAAGGATGAAATCATACAAATGTATTTCAACCAATTCGACTTCCTAAACAATGCCGTTGGCATTGAAAGTGCCTGCTATGTATATTTCGGCAAAGAGCCAAGCGAGGTGAGCATTGAAGAAGCCGCCACACTCGTGGGAATGGTGAAAAACCCATCGCTATACAACCCTGTAAGGTACAACGAGCGCACACGCATACGCCGCAACGTGGTACTCGACCAAATGTGCCGCGCCGGAATGCTCTCGGAGGCCGAAACCGAAGAATTGAAACGCAAGCCGCTCGTCCTCGACTATCACCGCGTTGACCACAAGGACGGCATTGCCCCCTACTTCCGCGAAGAATTACGCCGCATGCTTTCGGCCAAGCACCCGGAACGTGACAATTACCCAAGTTGGAACCAACAGGCATTTGTCGATGACTCCATCGCGTGGGCCACCAATCCACTGTTTGGCTGGGTTGAAAAGAACCGCAAGCCCGACGGCTCGAAATACAACATATACACCGACGGACTCAAGATATACACCACAATCGATTCGCGTATGCAAAGCTATGCCGAAGATGCAGTATTGCGTCACCTCGGCAAGAGCCTGCAACCACGTTTTATAAAAGAAAAGAAGGGAACAAGCAACCCTTACACCACCAACCGTGCCGAACTGTCGGCAGAACAGCGCGACAGGCTAATAGACCGCGCAATCAGGCAAAGCGAACGCCACCGCGTGCTGAAACTTACCGGGCTAAGCGAGGCCGAGATACGTGAAAACTTCAATCAGCCACGGGAAATGCGTGTGTTCTCCTACGATGGAGACATCGACACCATCATGTCGCCGCTTGACTCGATGCTTTACTCCAAGTCGTTCTTGCGCACAGGCATGATGTCGATGGATCCCGCGACTGGGTATGTCAAGGCTTACATCGGCGGACCCAACTTCAAGTATTTCCAATACGATATGGTTAGCCAGGGTCGCAGGCAAATAGGTTCGACAATAAAGCCATTCCTATACACCTACGCTATGGAAGAGGGCTACACGCCATGCGACGAGTTCCTCAATTCGCAACCAGTGCTTAAAGACGAACTGGGCCGCCCCTGGATACCGCGCAACTCGGGTCACACACATATAGGCGAAATGGTGACGCTGCGATGGGCATTGACTAACTCCAACAACTGGATTTCGGCCCGTCTTATGGACAATCTGTCGCCCGCACAACTCGTAAGGAATATGCACAACTTTGGCATAACCAATTACCTCGACCCCGTGAAGTCGATATGCCTCGGCTCGTGCGACGTGTCGGTAAAGGAGATGGTGACGGCATACAGCGCATTCGCCAACAAGGGTATGCGCGTCGATCCTGTGTTTGTGACACGCATCACCGATAATCAGGGCAACGTGATAAGCGAGTTCGTGCCGCAGCACACCGAGTGCATAAGCGAAGAAGGATACTATAAAATACTCTCCATACTGCTCAACGTAGTTGACTCTGGAACAGGCAACCGTGTGCGCCGCGCACCCTACAAGCTCACAGCGCAAATGGGCGGAAAAACAGGTACGACCAACAACAACTCCGACGGTTGGTTCATGGGATTCACGCCCGAACTTGTAACCGGCGTATGGGTTGGCGGTGAAGAGCGTTACATCCACTTCAACACCATGGCCAACGGGCAAGGAGCTGAAATGGCATTGCCTATATATGGCTTATACATGATGAAAGTATATGGCGATTCCACCCTGCCATATTCCCAGAACGTAAAATTCGAGTTCCCCGAAAACTTCGACCCATGCGCAAGGGATGGCGTGGTAGGTGTGCCACTCGACCAAGTTAACGATGAAGACATAGTTCCAGCCGAGTCAATCGAAGGCGTGTTCGACTAATACTACCTGTTTTCATTTACGATAGAAATATACGAATACAGATATTTTTAAAGACACCACATAATCCAACTCAAGTATTATGGTGTGTCTTTAAAAATATCTGACTTTTTTAGCATTCGCCAAACAGAAACAACGACAATATAAAGAGGTCAACCTGCTGTAAATGCTGTTTATTTTGCCCAACAACTTGTTTAGTTTTTCATTGGAGAAAAGTCGAAGTTGTCGGGGATAGTTATTGTAACTGTGAATACCGCAGTATTGCCGCTTATGCTCGGCTTGCATTTAATATCGATGTCCATTTTGCTCACATTCCGTTCATTAAGCAAATTCACGGTTTGAGTCACAACCTTCATCCCCGTACCCGTACTTCCCGAAACATCCGTCCTTGGTGACGGATTACCTTCGTTCTCAATAATTATCACGGTAGCACTGCCACGTCGATCAGCTGCAATATCAAGGTGCTTTTCCCCATCAAATCCACGCAGGCCGTACTTTATGGCATTCTCCACGAAGATTTGTACCATCATAGAAGGAATTATCACTTTGGCGGTATCCACATCGGGCGCAATATGCTTTGTATAAACGAAATTATGCCCCAACGATGGCATTTCGGCGGTCACGTAGGTATCGACAAATTCCAATTCCTCCTGTAATGCAACCGTATATCGGTCGCATAACTGCAAGTTAGTCCTAAGCAACTTCACAAGGTTCTCAATGCCTGGATTGTCGTTCTTCAGTTCTCGGTTTAAGACGTTAAAAACAAAATGCGGAGAAATGCGGTTGCGAATATTTGCAAGCCGCATCGCATAAAGCGATTGCCGCAAATTCATCTCGGCAATGGCACGGCGGCGGCGTTTATACGTCGCATATATGACAATACTCGAAATAATGAGCATTGCTATCAGCACAATCAGGAAGATTTGCACTTCAAGCGTCCGCACTTCGGTCTCCTTCTCCGAAATTACAAGGCGTTGCTGCATTATAGTAGTGTCTTGCCTGTAACGTAGTTCTATTTCACTTATCTGCTTGCGTGTACGGTCGTTGCTAATTTGCGTTTCATAATAATCGGCACGCTGTAGGTAATGGTATGCCCCGGCATAGTTTCCCAGCTGCGCATACAGGCGTTGCATTCTCGAATAGTGCAAAGCCATCTCACGCGGGCCAACGACCGATGTGTCACCAGCATTCTTAAAATAATGCGCCGCCCTGGACAAGTCGCTTTCATTAAGTGCTATATCACCTGCCAGGCTGTAGATGTAAAATCGCAAAAGAGCATCGTCGGGTAGCTGTCCAAGCCACTTCATTGCCTGATCGAGGTATTTATGCGCCTGCCCTACTTCGCCAAGCATAAGGTTCACTTCACACAAATTAGTCGCAGCTATGCACATTGCCGACGGGTGGCGCAGTTCGGAGGCATACTTAGCGGCGCAGTCGAATTGTTTCAATGCATCGACATAGCTGTGGGCGAAATATAGTTGGTTGCCGTATGAATTATAATAGAAAAATTTATTGTAGGTGTCAACGCTATCGAGCATTTCGCCTGCCAGTCCAAAAAAGCGTTCAGCCTCGCTGTAATTGGCTATGTCGGCATAAGTCTGCCCAAGACCAACATATACGTTGAACAAATTCTCGGTAGAGCCAATTGAGTCGAGCCACGACAAAGCCTTGCGGTAATAGAGGCTTGCTTGTGCCGGATTGCCAGTTACCCGATAAGCATCGGCAAGGTTTATGCACACACTCTCAAACTCGGCCTTGCTGCCAGTCTCCTCCATCAAGCGGTATGCCCGTTCGTAGCACTTTAGCAACGAGTCACGCATACCCAAATTGAACACTACATAGTTGCCGTAATAATTCCAATAGTACATCTCTAGCACCTTGTCGCCACTGCGACGGCAATAGCCATATACGCTGTTGAAAGATTTTAGCCCATCGGCAGTGGAATTTGCGCCATTGCAAAGCGCATCGGCACGTAGCAATTCCAGTTTGTAGTAATCGGCACTGTCTGCGACTATGCTCTGCAAGCTGTCGATGGCATCAAGCACATACTGTGGATTTTTATATGCAGAATCACGCAGACAATCATACACACCTCCATCAAGAAAGCCTAATTCGTCAAGCTCGCCATTGTTGTCGGACGCACACGAAGAACAGGAATACACTACAGAAAAAGCCATAGAGGCAACAACAAGCATTACAAAAATGCGACCTACCTTTAATTGGAACATAATGCGCATAGAAAAGTGTATGTAATTATAGAATCACAACTATTATTATATGTTTTATTGCCCCCACACGAGGCCGAGTCACTTACCGTCAACGAGGGTTAACAATTGCAAAAATAGCACTTTGCCAACAAATATGCAAATAGTAGAGCAAACAAGCATTTGGGTAGAGACAACAAGCAATCGCACCTTTACATTAAAAACAAGAAAGAGGACATACCAATCCTGATATGCCCTCTTTTCCGTGTCAATATGCGCAATGCTTATTCTTTTATCAATCCCATGCCGACTTTCAGCGCATCTTCATTCATAGGTATCAAATGATGATGGCGTTCGGGCAGCGTCTTCTTTAAAGCCTTTACCACGCTCTCAATCGAAACCATCGGCTTTACCTTCAGCAATGCCCCGAGCACAATCATATTGAATGCCTTGGCATTCTTTAGCTCAAAGGTTGCCTCCATAGCTTCAATCTTATAGATGCGTATGTCGGTGCGAGTGGGCGGTGTGTGTATGCCATAATTGTCGTATATCAGCACACCTCCAGGTTTTACCTTGCTTTCAAACTTATCGAGGCTTTGCTGATTAAGCACAACGGCAGTGTCGTATGTATTAAGCACCGGAGAGCTGATGCGGCTGTCGCTTAATATAACAGTGACATTGGCCGTTCCTCCGCGCTGCTCTGGCCCGTATGAAGGCATCCATGTCACCTCCTTGTCCTCCATAAGTCCCGAGTAAGCCAGAATTTTACCCATCGACAGCACACCTTGGCCTCCAAAACCGGCTATGACTATTTCTTCTTTCATGATTTCTTGTTATTCGTTTTTTAAGTCTCCAATGGGATATTTCTTAAACATATTCTCCTCCATCCACTTGTTGGCATCGGCAGGCGACATTTTCCAGCCCGAATTGCAAGTGCTCACAATTTCTATCACCGATGTTCCTTTGCCCTGAAGGCTGTTCTCGAAAGCTTTGCGTATGGCAGCCTTTGCCTTGCGCACGGCAGCAGGTGTTTCGACGCTTTGTCTCGTCACGTAGCATGTGCCATCGAGCTGTGCCATTAACCCCGTTATTGCAAGAGGATAACCATTGAGGTCGGCCCGGCGACCGTATGGCGTGGTGGAAGTTTTCATGCCGAGCA
The DNA here is from genome assembly GCA_944320595.1 of uncultured Muribaculaceae bacterium. Lineage (GTDB taxonomy): Bacteria > Bacteroidota > Bacteroidia > Bacteroidales > Muribaculaceae > Avimuribaculum. Next base: position 213,550 of record CALUIB010000001.1, on the reverse strand, counting down.
ATGTTGTGGGAGCCATTTGGCCGCCAGTCATTCCGTAAATCGCATTGTTGATGAAAATCATTGCTATATTTTCACCACGATTTGCAGCATGAAGCGATTCAGCCGTGCCTATTGCAGCCATGTCGCCGTCGCCCTGATATGTAAATACGAGTTTGTCGGGCTGCAGACGCTTGGCTGCCGTGGCGAGCGCAGGAGCGCGGCCATGTGGGGCCTCAATCCAATCTACATCTATGTAGTTGTAGGCAAACACTGCACAACCCACCGGGGCAACACCAATTGCATACTCTGCCGCCCCCATTTCTTCTATCACTTCGGCTACCAGCTTATGCACCACACCGTGGCTACACCCCGGGCAATAGTGCATATGGGTGTCGTTAAGAAGTTTTGGCTTCTTGTAAACTCTGTTCTCGGGTTTTATTATATCTTGAATATCCATATTACATTCCCTCCACGATATTTTATTTGCCGATTGCGAACTGCTCTTTCAATGCATCAAGCACCTCCTCGGGTGTCGGAACTATGCCGCCAAGCCTTCCATAATGCTTCACATCGACATTGCACTCCACTGCAAGTTTCACGTCCTCGATCATCTGGCCGGCCGACAATTCAACCACCATGATGCCTTTCACGTTCTTTGCAGCTTCCTTTATTTGTGCCGACGGGAATGGCCATAACGTAATCGGGCGCAGCAACCCTATCTTAATTCCTTCTTCTTGCGCTATTTCCATCACCTTCTGGCATATTCTAGCCATACTGCCAAAAGCCACGAACAGATAATCGCAATCCTCGGTATTTATTGTTTCATAACGCACTTCGTTTTTTTCTATTTCACGATACGTGCGTTGGAATCGTAAATTATTTTGCTCCATTATCTCGTCCACAAGTTCAAGCGAGGTGACCACATTGCGTGGGCGCATCCCTTTCCTGCCAGTTATAGCCCATGGACACTGTTCCCGCACCTGTTCCTCGGTGCGACGCTTACGTGGTTCGGGCAATACCACTTTTTCCATCATTTGCCCCACAAGGCCGTCGGCAAGCAGCATGGCAGGAGTGCGGTACTTGAATGCCAAGTCCCATCCAAGCCACATAAAGTCGCACATCTCTTGCACACTGCTCGGTGCGAGCACTATCAAGTGATAGTCGCCATGTCCCCCACCTTTCACAGCCTGAAAATAGTCGGCCTGCGATGGGTGTATCGTGCCAAGCCCTGGGCCTCCTCGCATCACATTCACTATCAAGGCCGGCACTTCGCTTGCGGCTATATAGGAAATACCCTCTTGCATAAGGCTTATGCCGGGGCTTGATGACGATGTGAAAACCACCTTGCCACATGCAGCACCACCATATACCATATTTATTGCAGCCAACTCGCTCTCGGCCTGCAAGACAACCATCCCCGTGGTTTCCCACGGACGTTGTTCTTCAAGCACCTCAAGCACCTCCGACTGCGGTGTTATCGGATATCCGAAATAGCCGTCGGCACCATAGCGTATTGCCGCATGGGCCAAGGCTTCATTTCCTTTCATCAATCTTACTTCTTCCATATCTTAAAATGTGTAAGCTTTTATTTCCTGAATGTTATTACTTAATCAACCTTGACCCTGTAAACCTCTATGCAAGCATCAGGGCACACCAATGCACAACTGCTACACCCTACGCATTTGTCAGGGTCGCTCATATAAGCAAAATGGTAGCCACGATTATTCACTTCCTTAGGTTGTAACGACAAGACCTTTGCCGGGCAAGCCACAACACACAGGTTGCAGCCCTTGCACCGCTCGGTATTCACTGTCACTGCTCCTCTTATCTTTGCCATAGTATTATAAACTTTTTATACAATTACAAATTTAAAAAATAATTCGGGCTTCACAAGTTGATTAACAAAAGATTAACCTTTTGCGCACTTTTTGTCACTTTGTGCCAATATTCACAACCTGCTACATCTCAAATACATAATTCAAGAAGTCGTTGAAGGGCTTGATAAACTTGAAATCATTAGCCACTCGTTCCACCCAGTTTTCGTCAAGAAAATAATCATCGCGCACGGGCATCGACACGAGATATTCTTTCTTCTTTATATATTCGCCGTATGGGCTGTTCTTGTCAAAACCCTTCGGCATAGACTTGAGGCTGTCACCCACCAAACGGTATCGTTCCTTAAAACCAACATCGTTGATTATTGTCATGAATTCATCGATGTTGTCTTCCACCTCATGCCGCAGCCGCGTGAGCAGCGGCATCTCGGGGCACCAAATTCCTCCGTGCAAACCACTCTCGCCAGGCTGCACGTGCAAATAGCAACAGCCCTTCAGCGTCTTGCGGCCACCTTGTGCGATTACAGCCGAGAAGTATGTCTTATATGGTAACTTGTTGGGGCTGAAACGAATGTCCCTGTATATGCGATACACGCAATCCTTGGCATCTACGCCATTTAGCGTATCGTCATACTTCGACATTAGGCTTATAAGTCTCTGAATGTCGTTTATCCACAAAGCTCTCAGTTCATCAAATTCTCCTTTATTATGATGGAACCACTCGCGATTATTATTTATGGCCAGCTTATTCAAGAAATCAAATAACCGGCCCATATAATTTTTATCTTGCATACCTTTTTAATGATTATTCTACACACAAACTTACGAAAAATCCACAGAACAACCACTATATTTCTACCTATTAACTCAACAAGGACTTTACCGGTCTATAAATGCTTTATGATAATTTTTGCCGATATGTGCAACATTATTGTTTGTTTTTCCTATATTCGTGCAATATTTCTTACAAAGATTGACAATGACCGGAAATTATTTCAACCAAGACGAACGAATCCTTGCATTAAGACTGTGCAAGAATTTGATTAGAATGTCGAGTGGCACCTTGTCGCATGACGATGTGCGCAATGTGTATGAAATTATCCGCAACGGCATAACCGACAACCGTTTCGACAGGGACAAATATGGAATCAATCCCACCATCCGCGCACTCAACACTGCCACATTGCTTGCCGAAAACATCCATGCCGACCGTAACATGATTATTGCCGTCATGGTGTGTATGCTATGCCACAACGGGGCGGCTACTGCCGATGAAATACAAAACAAATTCGGAGACGACACGGTAAAGTTGGTTTCGGGATTGATAAAAATATCATCGCTATACAAAAGCCAAGCCGCAGTGGAAAGCGAAGACTTCCACAAGCTACTGCTGACTTTTGCCCAAGATATAAGGGTGATACTAATCATGATAGTTGACCGGCTCGGCATGATGCGAATGATAAACCACCACCCCGACGAGAAATTTGTCCGCGACATTTCCACCGAAGCCAAATACTTGTACGCCCCACTGGCACACAGGCTTGGATTGTACAAAATCAAGTCGGAGCTTGAAGACCTGTCGCTCAAATACATCGACCGTGACACATACACCCAAATAGCCCACAAACTCAACGAGACGAAGGCCAAGCGCGAAGAATACATCCACAACTTCATCGCCCCATTGAGAAAAGCACTCGACAATACGCACCTCAACTATGAAATAAAGGGGCGCACAAAGTCGATAAGCTCGATATGGAACAAGATGAAAAAGCAGCACGCCGACGTGGACGACATATACGACTTGTTTGCCATTCGCATAATCATCGACTCTCCCGTAAAGAACGAGAAAGCCGACTGCTGGCTTGCATATTCCATCGTCACGGATATGTACACCGCCAACACGGCCCGGCTGAAGGACTGGATTTCCAACCCCAAGTCGAACGGGTATGAATCGCTGCACATCACCGTGTATGGACCGCAATCGAAATGGGTAGAAGTGCAGATACGCACGAAACGCATGGACGAGGTGGCCGAACGCGGACTTGCCGCCCACTGGAAGTACAAGGGGATTAAAAGCGAAGGGAATATCGATAACTGGATGAATAACATTCGCGATATTCTCGAAACAAGCAATACCCCCACCGAGCTTATGCGCGACGTGAAAATGGACATTTACAACGACGAGGTATTCGCCTTCACGCCCAAGGGCGACCTGTTCCGTCTACCTGCCGGTGCCACATTGCTCGATTTTGCATTCGCGATACATTCCAACATCGGCTGCACTTGCACCGGCGGCAAAGTGAACGGGCGTAACAAGAAAATAACCTACAAAATAAAAAGCGGCGATACGATAGAGATACTCACATCTTCATCACAAGCCCCTAACTCCAACTGGCTCAATATAGTGGTCACAAACAAGGCCCGCAACAAAATACGCCAGTCGCTCAATGAACAAACATCAAAAAGCGTTGTCTTCGGGAAAGAATTGCTACAGCGCCGTTTCAAAAACCGCAAGATAGAAATCGACGAATCGGTTCTGACTAAGACGATAAAAAAGCTCGGGTACAAGACTGCTACCGACTTTTATGTGGCTCTTGCCGACCGGCTCGATGTGAACGACGTTATAAACACTTACATAGGAATTGCCGAACCTGCCGACCAACAAAGTACGCCAGAATCGGCAGGGAACTTCACACTGCAACAACCCGACAGCGATGAACACGCCGATTCGCAAGACGTACTTATAATCGGAGACAACATTCGCGGCATCAACTATCGGCTATCGAAATGCTGTAATCCCATCATAGGTGACAGAATCATGGGGTTTACATCTTCGGACGGAGCTATCAAGATACACCGTGCCGATTGCAAGAATATACAACACTTGATGCAGAAATACCCTTACCGCTGCATCAACGCCGCATGGTCGGGCAAATTAGGGCAACAATTTGCAGTTACATTACGCATCGTCGGCCAAGACGATATTGGAATTGTAACTAATATCACATCTCTTATAAATAAAGAGAAGGACACTTCGCTGCGAAGCATATCAATCGATTCTAACGACGGGATATTCCGCGGCTACCTTGTAATAGGTGTCAATGACACAAAATCGCTGAATGAGTTAATGAAAAAAATCAAAACAATAAAAGGAGTAAAAGATGTTCAACGTAGCAATTAAGCCGACTGCCATTTTGTGCGCCACACTTCTTGCCGGCGCACTGTCATCGTGCAACAACGGAAAAGAAGCCGAAGCAATGGCACTATACGAAGATGCAAAAGCACTATACGACACACATTTGTATGACAGCACATTGTCGGTACTCGACACGCTATATAAACGGTATCCTGCCGAGACCGATGTAATAAGGCAAGGCATCCACCTTATGGCGCAGGCACAGGAGCAAATAAGCATTGCTGGCATAGCACAAGCCGACAGTGTTATTGCCGCCAATGCCCCTATCGTAAAGAAAATTGCGAAAGATTTTGTGGTTGTAAAGAATCCCAACCTCGTGGAAAATTACCGCATCTACAAGACTTTAAAGAACAATCCACTTATCAACCGCACAGGGCTTGAACCACGTGTCGATGACAATGGCAACATTTATCTTGTATCACTGCTGCATGGCCGGGCAATAAAGCACACATCGTTACGCGTGACTGCAGCCGATGGCCGTTCTGCCGAAACCGCATCAGTTCCATACGACGATGCCCAAAATTACCGCTTTACTACCGATGGCGTAAGCAATGAAATGGTGACATTCCATGCCGACCAATGCAACGAGTTTTGCAAATTCATTGCCGACAACGCCACCGGGCAACTCCAGCTGGAGTTTGTCGGCAAAAGCACATACCGCATCCCTTTGCCAGCATCGCTCAAAGAGGCCATATCCCAATCATATATCTATTCAGTTGCCATACAAACCGGGCTGAAAGCCGAGGGTGAAAAGCTTTATTATGGGAAACGGCTTGAAGTTGCAAAGAAACAAATTGAACAAACCATGCCGCACTAATTCATAAACTACGCTCCCTCAGCCACTCGAACACGTGCGAATATAACGAATATCTAACGGGAATGCGCGACAAGAACAAGTCGTGCATTCCATTTTTTACTACATACTCGGTTACATCATCTCCTATTCGCCGCCCGTAACATGAAATTTCTGCGACATCAAGCACAATGTCGGCATTGCTGGCTTCTTCGTCTGTCGCCGTTCCTTCAATGGCACTCTTATCGGAATGCAGCAATAAAATAGGCACGGCAATATCAGCCCCCTGATGCAAAATATCCTGGGCTCGGGTTATAGCCGCCAGCCACCCAAAGGAAACCGATTGCGGCCATTCAAATTTCCATTGAGTGTTGTAATCCCATTCGCCGCCATATTTCTTCAACAAAGTACGTGCATACTGGTTTCCTCCTCCTTGGCTTATTGTAACACTGGGGAATATGGCACCACACAAACTTACCACAGGCAACACAAAATCTTCGGTCACTGCATCAAGGTTCATGTCTAAAAACGGGCTGTTCAATATCAACGCAGTTATTGGATATTTTCGTGTGTCTTCCACGGCAAGGTAATACGACGCAATCAAGCCGCCAGTAGAATGCCCCATCAATACAACCGATTTATTTCCTTCACTCAATATTATATCCAATACGGCATTTATGTCTTCGAAATATTCCTTTATGTCACGCACTTCAAATGGAGTCTGCCCCACCATCAATGAACGTCCATATTTGCGCAAATCCACGGCATAGAAATTATATCCATTATTGGCAAAATTGTTACCAAGCTCGTATTGGAAAAAATAATCATTGTAGCCATGCACATAAAGCACAGCCTTGTCGCTGGCAATCGACGACTTTTGCCTCACAGCAACAGCTTTAACCTTGCCAGAATAATCGTCGGGCAGCAATATCTCCTTTTGTTCGTAATTTCCTCCCAATATATCGGGACGCCACGACTGTGCATATACGCCGTGGGCGTAGCACAGCAGCATCGCAATCAAGCTAAAACAAAATCGTGCGAAAAGCATAATCAAGCAGAAAAATGGCACACACTCGGAGTGCATTTCGAATGTGCGCCATTCTATATGTGTTTAGACAAAATCACATGATACCTCTTTCACGCAATTTCAATTGCCAGTTCCATGCCGAGCGCATAGTGTCGTCAATTGAAGTTGTGGCTTTCCAGCCAAGCACTTCATTGGCCTTCTTCGGGTCGGCCCAAACCTTCTCGATGTCACCACTACGGCGGCCAACGATTTTGTGCGGCACTTTGACACCCGTAGCACGTTCAAACGAGCTGATAAGTTCAAGTACCGACAATCCTACGCCCGTGCCAAGGTTGAATATCTCGAGTTTTTCGTCGCTCTTGTCTTCAAGCATACGAGCCAGTGCCGTAACGTGAGCCTTTGCAAGGTCAACGACATTGATAAAGTCACGAATGCACGAGCCGTCGGGCGTATTGTAGTCGTCACCAAACACGCTTAACTCCTTGCGGATGCCAATAGCCGTCTGAGTCAGATATGGGATCAAGTTTTGAGGAACTCCGTTGGGCAATTCTCCGATTTCTGCACTGGGGTGAGCACCCACGGGGTTGAAATACCTAAGAATGATGCTCTTGATAGGTGCACCCGAAGTGATGTAATCGGTGATTATTTCTTCGGAAATCTGTTTCGTGTTGCCGTATGGCGACGTAGCCTTCTTTATCGGCGCAGTTTCGTCAACAGGATTCTTGTCGGGTTCGCCATATACAGTGCAGGAAGAGGAGAAAACTATCCCCTTGGTGCCAAATTGCGGCATCAGTTTCAAGAGGTTAATCAAAGTTGTAAGGTTGTTGTAATAATACAACAGCGGCTTTTGAACCGATTCACCCACAGCCTTGCTGGCTGCAAAATTAATAATTCCGTTTATGCCAGGATTATCTTCAAACAATTTAGTCAAAGTTGCCAAATCGGTGCAATCTCCCTTAACAAATACAGGACGTATCCCGGTAATTTTCTCAATTCCATCGAGGACTTCAATGTTGCTGTTCGACAGATTGTCGATTATGACAACATCATAACCTGCATTTTGGAGTTCAACAACGGTGTGCGACCCGATATACCCGGTTCCACCTGTCACTAAAATTTTACCTTTCATGATAATATAGTTTTATTTAAAATCAAATAATCTGTTGGGATATATGCCATCGGCAACCAATTTTGCCACGTTTTCCATCACCGAAGGCTTGTCGGCAGCGTATGTCACGCCAAACCACGATGAAGTAGTACCGAAAACTTTGACCGATGCCACATTCTCTGTTATAAGTTTATTAACCATCGAAGGTATGTAGAATTCTGTCTTCAAATCATTGCCATGCTTGGCAAGGAACTCGGTCAACTCCTTTTTTGAATACTCAAAATAATCGGTAGTAAATCCCCACATATTCATCGACACCAATGCGTCATCGGCAAGTTGGCATTCCGAGCCATCTTCATCGAGATATGAAATTCGCCCATTTGCACGACGCATTATGTGGTGCCTTTCGGTAACGGTCGTCAAGAAACCATCGGCCGATATATTGCACACGCCACGCGACACTTCTCCGCTCTCGCTAAGCGTGTTGCCTACATGGAAACCTATCATGCAATACTCATTCTTCTTACCCGACATGGCCGATAACGCTTTTGCAAGCACCGCAAAGCTGTCTTGCCCGTAAAAATCATCGGCATTAATAACGGCAAAAGGCTCATTAATTGCCTCGCACCCCATCAACACCGCATGGTTTGTTCCCCATGGTTTTGTGCGTTCGGGATTTGGCTTGAACCCATCGGGCAACTTGTCGATGGCTTGAAAAACGACTTCCGTAGGGATATGATTTTCATACTTGCTCAATATTTTTTCTCTGAAATCCTTTTCAAAGTCATGTCTTATTACAAAAACCACTTTCCCGAATCCGGCACGTATGGCATCGTATATCGAATAGTCCATTATAGTTTCCCCATTTGGGCCTATCCCGTCCAATTGCTTCAAGCCGCCATACCTGCTACCCATTCCGGCAGCCAATACAAGTAATGTTGGTTTCATTCTCACTTAAAATAATTTGAATAACATCAATGCAGCACCATATAATGCTTTATGCAAAGTTAATTAATATTCCTCAAAATGATACTTTTTCTTGTTATGTTTTTGGGCAGCATCGCGCCATAAAAAAACGTAAATAAGCACTTTGCAAATCTTAGGAGAAGGACAAAGATGCGAACTGGCACAATTTTTGAATATTTTTGTATCAAACAGATAACAATATACAATACTTATGACACCATTTGTAATCTTTATCGTAATAGCCGTAATAAGCTATCTTGTACAAGCATCTCTGAAAAGCAAGTTCAACAGATATTCACAAGAGCCTCTTCCTGGTGGCATGACGGGTCGTGACGTCGCATTGAAAATGCTGCATGACTCAGGCATATACGATGTGCAAGTACGTAGTACCAGCGGAATGTTAACCGACTTCTATAATCCAGCCGACAAGACTGTAAATCTAAGTGAAGGGGTTTACAACAGTTGCAGCGTGGCCGCAGCAGCAGTTGCCGCCCACGAGTGTGGCCATGCCGTGCAACACGCCACACAATACAGTTTCTTGCAAATGCGTTCAAAGCTTGTGCCTGCCGTCAATTTTGCCTCTCAATGGATGTCATGGGTATTACTTGCGGGAATCTTGCTTATACAGACGATGCCACAAATATTGCTAATAGGCATTATCTTGTTTGCCATAACCACCCTATTCAGTTTCGTCACATTACCTGTAGAAATAGATGCAAGCAAGCGGGCACTCGTTTGGCTTAACCGCAGCGGAATAACTGTCGGCCAAAGTCACGACCATGCAGCCGATGCCCTACGTTCGGCAGCCTATACTTATGTAGTCGCAGCCCTCGGTTCGCTGGCCACACTTATATATTATGTGATGATTTTTTTGGGCAGCCGCCGCGAATAAGAGCCTGCTTAAATTTTACTCAAAATAACTTGATAAAATTTTAAATTCCGCAAAATTTAAACAGGCTCTAAGAAACCTTTTTTGTAATTTTGCCTTCACAAAAAAAGTTAAGACTATTATGGCACAGAAACCATGCATTCCTAAAGGGACAAGAGACTTTTCGCCCGAAGAGATGGCGAAACGTAATTATATTTTCAACACCATCAAAGACGTATTCCTACTATACGGATTTCGCCAAATCGAAACTCCGGCTATGGAAAACCTCTCGACACTGATGGGGAAATATGGTGAAGAGGGCGACAAACTGCTGTTCAAAATCCTAAACAGCGGCGATTACCTAAAAGATGTTCCCGACTGTGAACTGGCCGACCACGACACTACGCACCTCACACCGCATATTTGCGAGAAGGGTTTACGCTACGACCTAACCGTACCGTTTGCACGGTTTGTTGTACAGCACCGCAATGAAATACAATTCCCTTTCAAGCGTTACCAAATACAACCTGTGTGGCGCGCCGACCGTCCTCAAAAAGGCCGATACCGCGAATTTTACCAATGCGATGCCGACATCGTTGGCAGCGATTCATTAATCAATGAAATAGAGCTGTTGACAATGATTGATGAAGTATTCAGCCGATTTGGCGTTAACGTAACAATCAAAGTCAACAACCGTAAAATACTTAGTGGTATAGCAGAAATAATTGGTGCCGCCGACAAAATTGTCGATATTACAGTGGCTATCGACAAAATAGATAAGATTGGTATTGACAATGTAAACGAAGAGTTGCGTTCCAAAGGCATTGCTGAAGATGCCATTGCCACACTGCAACCGTTGTTGCAACTCAGTGGCAGCAATGGCGACAAACTTGCATCGCTCAAGGAGCTGCTTGCCTCTTCTGAAGTCGGGATGAAAGGCATCGAGGAAATGACTTTCATCTTCGACAACCTTTCCCGGCTCGACATGAAAGCGGCAGTAGAAATAGACGTTTCACTCGCACGAGGCCTCAATTATTATACAGGCACAATTATCGAGGTAAAGGCCTGCGACGTGGAAATAGGGAGCATAAGCGGCGGAGGCCGTTACGACAACCTTACTGGCGTTTTCGGACTTCAAGGAGTTTCAGGAGTGGGCATAAGTTTTGGTGCCGACCGCATCTACGATGTGTTGAATGCTCTTAACTTGTATCCCGACGGAACATCGACTGGCACTAAGGTTATTTTTATTAACTTTGGAACAGACGAATGCAAGGAATGTATGCGGCACATCATGGCTTTGCGGAAAGCAGGAATAGCCGCAGAAATTTACCCTGAGGCTGCAAAGATGAAGAAACAAATGTCGTATGCCGATGCACTGCACATCCCATACGTCGCCCTTGTAGGTGGAAACGAAGTTGCCAACCACTGCATTTCGCTAAAAGACATGGCTACAGGCGAACAGTGCACGCTGTCAATCGAGCAACTAATCGACAAGCTGAAAAATTAACCCATAAATTAATATTCAGAGCCGCCAATCATTGCAAGGCGGCTCTTTTCCTTATTCGCAATGCTTAAAGATATTCACATAAGGCAACTGCTAAAATCTTGGATACTCCCAATATCCATGTTGGGCGGTATTCTGTTCCATAATCATATCGACAAGCTATCGTTCATAACCCCTTACTTGATATTCATAATGCTCACAATCACTTATACAAAGTTGAAAATAAGTGAATTTAGAATAACCAAATTTCATTGGTCATTGCTTGGCGTACAAATCCTGGGAGGGGCTTTATTCTATGCGGCACTGTATTTCATTAATCCCAATATTGCAGCAGGTGCTTTCATTTGCTTTTTTATGCCGACGGCAACGGCAGCACCAGTTATCACAGGGATGCTTAGCGGCAGCATTACAAAAATTGCCACTTATTCCCTGCTAAGCAACCTCATCGTAGCCATCGCCGCCCCATCATGCCTATCATTCATTCGCGGGAACGGTATCGACTTCATGGAGTCGTTTGCCACCATCTGCGCCGAGGTTATCCCATTGCTGTTAATCCCGTTTGTGACAGCTATCTTATTGAAATTCTCCGTTCCTCGCATACACTCGGCAATAGCAAGCCACCAGTCAATATCATTCTGGATATGGGCACTGTCGCTATTTATTGTTATGGGGCAAGCCGTAAGTTTCATGATTAAACAACCTGCAGAAGAACTTCCTGAAATGTTTTTCCTAACCATTGCCGCCTTAGGCGTATGCTGTGTGCAATTTTTCATCGGGCGGAAAATAGGCTCACATTTCGGAGACAAAATATCGGGGGCTCAGGGTCTCGGACAAAAGAACACAATTTTAGGTCTATGGCTGACCTTGACATATCTTAATCCAATCGTGTCGGTAGCTCCCGCCGCTTATATCGTATGGCAAAATACCATAAACAGCTGGCAACTGTACCGTAAAACGAAACATGAAAATAAGTTGCACCAACATTGAGACTATTTTGCGCCATCACAATCGTTTCATCTACCGCCACTCACGCATCACATTTTTATATCATGCCACAGGCAATAATATTTACTCTTTGTCGGTTGTTGCCTTTTTATTTGTATTTTTGCAAAGATATTTTGAGCAAGCCCAATGCTTCACGGTGCGCTTTGCACATTTTATAGCAAAAAAATGAAGATAAAACATATACTACTACATTTTGTATTTTCACTTGCAATGTTGATGTTGCCCTGCACCATCTTGGCTAAAGATGTCGTGGTCGAGCCGTCATACGCCTGGACTATTTCCGAGCCTTTGGGTTTAAGGTACACATCGACAATCGATACTTTGCAATACAATTATTACCAACAGGCAATACCTTCAATGATTAGCAAGGCATACGCCACTACCGGCAACCTTGGAGCCGAAGGGCAGAACCAAATATTCTTTGAACGGCCTGAAATTTCAAATTTCTTCTTTGAAGATGCCTTGAGCGCATGGATACCATCAATAAAAACACAAAAATATTATAACACGAGAATTCCGATGACTATATTGTCATACAATACTGGCGGAACCAGCGAAAACACGCAAGACAGGCTGTCGGCAGTATTTTCAGGAAATGTGAACAAAGCCATCGAAGCCGGTGCCGCCATGGACTACATATACTCAAAAGGCACATACGAGGGTCAAGCAACCTCCGATTTCACATGGCGCATATTCGGCTCATATACAGGCGACCGCTACGAATTGCAAGCGTTCTTCAACAGCTACAACTTCTTGAACAAAGAAAACGGGGGCATTACCGATGACCGATATATCACCGACCCTGCTGCCGTACAAGGTGGAACAACCACGGTAAACAATAAAACCATTCCCACCAATCTCACCAACGCACACTCGCGCATATACGGAACCGAATTATACCTAAATCACCGCTACAAAGTGGGCTACTACGAAAACCATCGAGACTCGGTGACCGACACAATCATCAGCCGTACCTATATTCCTGTCACAAGTTTCATTTGGACTATGAATTATAAAAGCAACCGCCACTTGTTCTTAAACGACGGGAACTCGGATACCATATATTTCAAAAACACATACTTTTCCTTAGACGGAACCAATGACGAAACAAGCTATTGGAGGCTGACCAACACGTTTGGCATATCGATGCTCGAAGGTTTTAACAAATATGCCAAGTTCGGACTGGCCGCATACGTCACGCACGAATTTCGTAAATACACTCAATATACCGACACTGTAGATGCAATCGCAACCGACAACGGACTGCCCACCCCACTACCACAATTTACCCTGCCTCACAGTTACACCGAAAACGTAATTTGGGTTGGAGGCCAACTTACCAAGCAGCGCGGCTCACTTATAACATATAATGCTACCGCACAATTCGGTTTAGTTGGTTCTGTTGCTGGTGATATTGACGTGTCGGGCGACATTTCCACAAAGTTCCGGCTAAAAAGCGACAGCGTAAAAATCACAGGCTATGGCTATTTCAAGAACAAGTCTGTTCCATACTTCATTAATAATTACGTTTCAAACCATTTTATTTGGCAAAATGATTTTGGCAAGGAACGCCGCATCAGATTGGGCGGAATGCTCGATTTTCCTCTCACCCGCACCAAAGCAAACGTGGGTGTAGAAAACATCCAAAATTTCATATATTTCGACAATTCGGGATTGCCTGCACAAGATGGTGGCAACATACAAATATTCAGCGCCACAATCGACCAAAACTTTAAATTTGGCATTTTCAATTGGAACAATTCTATCACATACCAAACGTCTTCAAACGAAACAGTGCTTCCGCTACCGAAATTCTCGATTTATTCCAATATGTTTTTGCAATTCACCATTGCACGGGTACTACATGTGCAATTCGGCGTGGATTGCAACTATTACACCCGATATTATGCCCCGGCATATAACCCAGCCACAATGACTTTCCACACTCAACACGAAGTAATGTGCGGGAATTTCGCATTCATGAACGCATATGCCAACATGAAATTAAAAAAGACACGTTTTTTCGTCATGATGAGCCATGTCAACGAAAGTTTCATGGGTGGCAGTTTTGCAATTCCGCACTATCCACTCAATGGCATGAAATTCCAAATGGGATTGTCGGTTGATTTTGCCCATTAATTTTTTATTTCCTCTTTTTCCTCATGACATTCCGAAGAAATACGAAACTAAAAAAAGGCAACATTGCATTATACATCATACTGATTGCAATCGTAATCGTAGCCATGGCCTCGCTTAAAAGGTGCATAGCCGTCAATGAAACAGCAACAACGCCAAGCGACGGCACCATTAACGTGGCGATAGAGTATTCCCCTTTATCGTTATACACTTACGACGACACATTAGGAGGCTTTTGCTATGACTTCATGCGCCTTGTGGAGAATGTATCAAAGCGTAAATTCGTATTTCACCCGATAGTGACACTCGAAAATACACTTTCCGACCTTGACAATGGCAAGTATGATATGGTAGTAGCCCAATTCCCGGCCACCAAAGAAAACAAAATCAGGTTCTTGCTATCGGATGCACTACATCTCGACAAGCAGGTGCTTATACAACGTAAAAACGACTCTGGTGGCATCGATGTAAAGTCTCAACTCGATTTGGCCGACGAAACAGTATTCATCGTGAAAGGCTCACCAATGTATTCCCGTCTCGAAAATCTAAGCCGGGAAATCGGCGATACAATACATATTGCAGAAGATGCAATATATGGCCCCGAGCAGCTATTTTTGCGTACTGCCACAGGTGAAATAAAATATGCAGTGATAAACGAAACTATTGCAGCAGAATTATCCGAACATTATCCAAATGTAGATTATAGCGTTGAAATAAGTTTTTCCCAGTTTCAACCTGTGATACTTAGGGCAAATGACTCAATAATGTGCGATAGCCTTAACTGTTGGATAAAGAAAGTGAAATTGTCAAAAGCATATAAATCTTTGCAATCCAGATATTTCGATTAATTACCTGAAGGCGGTATGTTTAAATATTCTTGTCAACGACTGCCCAAAAACCTTCGATATTGCCTTGCAGCGTAACCAAATACCACAATTTGTCGGCAGTTTCTTTATATAAGGCAATATCGGCCACTTGCTGCTTTACCCCATTTACCTTGACTTCGGCCAAATTGCCATCAACCCATGACAAAGCCACACTTTCGCTTGAGTTTATATCAATGAACTCCACCTTTTCTCCATTTTTAGTTATCATAATCCCGGGAACGCCATAAACCAATAACATTCCGCTACCCGATATTCTTGATGTCGTGTCAGCCAGTTTGTCCTCAATATTCGACATCAAACTATCTTTCACTGCCACATTACACACCAAATCACTGAATTGCGACAAAAATAAAACTTCAGCAGTTCCCTCGCCTACTGCCGTCAATACGGCTTTCCTGCCATCACGGCGCGCTGTCACCACATTCTCATTGCTAGACTTGACAGCAAATTCAAGTTCACCCGACACCGATATTTCAGCGACCTCTCCAGACAATAAATCGAGCTTGTATCTCGACAATGAAAATTCTATCGACGGGTCATTGGAACATGATGACACCATCAGCACTGAAAGCATTAATGACAATATGACGCATTTCGCCTTCAACCAAAGCATATCATTTTATTTCTATTATCATTTTACCATTCATTTCGCCAACCGAAAATCGCAATTCATGCAATCCTGTGCCTAATTCACTTGCAGGAATGCAGATGTCGGCTACACTCTTTCCATCTATGCTCCACACAGCACCACTTGGTACATGACTGCTACGCAGCCAAATTGTGTCACCAAGCATATAAGATGCTCGTAAATAATCACCGCTTTCGCCACTTCCACCCTCAAAACTAAATGGCTCATTTATCAATTCACCCCAAATGTGTTCGGCAAGTTTAGGGTAATCCACAAATGGGTTTCTGTTACCTTGCAATTTATACACAGCTTCGTTTCGTTCTATCTCTTTGGAGCTCACAGGGTCCAATTTATGCCATTCAAGCATCAATTCAGTCGAACGCTTATTGAACACTGGATAATAATTATCAAGGAACAAATTCCAAGACTGGCCGCACCACAAAAACTCTCCGCCATAGCACACAGCCACATACATTAACACTCTGGCAATGTCTCCTTTATATTCATCACAAGGCTCGTATGCAGTCACGGTCGTGCCATCTACACTTACATTTCCTATAGCCACCGACTCATTGTCAAATGTCACATTATCTATGCTCCATGGAATCAAACCGCGTTTCAAACCTGCTACTTCACTTTGGCAAGGATATACATTATGTAAATCAAGCGACAAATCTTCATTATACGGTTCTTTGTCTCCTGCCCACTCAGGATAAGCCACGTGGCAAAAACTCATGCCATCGGGAACTTCGCCGTCCGATGTAATCATTATTACGTCGGGCGAAAACATATCCCACACCGAACCATCATCATGCCTGTCAATTGCACTGCAAATATTCCACCACGTATTTTCGTCAAACTGCGACATCACATTATCATGGCTGCGAATAGCCACCTTCAATGCCTTCAGCAATTCTTCTCCCGACAATCCTACCATAGCTGTTGGATAATAAGCTTCTCCACCATGAACCAGCAGCATCGCCATTGCATACGATAAAATCAATGTAACAAAACGCTTAACCATAACATCACAATCAGAGAACTGGACTTAAAAGACGTACCAACGATTCGCTAATTTTTTCATACATAGGCCGATTGCGCCAAATACTCGGCAGCACCCGCAAGCAATCACGTTGGTCATTAATAAATATATCGGCCATGCGTTTATTTACGTTTGAACTATATATCAATATGTTGCATTCAAAATTGTGTTCAAAGCTTCTAAAGTCGAAGTTTGTGGAGCCAGTGGTGCTGAATTCATCATCCACCAAAAGGGTCTTGGCATGCAGCATACCTTTATTGTACAAATAAATTTTTATCCCAGCCCTTACACATTCCGAAATGTATGAAAACGATGCAAGACGCAGCATTGCCGAATCCGATTTCCGAGGTATCATAATCCTTACATCCACTTTAGCCAATGCTGCTGCCTGCAATGCTTTTAGCAAGCTCTCGGTTGGCAAGAAATAAGGGGTCTGAATGTATATGCGTTTTTTGGCATTTCCTATTATTTTCAAGAACAACATCAAAATATTTCCCCATTGGCTTGTCGGCCCACTCGAAACTAACTGGACACCCACTTCATCATCATCTTTGGCAATATATGGCTTGGTACTGTCGGTGAGCAAAGGTTGTCCCATGAAATTCCAATCAACGGCAAAATTATATTGCAGGCCGGCCACTGCAGCCCCTGTAATTCTCAAATGCGTGTCGCGCCACGGTCCAAACTTCACCCCTTCAACATAACGGTCGGCTACATTCATTCCTCCAATGTACCCTACCTCGCCATCGATTATAGAGATTTTCCTATGGTTACGCCAATTTATCCTTGTCGCCAATTGAGGGAAAGTGACTTTCATGAATGGCAGTGCCATCACGCCATTGGCCCGCATTTCGGCAAAGAAACTCTCTTTAGCCTTGAACGACCCTACATGGTCATATATGACACGAACCTTTACACCTTCTGCCGCCTTTTTTATAAGCAAGTCACGTATCTCATGCCCGAGTTTGTCGTCCTCAAAAATGTAGAACTGTATATTTACATAACTTTTAGCATTAGAAATATCATGTTTGAACTGGTCAAACAGTTTGTTGCAATTCGTGAAAATCTCCACATCATTTCCAGGGAAATACCGTGCGCCAGTAAGCGACATTGCAAGTTTTATTTCTTGACGACATTCAAGGCTCAACGGCAATTTTGTCTCGTCGATTATCCTGAATGGCTCCATGCGACGCAGTTTCTTCTTATTTTTATTCGAAATAAGCCTTTTACTTTTAAGGCTGCGTCCAAAAAACACATATAACCCCACTCCGATAATTGGCAACAATAGCAGCACCGTTATCCATGCCAAAGATTTAACGGGATTGCGATTTTCAGAAACAACCACGCCAATAATGCTGAACACAGTTACTATGTAAGCAACGGCAAATACCGTTAGAAACCATTCCTGAACAGACATACCCATGGAGCATATATGATTTTCATGGCTAAGTTAACAATTTTCCACACTACGCACTAAATTATGGCAGATATTTTATTCTTTATACGGCATTTTTTAACAAAAAATATCCGGCACAAGTACCGGATATTTTATACATATTGACAACATTTACTCAAAGGCAATGAATATCAACCACACTTGGAAGTACCGCATGAAGTGCAAATCAAGCAGCCTTCTTGATAAATAAGGGTTTCTTGTCCACACTTTGGACATTTTTGGCCATTGGCTTTAAAGCCGTTTGGCAAATACTTCTTCAAAGCGCGTTCCACGCCCATTTTCCACGTATTAATCGACTGGTTATCAAGCTCAAGACTTCCTATAAGTTTTAATACTTGGTCGATAGGCATACCATAGCGAAGCACCCCTGAAATCAGCTTGGCATAATTCCAGAATTCAGGATTAAACTTCTCCGACAATCCCTCAATCGTGGTCTTATACCCACGCTTATTGATAAACTGGAAGTCGTAACGCTTGTTGCCGTGTTCGTCAACCGCCTTTATTATCTTACCCTTTGTTACCGACTTGGGACAGAATATACCTTCGTCGTCGTCGGCCAAACCAGTGAATATTTCATACGGGCGTTCATTTATCAAACCAATAAACGCAATCCACTTTTCTTTATTGTTTTGGAACCTCACAACGTCGGCCTCAAGTTCAATCGGGCGTTTCAAAATATGTTCCTCGTCGGCCATATAATGCCCCTTCTTTTCTTCTTTCTTGGTTGAAAGCAACACACCCGAGCGCGACCCGTCACGGTAAACCGTGCATCCTTTGCAGCCCACTTTCCATGCTTCGACATACAGTTCATTGACAAGCTCCTCCGATACGTCGCTTGGCAAATTAATGGTTACACTTATTGAATGGTCAACCCATTTCTGTATGCGTCCCTGCATCCTCACTTTTGCCAGCCAATCAATATCATTCGACGTTGCCTTATAGTATGGCGACCTTGAAACAATATCATCAAGTTCGGCTTGGCTATAATCATCCTTGGCTGCAATGCCTACGGTTTTCATCCAAGTTATGAACTTATGATGATAAACGGTGTATTCTTCAAAACTGTCACCAGTTTCGTCGGTATAGTCAACATGAGCATCAGGATCATTCGGATTGACTTTGCGGCGGCGTTTATATACGGGCAAGAACACCGGCTCTATACCCGACGTAGTCTGTGTCATGAGGCTTGTAGTTCCTGTTGGGGCTATGGTAAGGCACGCTATATTCCTGCGCCCATATTTTACCATCTCCTTATACAATCCAGGGTCTGCATCTTTCAGTCTGTTCACGAATGGGTTGTTGCGTTCCCTTTCCGAATCGTATATCTCAAATGCACCTCTTTCTTTTGCCATAACCACCGACGACCCGTATGCCGCAATAGCAAGAGTCTTATGTACATTTTCTGAGAAATCGGTTGCCGCATCACTGCCATACACAAATCCCATGGCTGCAAGCATATCCCCTTCGGCAGTGGTTCCAACTCCTGTACGCCGTCCTTTCAATGTCTTTTCCTTTATCTTCTCCCACAAATGCAGTTCCGTCGCTTTGACCTCCATTGTTTCAGGGTCGCTTTCGATTTTCTTTATGATTTTATCGATTTTCTCCATTTCAAGGTCAATGATGTCGTCCATCAACCGTTGGGCACAAGCTACGTGCTTCTTAAACAGCTCATAATCAAATTCAGCTTCACTTGTAAATGGATTTTTAACGTATGAATACAGATTTATGGCGATTAGGCGGCAGCTGTCATACGGACACAACGGTATTTCCCCACATGGATTTGTAGAAATCGTTTTGAACCCAAGGTCGGCATAGCAATCAGGTATCGACTCCCGCTCTATCGTATCCCAAAACAAAACTCCTGGCTCGGCGCTTTTCCATGCATTATGCACAATCTTGCGCCACAAAGTGGCCGCATCTATCTCTTTTTTATATTTCGGTTCTTCGGCATCAATAGGATACTTCTGGATGTACTTTTCTCCATTGATGGCTGCCTGCATAAATTCATCATCAATGCGCACTGATACGTTCGCCCCGGTTACACGACCTTCGGTCATTTTTGCATCAATAAATGCCTCCGAATCGGGATGCTTTATACTAACCGTAAGCATCAATGCACCACGACGGCCATCTTGAGCCACTTCGCGTGTGGAATTGGAATACCGTTCCATAAACGGCACAAGCCCTGTCGAAGTCAACGCTGAATTTTTAACGGGTGAACCTTTGGGCCTTATGTGCGACAGGTCATGCCCCACCCCGCCACGGCGTTTCATAAGTTGCACCTGCTCCTCATCTATTTTTATAATCCCACCATAAGAGTCGGGAGAGCCGTCGAGACCTACAACAAAGCAATTTGACAGAGAGCCCAATTGGTACTCATTTCCTATGCCTGCCATAGGGCTGCCCTGTGGAACTATATACCTAAAGCCCTTCAATAGTCCGAATATTTCATCTTCGGTCAACGGATTCGGATAATTATTTTCTATGCGTGCGAGTTCCGATGCCAAACGATGATGCATATCATCCGGGGTCAATTCATATATGTTCCCGTATGAATCCTTTAAAGCATACTTACTTGCCCACACCCGTGCCGCAAGTTCATCGCCATTAAAATACTCCTTGGTCGCAGCAAATGCTTCCTCGTAGGTATAAGTTTTTTTATCCATGTCAGATTATGAGATTTGTGATATTGATTTAGCTGCACAAAGATATATAATTATAGCAAGACAACAACTACGATAGAATTTTTTTTTGCAAAGTTTTCCAATAAAAAATATAAATTACTGGTTATTACTCCATTATATTTTCGATATAAGAAAAATGTTTCCAATAATTACATTTTACATAAAACATCGGCATCTAACATCGCACTATACATATAGTAAATAAATTTCCTCTTTGTTTTTTATTGATTTGTCATTATTTCGTATTTTTGCAGTAATAAAAAACTATTCCCAAATGAAAAATATACTCAAAGCCATAGTAATGTTTTTGTCTTTTTGTATCCTTGTTTCATGCAGCAAAGATTTTAAAGTTACATATTTGGAAATCTGCCCGAGCGAAATGACCACGACAATCAATGACACTGTACAAATGACATTCTCCATAGTATATGAAGGCGGAAATTTTGAAGACCCGAATCTGATACAGGTACAGTGGAACACTTCCAACGCCGACGTAGTTGAAGTAAGCGACTCGGGCATTATCGTAACCAAAGCAGCTGGAAATGCCGACATCACAGTTTCATGCCAAGGCATTAACTCAACCTGCAATGTAGAAGTAATCGACACAGCAGGCCAAGAGCCAATATTGCCCTACCAAAGGCAATAACAGCTAAATGAAATTTATCCTACCGAAATATTCCGGCCTGTGGAAATCAGGGGCAGGCGTATCGATGGGAGCCCAACTTAAATAATGAGGCAAACTCATTTTGGCTCCGCACTTATAAAAATTGCCCAATATATACTTCGGCAAATTGCTGGCATCAATTCCCACCAATTTAAATGGTATGGCCACAGTCAAATTCCACGCAAACACCCCTTCCATTTCCTCAAACGGGCGGGTTCCACACGAAGCATATCGCATTATAGTAGCAATTTCCTCATCGGAGAGACGCGTTGGTTCGCTTCGCTTGACACGGTGTGACGCATTGACAGTGCATATGCAATTGAACTCGAAATTCCAATACTCATTGCTTTCGGGCAGTTTCATAAAAAATTCCACACAACTGTCTTCTGAAACAGGTGAATTATTTTTATAGTTGACTGCACGCAAATAATTCCCCCTTACAAAATAATCAATAAAAATGGCACTATCCGACCGTCCAACAGTAAACACCGTTACCGGGTGATACGGATACTCCTTAGCCCAATTGCGGCAAGCTATTGAGTATTTTTCGGTTTCAAGTTCAAGGAAATCTCCAACTTCCTCTATGTTAATTCCATTTAATTGAGGGAAATACCTAACATTTATTTCGTTATTGATGCCTTCCATATTATATCAACTATTATTTTTTATAACACATAATTACATATT
Source organism: uncultured Muribaculaceae bacterium (assembly GCA_944320595.1). GTDB lineage: Bacteria > Bacteroidota > Bacteroidia > Bacteroidales > Muribaculaceae > Avimuribaculum. The sequence goes on along the minus strand of CALUIB010000001.1, from coordinate 191,085 downwards.
CCTGTAACAAGTCCAACGAGCGACATCACCAAGATTATCGCCCCAATAATGCGATTGACAAGCCACATACTGCGCAGATTAAAGTGCGACCTCACAGCATTGACAAAAAAAGTTATCATAAACCACCACGAAATTGCGCCAATAAAGATAAAGGCATACCCTATCAAATAGTGATACAACCCATATTCCGGCAGCATGAAATTAAATCTCGCATATAAGCCTATGATTAAAAACAATATCAATGGATTGGAAACCGTGAACAAAAAACCAGTCACCAAATCCTGCATATAACTCTTCTTCTTGTCCTTCAACCTGCGGAGCGTCCTTACCGGATTACGTCTAAGCAAGTAAAGGGCAAATATAAGCAATACTATGCTACCTGCTATTTGCAGCGGGTTTTGATTGGCCTCTATGAAATCTATAACTATCGACAGGCCAAGCCCTGCAAGCAATGAATACATCAAATCAGAAATAGCCGCCCCAAGCCCGGTATAAAAACCAGCCCAGCGCCCCTTGTTCATAGTCCGCTGAATGCATAACACCCCTATCGGCCCCATCGGTGCCGAAACAAGTACGCCAATTGCAAATCCTCGCAATATTATGTATAGGACCAGCTCCATTATATGTCAGATATACGTTCAGAAAACAAAGTTAATGCAAGTCGGGCGCAAATGCAAATCATATACATATGAATTTATGCATTTGCCAAAGTCCCACGGCATCCATGCCTGCCACTCAAAAACATACATTATTCCCCGAATTATCTATATTTCAAGGTATAAATATCATAATTTTCACGTATATTTGCTTTGCCAACAACTATAAGGTCCTATTATGACATACCACCGCATAACAACAATATTATTGTCGATAACCATAGCTTTGGCCGTTTGGGCCGAAAGCCATTATGCAACTTACCTAAACAATTTCGCACCATTTACAAGTGAAAATAACAACAATGTAAAAATCGACGACAACAAGCTAATTATAAGCAACAATTTTTCCAATGACATAATAATTGCCGACACTGTTGCCACTGGGATAAAAAAATTCAAATTTTACGTCCGCGCAGCCAACCTTAACAACGATGGTATAAAAAGTCATAAATACATCGACACTGGCGACAATTCCACAAAAAAACTCGATAATACGGCATGGGGCATAGTGTGGGGATATATCGACCGGCAAAACTTCTATGCTGCTATAACAAGTTGCCACGACCCATACCCACATGACGATATTTTCAGCAATCGGTCGATGACCATAAATATCTTAAAAGTGCAAGACTCCTCAATATCAGTCTTAAAATCGATAGACATCAATGACGGAATAGACCTGCTAACCGGCTACAATGTATTAAACGTAGAATATGACGGCAGCAAGACATCAATTGCCATCGGCAACAAGGAACTGCGATATATAGCTGAATTTGAAGATATATGCTACTCCCCGAATAGCCAATACGGACTACTTGTGGGGCCGGCCGCAAAGTTGGCCGTTGAGCGCATCGTGTTCAAGCACAGCCCAATAACCGCCAAGCTACTCGAAACTGGCTGGACCATGCAATCGCTTAACGAGTATTTTAAAAAATCAAATGATGCACTTGAAGGTTTTTGGACTTTCTTCGACAAAAGCCTGAATGAAGAATTGCTGAAAACAGGTGGACGTTACACATTGGCACTCGTGAAAAACGGCAACGGATACGACATTATTTATGTTGACGGCGCACAAGTAAACCAACCAGAATGGAGTTGTGGCATGCTCAAAGGCCGTATCACGCCCACACAGTTCATCGACAATTACAGTCTTCTGTGGTACGATGCAATGATGCGGCCTTTTGACAAAGACGTGTATGCCATAATCGAGAATTACACACTGCTGTCACTGTATTTCCCTGCACAAAAGAGCATGATTCGCTTTGCAAAATCAATCAATCATAAAAAAGATAATCTACATTAAAAAATTAAACTGCCATAAGATGGCAAATACCATAAAAAATTAGTATTTTTATCGAAAATTTCTGATACTCATAATTCAACCTAATCTAAAAAAGTAAACTAACTTATGAAGCTAACATTTTATATCGATTATCGAACCAACTGGGGAGAATCGGTCTATTTGGTAAGCTGCAATTCCATTGAAGGAGAAATGAGCAACTCCATCAAAATGGATTTTGATGGAATAAGCACGTGGTCTTACACGTTGACATTGCCCGACTCAATGAAAGAATTCACTTATTGCTATGTTGTAAGGTCCGAGTTCAGCCAATACGTCAGACGCGAATTTGGCAAACCTCATCGCTTGTTCTTGACAAGCAATTTAAATTGCGAGATACACGACATTTGGCAAGACGTACCAGCCGACAAATCTTTCTATTCGTCGGCATTTACCCAAGGCATTTTTTCAAGGGAAACATCTAAAAACCCTATAACCGGTGGCGAAGGAGAAGTGCTTTTCAATATCAAAGCCCCTATAATCAAGCGTGACGAAGTGCTTGCCATATCGGGTAGCATCAAGGCTCTTGGTGAATGGAATACTCAAATGGCATTAATCCTTAATGACTACAGTTTTCCGAAATGGTTCTTCAGAATTAACGTGAGCGACATAGACGCTCCATTTGAATACAAGTTCCTTATACTGAAAAAAGATTCACACGAAGTCGTAGCTTGGGAAAATTGCAACAACCGTTATTTCGACCCTGCCGCATACAAAATCGGCAAAGGATTGACTTTTATAACATTACACGAATTCAACAACCCGTTACCAAATTGGAAAGGTGCCGGAACGGCAATTCCCGTATTTTCCCTACGTTCCAATGAAGACTTTGGCGTCGGAGACTTTTACGACCTGTTCAAAATGGTTGACTGGGCTAAAAGCACTGGGCAAAAATTTATACAAATTTTGCCAATCAACGACACAACCATGACTCGCACATGGGTCGATTCATATCCATACAGTTCAAACTCGATTTTTGCCTTGCACCCCATGTATGTCCGCCCAGAAGCAATAGGCGAACTCAACGACAAGGATCGGTTGGCGCGGTACCGTGCAAAGGCAGCCGAACTTAACGCACTTGCCGAAGTCGATTATGAACAGGCCAATGAATGGAAACTGAAATATGTGCGCGACCTGTATGAACAGCTCGGGGCTGAAACATTTGAAACCGACAGTTTCAAGGAGTTTGTCGCCAACAATGAATATTGGCTAAAACCATACTCGGCATTTTGCGTACTCCGAGACACTAAAGGCTCGGCCGACTTCACTACCTGGGGATACTACTCGTCATATGACGAAAACGCAATAAACAAATTCTGCGAAGAAAACATCCATGATGTTCTTTTCTTTTATTTCTTGCAGTACCACCTCGACAAGCAACTTAGGGAAGTACGCGACTATGCACATTCCAACGGCGTGGTTCTTAAAGGCGACATTCCAATAGGCATCAGCCGTGAGAGCGTGGATGCATGGTCCAATCCTCGCCTGTTCAACCTTGACTGCCAGGCTGGAGCTCCGCCCGATGACTTTTCCGTCCTCGGGCAAAACTGGGGTCTGCCTACTTATAATTGGGAAGAAATGAACAAAGACGGTTTCTCATGGTGGAAAAACCGTTTCCGCAAAATGTCGGAATACTTCGATGCCTACCGCATAGACCACATCCTTGGATTCTTCCGCATTTGGCAAATCCCGATGAATGCCGTGCATGGCCTGTTAGGGACATTCTACCCCGCTTTGCCGTTCAGTGAAGATGAAATGCGCAATCTATACGACTTTTGGCTCGACAAGGATTTGCAAACTAATCCATACATAATGGATTACTTCTTGAACGATTTCTTCGGCGAATATACCGAAGAAGCTAAGAACCGTTTCCTGTATGTGCGTAATCCAGGCCGTTACGGTTTAAAAGAAGAATACGACACTCAGGCCAAAGTGGTAAAATACTTCAGTACGCAAGAACAAAACGAGAAAAACGAGAAACTCAAAAATGCTCTGCTCGGACTAATCGATGAAGTTCTTTTTATCGAAGATGCCGAACAAAAAGGCAAATACCACCCTCGCATCTCCGCCCAATTCACATATATATACAGGTCGCTTAACGACTATGAGCGGTGGTGCTTTAATCGCCTTTATAACGACTTCTTCTACCACCGACATAACGACTTCTGGTATGGCAAAGCCATGTGGAAGCTTCCGCCGCTCATCGACGCAACCGATATGCTCGTATGCGGAGAAGACCTCGGCATGATACCCGACTGCGTGCCAGCAGTGATGCACCAGTTGCAGATACTTTCATTGGAAATACAACGTATGCCCAAAGACCCCAAAACTGAATTCGGCAATCCGTTAACCTATCCATATACTGCCGTCTGCACCACCTCCACGCATGATATGCCAGGCATAAGGGCATGGTGGGAAGAAAACCACGAAAAGACGCAACGTTTCTTCAACAATATGCTGCATGAGTGGGGTAATGCACCTTATTATGCCGAACCATGGGTGTGTGAGCGAATAGTGACAATGCACCTTAATTCTCCTGCCATGCTCACTATCCTGCCCCTGCAAGACTGGTTGGCTATCGACGGGAAAATACGCCGGGAAAATCCACAAGAGGAGCAAATCAACAACCCGTCAAATGCTCACCATTACTGGAGATACCGCATGCACATCACCCTTGACGATTTGCTGTCGAACCAAGAATTCAACACTAAAATCCAGGGCATGATAACCCATAGCGGACGATAATTCCCAACATAGGAATGTGGTGCGCCATAATGCGCCACGGGCGGCGGAGCCCCAACCTCGCATAACCACGAGGCGACCAATGGAAACCGAACCCGTGGAAGGAGAATACCCTATGCAAGTGGCCTCTCCGAGGCCGAATATCTTATGGAGTGGCTTGTCCGCAGGTTCGGCTGCGCCTCACACTGCGGTTAAGCATATTGGACGGCTCCGCCGCCCGTGAAACACATCATTTCCAAATTTTGATCCCCCTTTGTGCATAAATAGGGATATTCAGTAAATGCCCTTAAAATATACGATGGCATATGAAGATGATATAACATACTCACTCCATATGCCATTTTTCTTGTAGTTTTTCTGTATTTTCTCCCTTGATTCTAACCGTTAAGACATGACTCTTCGGAAGAAGTCTAATGACTTCTTCCGATTCTTATTCTTGCGGTAAAATCATGTCATGCAGCTTTAACCTGTCTGTTCCTGATCTTTTCTATCATCAAGACGGCATTTGCCGTATGTATTCCGAAGAAAATCCACAGGATTTCCGTTTTCCTATTCCGTGCCTTTATCCTTGAGAGTGAATAATGTTGCTTTTGTGTGCCGAAGCTGCCTTCAAGCCGGGTGGCCCTCTCCCTTGAGAGTCCACTTCTGAGAACCCTTCTTGAAGGTTCATCCTTTGCCGCCCTTCCCTTGCGTACGAAGGAAGTGGATATGCCATATTTAGTACAGAATCTTCTATTGGCGTTGTTGGCATATATGGAATCACCTGCCACACATCTCACTCTCACATTCATGAGCTTCTGCTGCACATGGATACAGTCCTCCAGACGTATACCTTCATTGAAAGCCTTGAACGAGATATGTTCGATGAAAGATATGCCGTCTATCTGTATGTTGTTAGCCTTTGCACCGAATTCGACGGATTTGGTTTCCTCGCCTCTTACGATGGGGCGTACATAATGACGGTCAATGCTGACAATACGGTCACTTACTTTACAGCCTTCAAACATTTCCTTTTCCTGTACAAGAACTTTTCGGATAATGGAAAGTCGATTCTGATAATCCTGCGTATATCGGAGCGAGGCTCCGTACTCCCGATGAATTTCATCCCTCTGTATGAGGAGATTCTCAAGGAGCCTGATCATACGACGTTTTGAGCATCCTTGTGCTTGATGCCTTTCTTTTTCTTTTCTTACAGTAGGACAGATAGGCATCTGCAACATCAGCATATTTGTTGCGTGGGCGTCTTATGCCAGGCTCCCTGCAATGCCGGCAGATATGCCTGTAGAGCCATTCGAGACATTCCCAAAGGAGCTTCATGTCTGAAGGGAAACGCATATGGCCCCATAGCAAGTGGCATCTGTCATGCACACGTGAAGGTTCTCAAGATAAGGTTTCCATCGTGTGGCCAGTATCCCCTGAAGGGATTCAATGTCAAGACGGGATGCTGTCTCATTACGAATGGCGCTGACCATCTTGTAGTTGGTTATTGGGAAAGACGGGTCCATCATGATTCCGCAGAACATCTGGTAATGTATGTTGCCGTTAAGATGTTCCACCAGCTGTCTGTCAGAGAATCCGGTGTACGCCTTCAGGACCATGAGGGCAATCTTAGCCGAAGGACTGAAGATATTCCTGCGTCCCTGTCGCCGTTCCGACAGGCCCATAGCCTTTGCCATACGGAAACACCGAATGAAGTCTGCCAAGCTCTCTCTCATGAAAACTCTTGCGATATTTTTCTATAATATCAAATTCTGTAAAGCCCAAGGCAGGGTGAATTTCCGAAATATTTTGTATCTTAGCCATATCTTTGTTGGAGGATTTCCCCCGTTTGGGCCGTCAAACCTTATTTTCGGGGGAATACCTAAAGATACAAAAAAGCCAGCTAATTCGCTATACTTTGTGTATGAATTAGTTGGCCAATTTTATTCTATTTACTGAACGTCCCTACTGAATGTCCCTAAAAAAGAAGGTGTGCTTTTTTGACACACCTTCTTTTTATTATTATTTTCTATTGCTGTCCGATAAAAATTTTCAAACCGTCAATAACTTACTGATATACATTGAATTAAATGGCAACTTTAACAAAGAGGCTTATCTATGAGAACAATGCTGATAATCAGACTATTGAATATGTTTATCGGACACTAATAATTATTTTCCTATCCTTTTATTTCTTCAAGCGGTCGTTAACCCAGTTAAGCATTCTTTGTGCCTCGGAATTAGCAGGATCGAGTTCCACAGCCTTTTCAAGATAAGGCTTTGCCTGCAAGCAAATTGGGTCGATAAGCTCGCCAAGCTCCTCGTCGGTGAGGTTCAAGTTTTCCGGGGCATTCATCAAGTTCACAGCCTTGTTGTTATAGTAGCGACCTACATGATACTGCGCAATGGCAAGTGTAGGATCTTTCTCGGCAGCTTCCTTGTAATACTTGAAAGCTTGCTCTATATCCTCGGTCTGCGATTCAACCAGGATACCCTTGAACAGCAAGAACACCGCCTCATTCGGGCACTCTTGCATAGCTTTTGCAAGTAGTTGGTCGCATTCGTCGAATTTCTTGTTCTTCAAGCAATCATCTACGCGAAGGCCGACAAGATACTTAATCATGTCGGTAGTTTCCTTGTAGTCATAACCGAGTTTCAATGCCTCATAAAATGCATCCAAAGATTTTTCATTGTCCTTGGCTTGGAAATACATCACACCTGCATAATAGCGGAATTGGGCTATCGTAGAATCGGGCAACTCCGGCTTTTTGTCGCCGAGGAATTCTGCCGAGGGAAGATAGGCATATATATCCCATGCCTTTGCTGCCAAATCATATTTCTGCGTTTCATTGAACATTTGTCCCACTTGCAAGAAATCGTTATGGTGGCCAGCTATCTTATCGACAATCTTCTTCGAGAACTTGGTCTTGATTTTTTGCTTACCAGTCTTCTTGTCGATTTTTGGAGAGCCGTCCTTGTTCACCTCTGGAATAGAGTCAAGCGGCAGAGCCTTCAAGAACAAGTCATATCCATCCAACAATGCCGACCCCACTGCCATAGTGTCGATAGGTTGCTGTAGTAGCAACTGAGCCTGAGCATCGTCATATTGGTTAAACAATTCTTCGCCCTCTTTGTAGATGGGTTCAGCCGGATTTTCCTCGGCTGCCATGTTGAACCCCACCAAAGAGGAACAAGCTAAAAATAAAACAATTTTTTTCATCTCGTTTAAATTTTAGGATTATAATTAGATTTGTTATTCTTCGGTTTGTTCTTCGTCGTCATTATCATTTTCGATGTCATCACCTTCAATGTCATCATCACCGGCCACAGTGTCGGCAGCATATTCATCAAATGGAATTGACGACTGCACATTCAATTCACTTTCCTCGCCACCTGCCGACGCAACCTCCTCATCTTTTTCCGAGATAACTTTGCATACCGAGGCTATTTCATCGTTCCGCTTCTCAAGGTTTATGAGCTTTACACCTTGCGTAGCACGTCCCATCACACGCAAATCAGAAACATGAACGCGAATCGTTATACCCGACTTATTGATAATTACCAAGTCGTTGTTGTCGTTCACTCGTTTCAAGGAAACCAGCAGCCCCGTCTTGTCGGTAATATTCATTGTTTTCACACCCTTACCACCTCGATTAGTGATACGATAGTCGTCAATCAACGAACGCTTTCCGTAACCTTGCTCCGAAACCACCAGTATAGTGTCTTGCGTGCCTTGAGGCATACATATCATTCCAATGACTTCATCCTCGTCATTGTCGAGTGTCATTCCTCGTACACCGGCAGCCACACGTCCCATGGCTCTAACCTTCGATTCATGGAACCGTATTGCTTTCCCATATTTATTAGCCATTATCACGTCGCAATTCGAGTCGGTCAAGCGCACTTGTATCACTTGGTCGTCTTCACGAATGGCTATCGCATTCACACCATTGGCACGAGGCCGCGCGTATGCACTAAGGCACGTTTTCTTCACAAGCCCTTTTTTGGTGCAGAATATAAGATTGTGAGTGCTGTTATATACGGGATCCGACAAATTCTTAACTGCAATAAATGCATTTATCTTGTCATCGGCATCAATATTGAGCATATTTTGCACGGCACGACCCTTGGAATTTCGTGACCCTTCGGGCAATTCATACACCTTGAGCCAATAGCAGCGGCCTTTTTGCGTGAAGAACAGTATATAACTGTGCATCGATGCCGTATAGATATATTCTATAAAGTCGGAATCCCGCGTATCGCTGCCTTTTATGCCAACTCCGCCTCGATTTTGCGCTCTGAATTCGGTCAATGGCGTGCGCTTTATGTAGCCAAGATGCGAAATTGTAATAATCATGTAATCATCGGCATAGAAGTCTTCGGCATTAAAGTCTTCCGATGCATACACAATTTCAGTCTTTCGCTCGTCGCCATATTTGTCACGAATTTCTATCAATTCATCTTCTATGACCTTGCGGCGCGTTGCATCGTTATTCAATATGTCATTCAAATAATCGATTATGCGTTTCAGCTCGTCACATTCATCATGCAACTTGTTTTGGTCGAGTTTTGTGAGGTCGCCTAATCGCATTTCCACTATAGCCTTGGCCTGAACTTCGTCTAACCCGAAACGCTCACATAGTCGCTGGCGCGCTTCAGCGCGAGAATCGCTCGATCTGATAATCTTAACCACCTCGTCGATATTGTCGGAGGCAATAATCAATCCTTCGACGATATGGAGACGGTCTTCATTCTTCTTCAGCCGGAACTTGGTACGGCGTATGACCACATCGTTACGGTGATCAAGGAAATGCTGAAGCAGTTGTTTCAAATTAAGCGTCTTGGGGCGGCCATGCACCAACGCCACATTATTCACGCTAAACGACGATTGCAATTGCGTCATTTTGAACAATTTGTTCAGCACAACATTAGCATTGGCATCACGCTTTATATCTATGACAATCCGCAACCCGTGCATATCGCTAAGGTCTTTGATGTCCGATATACCGTCAATCCGTTTTTCCTTCACAAGACTGGCGATATTCTCCACCAGTGCCGATTTAACTACATTATAAGGTATTTCAGTAATTACAATCTTGTCTCCGCCGTCATGCGATTCTATCTCGGCCTTCGCCCTTATAACTATTCGTCCTTGCCCGGTTTCAAATGCTTTTCGCACCCCGTCATAGCCATATATGATACCGCCAGTGGGGAAATCTGGGGCTTTTATATAATTCATTAAGTCGGCAACTTCCATGTCAGGGTTCTCGATTAATGCCAAGCAGGCATTTATCGATTCCGTCAAATTGTGAGGGGGCATATTTGTTGCCATACCCACAGCGATACCCGATGCCCCATTTACCAGCAAATTTGGAAATCGCGTAGGCAATACAACCGGCTCATTCCGCGTTGCATCAAAGTTTGGAACCATGTCAACGGTATCCTCGTCTATGTCGCGCAACATCTCCTCTCCCATCCTGTTGAGGCGAGCCTCGGTATAACGCATGGCAGCAGGGTTGTCACCGTCTATCGAGCCGAAGTTACCTTGCCCGTCAACCAACGGATAGCGCAAAGCCCAATCTTGAGCCAACCGCACCATAGTCAAGTAAATCGATGAGTCGCCGTGTGGGTGGTACTTACCCATGACTTCACCCACAATACGGGCCGACTTCTTGGTCGGCGTATTGTAGAAATTGCCTAATCTATGCATTCCGTAGAGTACCCTTCGGTGCACAGGCTTAAAACCGTCGCGCACATCGGGCAGCGCACGAGACACTATCACCGACATCGAATAGTCGATATACGATGATTTCATCTCGTTTTCAATGTTGATCTTTAATATCCGATCTTCTGTCATATATTTCTATGAAATTTACCTATTTACGCAACCTGCACAACAGTAGTTACGCAAGTATTTTAGCATACAAAGATACTATTATATACGCTACCACACAAGTCATTCACGATATTTTTTCCGCACTGGCAAAGCAGGTTCATTAATCCCTCGCACCATACATCTTATATAATATTTATTGCTTAATTAAGCCGTTTTCACTATTTTTGTACCAAAATAAAATTTCATAATCATCTATAACTAATCGTTATGATCACATTCTTCAAAAAAGGGAGCATAACCTATTATGCAATAGACTCTAACCACGACTTATCCGACGATGAAATACAACGGCTTGCCTGGCTGCTCGGCGGAGCCGAAAAAACCGACAGCAATTCTATTACGGGGACTTTTATCGGGCCGCGCCGCGAAATGATTACGCCCTGGAGCACCAACGCCGTAGAAATCACCCAAAACATGGGATTGGCAGGAATAAACCGCATAGAAGAATACATGGCGACTACCGATGAAGAGCCAACGTATGACAAAATGCTGCAACGCATATACCACACACTCGACCAAGACATATTTTCGATAACAAAAGAACCTGAACCGATAGTTTACATCGAAAACATCGAGGAATATAACCAAAGCGAAGGACTTGCCCTCAACCCCGAGGAAATAGAATACTTGAAAAGCTTGAGCAAAAAACTTGGCCGCCCATTGACCGACAGCGAGGTATTCGGCTTTTCGCAAGTAAACTCAGAACACTGCCGCCACAAGATTTTCAACGGCAAGTTCGTGATTGACGGCGAAGAGATGCCCACTTCACTGTTCAAGCTCATAAAGAAAACTTCGCAGGAAAATCCCAACCGGCTTGTTTCGGCATACAAAGACAATGTGGCTTTCGTCGAAGGCCCTTCGGTGATGCAATTCGCCCCACGGAATCCCGAACAACCCGACTTCTTTGAGACGAAAGATATTGAAACGGTTATTTCGTTAAAAGCCGAGACACATAATTTCCCGACCACGGTAGAACCATTCAACGGTGCTGCCACAGGGTCGGGCGGAGAAATACGCGACCGCTTAGGCGGAGGGCGTGCAAGCCTTCCGTTGGCAGGCACGGCTGTTTACATGACATCCTATCCTCGCCCCGACGGCGGCCGTGAATGGGAAAACATAAATATGCAAGCTCGCCCTTGGCTATACCAAACCCCCGAGGAAATTCTCATAAAAGCTTCCAATGGGGCATCCGACTTTGGCAATAAATTCGGACAGCCACTCATCTGCGGTTCGGTATTAACCTTTGAACACGCCGAGGGTGAACGCCGCCTCGCTTATGATAAAGTAATAATGCTCGCAGGCGGTGTGGGTTTTGCCAATAAGCGCGATGCCATAAAAGGCACACCGGTCCCTGGCGAAGAGGTGGTGCTGCTTGGCGGTGACAACTACCGCATAGGCATGGGCGGCGGTGCCGTATCGTCGGTCGATACAGGTCAATATGACAACTCCATCGAGCTTAACGCAGTGCAACGCGCCAACCCCGAAATGCAAAAACGCGTATCTAACGTCATACGCGCACTTGCCGAAAGCGAACGCAACCCCATCGTGTCGATACACGACCATGGCGCAGGCGGGCATCTTAATGCCTTGTCGGAACTTGTAGAAGAGACTGGCGGTATTATCCACATGGACGCACTCCCGGTGGGTGACCCCACGCTATCGTCGAAAGAAATCATAGGAAATGAGTCGCAAGAACGCATGGGCATGGTAGTGGATGGAAACGACGTGGAACTGATACGCAAGATTGCCGACCGCGAACGCTCTCCGTTCTACGTAATAGGCGAAACTACCGGCGACCACCGATTTGTATTTGAGCAAAAAGACGGTGTGCGGCCCATAGATCTTGCCATGAGCGATATGTTTGGCAGTTCGCCTGTCACTGTAATGAACGATACAACCGTAAAACGCTCATATAATGATGTGGTTTACGACCAATCAAAAGTGTTGGAGTACATCGAAAATGTGCTTCAGCTCGAAAATGTGGCTTGCAAGGACTGGTTGACAAACAAAGTGGACAGGTCTATCACAGGAAAAATCGCACGTCAGCAATGTGTGGGCGAGCTGCAATTGCCGCTTAGCGATTGTGGAGTAGTTGCCCTCGATTTTACCGGCACCACAGGCATAGCCACATCAATAGGCCATGCACCGCAATCGGCCCTTATCAGCCCCGAGGCTGGTTCTGTCATGTCGATTGCCGAGGCTTTGACCAATATCGTCGGAGCGAACCTGCGCGAAGGATTAAAGAGCATCTCATTGAGTGCCAACTGGATGTGGCCTTGCCGCAATGAAGGCGAAGACGCCGCCCTTTACTCGGCAGTAAAAGCTTGTAGCGATTTTGCCTGCGCTTTAGGCATAAATATTCCTACCGGCAAAGACAGCTTGTCAATGACACAAAAATATGGTTCGGAAAAAATCCTCGCCCCTGGTACAGTAATAATATCAGCGGCAGGAGAAGTAAGCGATATTAAGAAAACCGTTTCCCCGGTAATTGCCAATGATGGAAATAGCACATTATTATATATCGACTTTTCGTCGGACGACTTAAAACTCGGAGGTTCGGCCTTTGCCCAATCTCTCGGATACATTGGCAAAGAAACACCGACGGTGAAATCACCAAGCTACTTTGCAGCAGCATTTAACGCTGTTCAACAGTTGGTTGACGGCTCCATGCTGCTCGCCATGCACGACGTGTCGGCAGGCGGATTGCTTACGGCTCTGCTTGAAATGACATTCTCAAATACCGATGGAGGTTTAAGCATCAATCTCGACTCATTCTGCGAAACCGACCTTATTAAAATATTGTTTGCCGAAAACCCGGCAGTGGTAGCACAAGTAAGCGACGAAAATCTGCCCAAGGTAAAAGAAATTCTCGCCTCGGCTGGTATCTCGTACAATGAAATAGGCGGCATAAACGACGAACGTACTATCGAAGTAATGCACGATGGGCATGAATATATGTTCTTTATCGACCATCTACGCGACGTTTGGTTCCGCACTTCCTACCTGCTCGACACCAAGCAAAGCGGCGAAGAATGCGCCAAAGAGCGTTTCAACAACTATAAGGAACAACCCACCAAATTCTGTTTCCCGTCCAATTTCACAGGCAAAGCCGCCGACCTTGGCATTACTGGTTTCAGGCACTCCACTACAAGCATTAAAGCTGCAATCATTCGCGAAAAAGGCGTGAACGGAGACCGCGAAATGGCATATTCGCTGTATTACGCAGGTTTTGACGTGAAAGACGTGCACATGACCGACTTAATATCGGGTAGAGAAACACTTGAAGACGTAAACATGATTGTATTCTGCGGCGGTTTCTCTAATTCAGATGTCCTTGGCTCGGCAAAAGGCTGGGCCGGCGGTTTCTTGTGGAATGAAAAGGCACGAAAAGCTCTTGAAAATTTCTACAAGCGCACCGACACATTAAGCCTTGGCGTATGCAACGGTTGCCAGCTGATGGTGGAATTAAACCTCATCAACCCAGAACACAATCTCCGCGCCCAAATGCAGCATAACGATTCCCATAAATTCGAATCGCGATTCTTGAGCGTTGAAATACCACAAAACAATTCTGTGATGCTCGGCTCGCTTTCAGGTTCGACCATCGGTATATGGGTTGCTCATGGCGAAGGGAAGTTCTACCTGCCCGAAGGCATAGAAAAATACAACGTAGCCGTGCGCTACGCCTACGATGCATACCCAGCTAATCCCAACGGCTCTCCATGCGCAGTTGCAGGTATCGCATCACCCGACGGCCGACACTTGGCAATGATGCCGCACCTTGAACGCGCAATTTTCCCATGGCAATGCGGTAGTTACCCAGCCGGACGCATTGACGACGAGGTTACACCTTGGATTGAAGCATTCGTAAATGCCCGGAAGTGGATTGAAAACATCAAGAAAAACAATTAAACGAGCACAACACTTACGACGATGAAACAATTTTGGAACATAGTCCTCGGCTCATTCGTGGGCGTGTGGATTGCACTAATGCTCTTTTCCATAATCTCGTTCTTCATGAGTTTCGCTTTCATGGGGGCAATGTCGATGCTTGGCAAAACATCTTCTGCATCGATAACCGACAATTCGGTATTGAAACTCGACTTGAACTGTATCGTGAATGAACGATATACTGAAGACGATTTCATGTCGATATTCCTCGACTCTGAAACGAGTACCGTGGGATTAGATGAGATATTGCTTGCCATCGACGCAGCCAAGGACGATGAACGCATCAAAGGCATATACATCGAATGCAACGGCATAAGTGCCGGCACAGCATCGCTTTATGAAATTCGCAACGCCCTTACTAATTTCAAAAACGAAAGTGGCAAATTCATTTATGCTTATGGCGACAACATCCCACAAGCCGACTACTACCTGGCATCGGTGGCCGATAGTATTTTTGTCAATACTATCGGATCTATCGACTTGCGCGGCCTTGCAGTATCCATTCCTTTCTACAAAAATTTGCTCGACAAAATAGGAGTAGAAATGCAAATAGTGCGAGTAGGCACATTCAAGAGTGCCGTGGAACCCTACATATTGACAGAAATCAGTGAGGCCAATAAACTGCAATATGAGACATTCATTAGCAGTATCTGGGGCAACATGGTGAATGACATTTCAAACTCAAGGGGCATAGAACCCACACGGTTGAACGAAATGACCGACAGCATCGTGTTCTTACAGGAAACAAAATACCTGTTGGCCAACAACCTCGTAGATGCAGCTTGCTATAAACATGAATTCGACGACCGCCTAAAATTAGCAGTCCTCGGAGACACTGAAACTGAAATCAATTTCGTCTCCCCAACAGACGTAGCCAACGCCCAAAAGACCAGCAATGGAAACGGCAACATTGCCATAGTGTATGCAGTAGGCGAAATTTACGACAGTGGTGATGACGGCATCAACTCGGCAGAACTTTCTAAAACAATACTGGAAATTGCCAACGATGACGACGTGGATGGCGTGGTTTTACGTGTCAACTCACCTGGCGGCTCGGCATACGGGTCGGAACAGATATGGGATGCCCTTCAAAAAGTCAAAGATGCAGGAAAGCCGCTTGCCGTATCAATGGGAGACATGGCTGCATCGGGCGGGTATTACATTTCATGTGGAGCCGACCGCATATTTGCCGAACCCCTCACTCTGACGGGTTCTATTGGAGTTTTCGGCATGATTCCATGTATAAAAGAACTTTATGAAGAAAAATTGGGCATAAACCAAAGCGTGGTGAAAACCAATTCTAACTCGGAGTTCCCTATGCTCACCGAAAGGATGACTCCAGCACAACAGGCATCTATGCAACGCATGGTCAACAACACCTACGAATTGTTTGTAAGCCGTTGCGCCGAAGGGCGTAATATGCCGTCAGATTCCATCAAGGCGATTGCCGAGGGGCGTGTATGGGATGGCATAAGCGCAAAAAATATAGGGCTGGTAGATGAATTTGGCAATCTTGAAGATGCCACCAAGTGGGTAGCAGAACAAGCTGGAATAGACGATGATTATAACATAATAATCGCCCCCGAGCAAAAGGACTTCTTTACAAAATACATATCAAAACATATAAGCCAAAGCATCGAAGGGAAACTGCAAGAAGAAATGGGTCCGATGTACCAATACCGAAATGCAATAAAGCATATCACATCGCGCGACCAAATCTTGTGCCTTACTCCCGAAGTTGTAATTAAGTAACACCCACCCCAATGGACAAAAGCCCTTTCAAGAATTTTTTAGACATAATGCTTGCACCCGCATCATGGATTTACGGGTGCATAGCATTCATGCGTAATAAATTTTTTGACTGGGGAATACTGAAACAACGCACCTTTGACGTTCCAGTCATTGTGGTCGGGAACATCAGCGTTGGAGGAACTGGCAAAACGCCGCATGTGGAATACATAATCGAGCATCTGTGCAAGGAGTTCCACATAGGGGTTCTTAGCCGTGGCTACAAACGCAAGACGAAGGGTTTCATTCTGGCTAATGACAAAACTTCGCCCAACGACATTGGAGATGAGCCGTACCAAATATACCGCAAGTTCAAAGGCATAACACTTGCCGTGTGCGAAAATCGTTGCGAGGGAATAGAAACGCTGAAAAGCATCGACCCCGATATAAACCTTTTTGTACTCGACGATGCTTTCCAACACCGATATGTAAAACCTACAGCATCAGTTGTGCTTGTGGATTACAGCCGGCCGCTCGATACCGACCATGTATTGCCTCGCGGCCGCCTGCGTGAGCCCATGCACGGCATCCTGCGTGCCGACATTGTTATTGTCACCAAGTGTCCCGAGCCAATCAAACCTGTGGAAGTGAGCCTTGCAAAAAAACGGCTCGACTTGTTTCCATCGCAGAAACTGTACTATACCACATTCCGCTATTACAATTTCAAACCCATATTCCCCGAAGTGGTGAAGAATGCCCCAATACTACAGAATTTGACCGAGAACGACACCCTGCTTGTGGTGACAGGCATAGCCAACCATGTGCCATTCGTGAAATTCCTAAATGCTTTTCGGGCAAAAGTGAAAATAATAAAATTCTCTGACCACCACGATTACGGCCGGAAGGACTTCGGATTTATCGAAAGCTGGTATGACAAGCTGACGGGAGAACACAAATACATAATTTCCACTGAAAAAGATGCCGTAAAGCTTGCCAACAATCCATACTACCCCATCTCGCTGCGCACCGTGTCGTTCTATATGCCCATTAAAGTAGGGTTTGTCGATACGCCGCATAACGATGACTTCATTGACGAATTGAAGAAACTTATAACAAACAAATAATAAACAAACTATGATAACTCAAATAAAACAGACTGCCGAATTTATCGCAGCCAAAGTTAACAAGTTGCCGAAAACTGCCATTATACTTGGTACTGGATTAGGCGAATTGGTAAACCATATAGAAATATCGGTATCGATACCATATCAAGAAATTCCCAATTTCCCGATATCAACAGTCGAAGGGCACAGTGGGCGGCTAATATTCGGCAAACTCGGAAACAAAGAAATAATGGCTATGCAGGGCCGTTTCCACTTCTATGAAGGATACGACATGAAACAAGTCACTTTCCCCGTAAGGGTGATGAGGGAACTTGGCATAAAAACGCTCTTCGTTTCTAACGCCTCGGGCGGCATGAACCCATCATTCAAAATCGGAGACTTGATGATCATCACCGACCACATCAACCTGTTCCCCGAGCATCCTCTACGCGGCAAGAACTATGACGACCTTGGCCCACGTTTCCCCGAAATGAGCGAAGCTTATTCTGCACGGTTGATAGCCGAGGCAAAAAAGGTAGCCGCAGCTCACGATATTCGCATCGTGGAAGGTGTGTATGTAGGCACACAGGGACCCACTTTTGAGACACCCGCCGAATATCGCTATTTCCACCGAATAGGCGGAGATGCCGTAGGCATGAGCACCGTTCCCGAAGTCATTGTAGCCCGCCATGGTGGAATGGAAGTTTTCGGCATTTCGGTGATTACCGACCTGGGAATAGAAGGTATTGTTGAAAAAGTATCACACGAGGAGGTACAAAAGGCCGCTGCTGCTGCCGAACCTCGCATGACACTTATTATGAAGGAACTAATCAACAATTTTGAAGAATTGTAATGGGCAAGAACCAAGAGACTGAAATTGCCACCCTTGGTGAATTTGGCCTCATAGACCGGCTCACCAAGGGTGCTGAAATCAAAAACAGCACCACAATAAAGGGTGTTGGTGATGACTGCGCTGTAATTTCACACACCACCGACACCGAA
The DNA here is from genome assembly GCA_944320595.1 of uncultured Muribaculaceae bacterium. Lineage (GTDB taxonomy): Bacteria > Bacteroidota > Bacteroidia > Bacteroidales > Muribaculaceae > Avimuribaculum. The sequence continues at coordinate 172,689 of CALUIB010000001.1, read as the reverse complement.
ACTCTCATTACCACCGACCTGCTGCTCGAAGGTATCCACTTCGACCTCACCTACTGCCCGTTGAAACATCTTGGCTACAAAGCTGCCGTGGTAAATTTCTCCGATGTGTATGCCATGAACGGCACGCCGCGACAAATAACTGTGTCGCTTGGAATATCAAAACGATTTACAGTCGAGCACATCGAAGAACTATACTCCGGGATACGACTTGCCTGCGATGTATATGGGGTTGACTTGGTAGGTGGCGATACCTCGGCATCAGTCACGGGGTTGCTCATAAGCATAACCTGCATTGGGGAAGGCGAAAAAGGTAAAATTGTATATCGCAACGGGGCAAAAGACACCGACCTCATTTGCGTGAGCGGTGACCTCGGGGCTGCATATATGGGATTACAATTACTTGAACGAGAGAAAGCCATATCAAAAAATTCTCCCGACGGCGATTTCAGTCCAGCCTTTGAAGGACATGAATATATCCTTGAACGTCAACTAAAGCCGGAAGCCCGTAAAGACGTAATTGAAGAACTCGCCAAACTCGGCATTATGCCTACATCCATGATTGATGTCAGCGACGGCTTATCGTCTGAACTGATGCATATATGCAAGCAAAGCAATGCCGGTTGCCTTGTTTACGAAGAACGCATACCAATTGATTACCAGACCGCCTGCATGGCCGAGGAGTTCAATCTTAATCTTGTGACCGCTGCTCTTAATGGCGGCGAAGATTATGAATTGCTGTTCACCGTCAACCTTGCCGATTACGAAAAAGTAGCATCGATGCATACCGTCAGGATTATAGGACGTATCACCAAGCCCGAATATGGCTGCATGATGCAAACACGCGATGGCAACGAGATTCCGCTTCGGGCACAAGGCTGGAATGCCTTCAACGCTTAGGCGGACACTGCACAAATCACTTTTGAGAAAGCCCGCTCATCCTTGGGGATAAGCTGGCTTTCTCTATTCAGCAACTGCGCTATATGCCATTAGCACTCTTTTACATTTGGCGACATTGCGCTACGGCTTTTATTGAGTAATTTTGTACTCGATTTAATGAAGAAAGGGAATATATGCCGGTTCGTGTACCATCATCATTGCCTGCCGTAGAGGCATTAAGAAACGAGAACATTTTTGTCATTGATGAGCAACGCGCCTCATCGCAGGATATAAGGCCGCTGAAAATAGCGATTCTTAACCTTATGCCACTGAAACTTATGACCGAAACCGACCTGCTGCGGCTGCTGTCAAACACGCCGCTACAGATTGAAATAGACTTAATCGAACCCGACGGCCATGTATGTAAAAACACACCCCGTGAACACATAGAGACATTCTATAAAAAATTCGATGCCATTAAAGGCGACAACTACGATGGTTTCATTATAACCGGTGCCCCGGTCGAAAAAGTTGATTTCGAGGAAGTCGATTACTGGCAACAATTGACCGAAATATTCGCATGGGCACGCACTCACGTCACATCTACTTTATATATATGCTGGGCCGCGCTTGCCGGACTATATTTCCATTATGGCGTTAAAAAATATGTCCTCGACAAGAAAATATCTGGCGTGTTCAAGCATTATATCGATGATCCTCGCAACCCCATCTTCCGCGGATTTGACGACGAGTTTTATGTGCCGCACAGCCGATACAGCGAAGTCCACAAGGAGGACATTATAAAAATCCCCGACCTGAAAATTATATCCGAAAGCGACGCAAGCGGCATATATATGGTAATGGGACGTGGAGGACGTGAATTTTATATCACCGGCCACTCGGAATATTCACCTATGACACTCGATTTCGAGTACCACCGCGACTTGGAGAAAGGGATAAACCCTCACATTCCCGAAAATTATTATCCCAACGATGACCCAAGAAAAAAGCCAATAGTAAAATGGCGTTCCCATGCCAACTTGCTATTTACCAACTGGCTCAACTATTTCGTATATCAAGAGACCCCATACGACATAAAGAAAATAAGATGAGGCGATTAGAATTGCTGGCTCCAGCCAAAAACTATGATGTTGCAATGGCAGCAATCAACCACGGTGCCGATGCAGTGTATATCGGGGCCGAGGGCTTTGGCGCAAGGAGTGCGGCATGCAATAGCATTGCCGACATAACCCGTGTGGTGGAATATGCACATAAGTTCAATGTCAGAGTGTATGTGACATTCAACACACTCATATATGACAATGAATTGGCACAAGCCGAAACAATGATAAAACAATTGTACCGCGCTGGTGTCGATGCGCTTATTATACAAGACATGGGTATATTGCGAATGGACATTCCCCCAATAGAACTACATGCCAGCACGCAGTGCGACATTCGCACTGCCGATAAAGCATCATTCTTAGAATCGGCAGGTTTCTCACAATTGGTTCTTGCCCGTGAACTTAGTCGGGAAGAAATAACGCACATAAGGCAAAAGACACACGTGCGGCTTGAGGCATTCGTACAAGGTGCCTTGTGCGTAAGCTATAGCGGACGTTGCCAAGTTAGCCAGGCATTGAAAGGCAGGAGTGCCAACCGCGGCGAATGCGCACAAATATGCCGCCTCCCATTCGACTTGACCGACGACCGCGGAAATGTGCTTGCAAAAGGCAAGCATCTGCTATCGCTGCGCGACTTGAACCTGAGCGACAGAATGAATGAATTGATAACAGCAGGCATCGACTCATTTAAAATCGAAGGCCGCCTGAAAGATGCCAACTATGTGAAAAATGCAGTAGCTTATTACAGGCGCACCATCGACCAAATAATATCACAAGCACCCCAATCATACTGCCGTGCCTCGAATGGCCGTACGACATCATACTTCACACCCGACCTGCACAAAGAGTTCAACCGTGGGTTTACGCATTACTTCTTCGATATGCGAGACCTCCATAATGGGCAAAAAATCGCATCTACCGACACCCCCAAGTCGCTTGGAGAAAACGCCGGCAAAGTGGCAAGCTGCAACGGGAAAAAAATAACTGTATCTTCGACGCTGCAATTTAACAATGGCGACGGCATAAGCTATTTCGACAACCGAGGCAATTACAATGGTTTCCGGGTAAACCGTGTAGAAAACAATAACACACTAATACTGCCGCAGGCAATTGACTTGCCCAAGGGTACTGCGCTATATCGTACCTACGACAAACTACTTGACGACAGGCTCAACTCTCTGTGCGCAGAACGCAAAATCATGGTTGATTTCCGCATCGATGTCGTATGTAACGGCACACTGCTCATACTCGAAGGCAAGGATGAGCGAGGCAACCATGTGACGTGCAGCTTACCTGCCCAAATAGCGCAGGCAGAAAAGCCACAAGGCGACAGGCAGGCAGCCACATTGTCGAAAACAGGCAATACCATATATGAATGCGGTATCGTTGAAACCGCTGAAGATGTGTTTATTCCCCAGTCCATATTGGCCGACCTGCGCAGACAAGCACTCGCCATGCTCGACAATGCGCAGAAAATTAATTACCATTATGGCTACCGATTACCCGAAGACAAATCTGTGCAATATTTCTGCCAGGAGTTAACATACTCCGACAATGTTGCCAATCATCTTGCCGCTAATTTTTATAAAGAACATGGCGTAAAGCATATAGCTCCAGCTATGGAAGTTACGAAAGCCGCAGTTGAAGGTGACAATATAGTCATGCACACACGCTACTGCCTGCGTAGAGAATTGGGCCTGTGCCTGAAAACCAAGTCTGGAATAAAAGTCTCGCCAAAACTGTTTCTGCGACATGGCGATACGGTATTGACCTTGCATTTTGATTGCAAGAATTGCGAAATGAAAGTTACGATATAGGATAATAATATTACAGATGGACAGCAAACAAGCAACACTCGAACTCGGAACAAAGCCAGTGGGCAAACTGCTGGCACAATATGCCCTACCGGCCATCGTAGCAATGACAGCTTCGTCGTTGTATAATATGATTGACAGCATTTTTATTGGGCAGGGCGTTGGGCCGCTTGCCATATCCGGCTTGGCCATCACGTTCCCGTTAATGAACCTTTCTGCAGCTTTCGGCGCGGCAGTTGGTATAGGTTCATCCACTTGCATATCGGTGAAATTGGGACAGAAAGATTATGCAATGGCCGAACATATATTTGGCAATAGTTTCACGCTTAATTTAGTGGTGGGTATGCTATTCGGCCTTATAGCCATATTGTTTCTCGACCCTATACTTTACTTCTTTGGTGCGAGCGAAAACACAATCCCATACGCACGCGACTATATGCTTGTGATACTTGCAGGCAACGTAGTCTCGCAAACATTCCTCGGGATGAACGCCGTACTCAGAGCTGCAAGCAAACCCAGGCAGGCTATGGCCGCGACCATATTGACCGTGATACTCAATATAGTCCTCGCTCCTATTTTTATATGGCCGCTGAATATGGGCATACAAGGAGCTGCCATCGCCACCATACTGTCGCAGGCAGTCGCTTTGACCTGGCAAATAAAATTGTTTAGCAACGACTCCGAAATATTGCACTTCCGCCGCGGCATATACAAGCTGAAAAGCGGCATTGTCAAGAATATTGCCAGCATCGGTATGTCGCCTTTCGCTATGAACTCATGCGCTTGTATTGTAGTGATATTCATCAACATGGGACTTGCACATTATGGCGGAGACCTTGCCGTGGGCTCGTATGGAATTGCAAGCAAGGTGTCATTCATATTTGTCATGGTTACTATTGGCCTCAATCAAGGTATGTTGCCAATAGCAGGATATAATTACGGTGCGCAGCGATACGACCGTCTTATGAAAGTGCTAAAATACGCAATGATTACTGCAACAATAATTACGACAACAGGATTTATCATTGCCGAATTTTTCCCATACCAATGTGCAAGACTTTTCACCAAAGACCAAACACTCATAGACATGTCGATTGAGGGCATAAGGATACACATGCTGGCATTCCCTATTGTTGGATGCCAAATGGTGATTACCAACTTCTTCCAATGTATAGGCAAAGCCAAAATAAGCATATTCCTGTCACTTTCACGCCAAATGTTATTCCTGCTGCCACTACTGGTAATCTTGCCTCCAATAATGAGCCTTGATGGCGTTTGGACGGCAATGCCAGTATCAGACTCAATTGCAGCAATCGTTGCCATTATCATGATGGCCAAGTATATGAAGAAATTTAAAAAGAGCATGACTACAAATGGAAACAACCAATAACAAGAAAATAATCATAAATATAGGCCGACAACTTGGTAGCGGTGGATTGATTATAGCCAATATGCTTGCAAAAGAATTTGACTGCAAACTGTACGACAAGGAATTGCTAAACCTTGCAGCCAAGGAAAGTGGGTTCAATGAAAAATTATTCGAGCAAACCGATGAAAAGAAAGGTTTCTTTCGCTCATTTTTCCACCTGCACGCACCATTCGTAGGCGATAATAATTTTTACTCCAATAAATTATCGCAAGAAAGCCTGTTCCAGTTCCAAAGCGATGCCATTCGCAAAGCAGCCGAAGCGCAAAATTGCGTGTTCGTCGGTCGATGTGCCGATTATGTGTTACGCGATTTCGACAACACAATAAGCATTTTTATTACAGCAGATTATGACCAGCGAATCAACCGCATCTGTAACAGATACAATTGCAGCATAAAAGATGCCGAAAAAATCATCAGGGTTAAAGAAGGCGCCCGCTCGTCTTACTACAATTATTACACTGGCAAAGTGTGGGGGCATAGTGCCTCGTATGACTTGTGCATTAATTCCAGCATATTGGGAATGGAAGGAACAAGAGATTTTATCAAAGCCTTTGTTAAGCAGAAACTAAAACTGTAAATTCCATTGTCACAGATACAAGACACCATAGCGCCTCGGCGTGGAAAGGTCTCTTACAATTGCGTGCATAAAAAATTAATCCCCGGCATCACTGCCTGGGATCGCTTTACTTAATTAACTTTCTAATACCATTAACATAAACCTAATTACAGAAGTGATTGTCTCACGACAATCATCTTACTTTACCCTAAAACTAATACCATGAATAACTGATGCAAAGTTAAACATTATATGTTATACAACATAATATTACCATATCAAAAATAACATTATTAACTTTATTTAAGAGCATAATACCTTATCACATAATTAAAACACTAAAAAAGCCTGTATAATCTTATTTTGACAGATTACACAGGCATATATCTATTTGCCAAATTTGCTGAAAAGAGCCTTAGGCATCCATTTTGTCTTTTTCCTTAACCGGATTACGGTAAACCAATTTATGCTCTATATATTCCTGTGCAGCAATAAGTGTCGGCTTAGGCAATTTCTCATAGTAACGTGAAATCTCAATCTGTTCACGGTTCTCGGAAATTTCCTCCAAGTTATCATTCATCGAAGCGAACTCTTGGAGTTTCTTTTCCAAATCCTGTTTCATTTCCACCGAAATCTGGTTGGCTCGCTTGGCTATGATACACACAGTTTCATATACATTGCCTGTATCTTCCGACATCTTTATCATGTCACGAGTTATTGTACTCAACGGTGCGCTTGTCTTTTTGTAATCCATTGCTCTTATGTTGTGATTAAATTTTTTCTCTCAATCTTTTACATATCGGCTTGCGATAGCATATATGTTATCGGCCTCTTCTCGGCTTTCACTCTCGGGATAATTGTTGATAAACGAATAATATTCATCTATCACTACCCTGAATCGATCCACCTTCTTTTCATCGACGCTCTGCGAAGCCTCTTGATATCGAGCCTTCAGTATAAGCATCTCAAGTTGCTCTTTATACTTGCTGTAAGGATAATCCTTTATGGCATTGCGCGCAACTATTACAGCCGACTCATAATTATTGCCAAGATAATTTCCCAAGTTGTAATAAAGCTGGGCATTTTGCAATTCCTTGTACACCAACTTATCCTGCAACTCGAATATTGCATTTTGGGCTATCGATACCTTGTCACTCTTTGGGAAATAATCAAGGAACGACTGCAATTCCTCGATAGCCTTGTAAGTGTCGGTTTGGTCAAGTTGAGGGTCGGGAGAATCGAGGTAATAGCCATATCCTGCATAATATCGTGCAAGTTCGGCATACTGCCCTTTCGGATAATGAGTGTAATACGTTTTGAAATACGACCCAGCACTGGTATAATCCTGATTCTCGTAATAAGCAAGAGCTAGTAAATATAATGATTCTTCAGCCTTGTCGGTTCCCTTGAACACAGTTACCAAATCAGTGAGTATGGTAGTGACCTGAGCATATTTTTTTTGTTCAAAAGCCTTCTTTGCATACTCATATTTATAATTGTAATCGTTGCTTTTAAGCACCTTATTATATTCCCCACAGCTTGTTGCGAGCAATACAAGTGCAAGCATCGATGTAAACAAAATCTGCCTCATAATTTCCTGAATTGCCTAAAAACAGTTTTTAGTTTGCAAATTTACGCATTATTCCACACATCGCAAACAGTTACAACCATAATAATCTCAAAAAGGCATAGCATTTTATGCCATATCCCATATATTGTCGGCATAAAACCATTATTTCTTCCTTTTTACTTTTCTTCGTAGATATGATGCTCCTATTTTTTCAATGTTTCAGCATATACGCGCCATTTCTCTATCAATGTCTGCATATCCTGCGGAATTTCACTGTCAAAGTCCATCTGCTGCCCAGTTTTGGGATGTACAAAGCCCAGTGTCTTGGCATGGAGGGCCTGACGCGGACACACATCAAAACAGTTTCGTACAAATTGCATATATTTGCCTGAATTGTTTCCTCGCAATACCATATCGCCCCCATATCGGGCATCATTGAACAACGGATGACCTATATACTTCATGTGTACTCGTATCTGGTGTGTGCGCCCGGTTTCAAGCTGGCACCTGACCACAGCCACATGAGCAAGGTTCTCAATAGTATGGAAATGAGTTACTGCATGTTTCCCCTCGGAGCCGTCAGGGAAAACAGTCATCTGCAAACGGTCTTTCGGATTTCGGCCTATGTTCCCTTCTATCGTTCCGTCGGCCTCCGACATTTCACCCCATACCACAGCTATGTATTGACGCTTGGTGGTTTTATTAAAAAATTGTTTTCCAAGCGCAGTCTTGGCATCGGGTGTCTTGGCAATGACAAGCAAGCCCGAAGTATCCTTGTCGATACGGTGCACAAGCCCCAGCCTCGGGTCGCTTACGTCATAGTCGGGATTATCCTTGAAATGATATGCAAGCGCATTGACAAGCGTTCCTGAATAGTTTCCATGACCCGGATGAACAACAAGGCCGGCAGGCTTGTTCACCACGAGCAATTCCGAGTCTTCATAAACTATATCAAGAGGTATATCCTCAGGGATGATTTCATTTTCATACCGCGGCCTATCCATTACAATGCTCACCACATCCAGCGGTTTCACACGGTAATTTGACTTTACGGCCTTCCCGTTTACGATGATGCAACCGGCATCGGCAGCCTGTTGCACTCGATTACGCGAAGTTCCCGATATACGAGCCACAAGGAACTTGTCAACCCTAAGCAAGTCTTGACCTTTGTCGGCCACAAAGCGATAATGCTCCCACAGTTCTCGCTCCCCGTCCACAATGTCGGGTTCCGAGACTTCTATTTCATCGTCAAAAGGATTTGTATCTTTCATCAAGAAAAGATGGTTTAAAGGAATATGTCATCGCTATCTTCGGCGTATGGGTCTATAAAATCATCTTCGCCGCTTGCAATCGAATCGGGTACGCCGTTACCGTCGCCCACCCGTAACTCTATGCCTACCGATGGCAGCACTTTTGTTCCCGGCTCCATCTGCTTTCCATCAACAAGCACATCGATGATTAGCCCCTTATATGGAGAAGGAACGTATGACACTTCCACGCTATTAAACCCAAGCCCTTGCAACATCGACAAGCCTTGCCGCTCCGAATAATCAGCCAAATTAGGCAATGTTATGGTTCGCGGCGTTGAATAATTCACACTTACGTATATCGTCCTTTTCGACTTGGCGTCGGCATTGGCTTTTGGCGACTGCTCCACCACAGCACCAAGGTTGTAGCGGTCGTTATACAATGAATCGGTTACTTCGCAATTAAATCCTGCACGATGCAACACATTCACTGCATCTGCCAATTGCAAATTCCTCACATCGGGTACTTTCAAGGTTTTGCCGTGCTCGGTAAATAAGTCAAGCGCATACAACGCCGCATAGCACACCACAAAAAATGCCACAACTATAAGGCACATATTGAAAATTATAGGGTGCGCCTTGATAAACGATATTATTTTATTCCCTTTTTCCACCAATATGCATATTTTTTCTTCGCTGCAAAGATAGTGCAAGGCAAGCGCAATTGCAAAAAACAGCTGACTGATTTTTGTTCCACCCGTCCTTGTCAAAAAAAAGCGGAACCGCGTAATACACGCGGCTCCACCCTATATTTCGCAACAAGCAGAAATTATATTATTTCTCTACTTGGCCACACTTGACATTACGTATCTTGCCTTTGAATCCTATATGCTTGTCACCAATTTGCTGCAACGGGAACACAAGGGTTTGATAATACCAGAATGGGTCTATGCGATCCCACCGCTTGTTATATACATCATTCTCCACAATGCCAAGGCATTCCACAAGTTTATCATTGATGTACAGCGACGTTGATTCATGATTGCCTTCCACACGCACTTTCACCCAAGTCTCGGCAGGCAGGCTATAGCCATGGAACACATTCAAATATCCATCACGCTCAAATGCAAACTTGCCTGCACCACCCCAATTGGTTAAAAATTTTGAAAAACCATCTTGGAACAATATTCCACTGCGCACTTGGCCATCCTTGTCGGCATATATTTCAAATTCCACGCTATACGGATAACCAACAGCAGCAACGGCTGTCTGAACCGAATCTTTTCCGGTCAATTCTACTACATTCCCGAGAGCAGTCACATCAACATTGCCTTTTACACGTGCAAGCATATTCACGCCAGGAGCCTCGGGAGTGGTAGCACACAACGCCTCAAACTTTTCATAAGGAACATTGTCTGAATTTTTTCCACGCCACAAGCGTTCCGACACCACTTGCAAAGCCGGCATGGTGCGGTAATGAGCATCTTGCTGGCTTATTCCATTCTTTGCATGGTCATTCCACAAGGCAAACATCACTCCAAGGAAGTTAGGGTTCTTGGCATCCCATTCATTGCCGCTGTTCATTTGGTTAGGTTTCCATGTTTCATACAGCCATTTTGTATCAAGGAAGTCTTGATAATAGGTGTGAATGCCTGGCACAATGTATAAATGCTGGTCACACAGGTTAATGGCCGTGCCACCCTGTTTTAAAACGGTGTCTGCACCCATCCAACCATAATTCCAAGCATTCACGTCGCACTTAGTGAGATCGACTTCGGTCTTGCCCTTCATCATATTTAGGCTGCCCCAAATGCGTGGCCGCTTGCCAAACTTGCTTATATAGTCGATATAGTAATTCGAGAATTTCCTGAACTGTTCGCCTTCATGAAGGTCATATTCATCGGTACCAATGTTAACATACGGACCAACAAACACTGGGTCATCCCCACTAAGATATTCGGCAAACAACGCATCAAGGAATTCATACACTTCCTTCTTGTACAAGTCAAGATGATCCATGCCATACTCTTTCTTGTCGGCTGCAAGACGCGGGTCAAATTGAGTGAACGCAAGCGAGTGAGCCGGAACATCTATTTCGGGAACCACCATTATACCATATCGCAATGCCATTTTTTGAAAATCGCGAAATTCGTCTTTGGTATAAGAGCCATCGAGAGCCGTCAACCCCGGGAATGTTTCACTTTCCAACCGGAATGCCGAATACGTCTTTTTCCAATCATTGTCGAAGTCTTCTACGAAAGCATTGTCGTTGAGGTGTACTTGCAGCAAGTTCATCTTGTAGAACGACATCACCTTTACCGTCTTTTGCAAATAGTCCATCGAAAAGAACTTGCGTCCCACGTCGAGCATAAATCCACGGTTGCGGTATTCAGGATAGTCGAGGGTTTCGCCTTTTTGCAACCCGTCGGGCTGGTTATGCATCATTTGCAACAATGTGCGAGTACCCCAAAAAGCCCCGGTAGCCGTCGGTGCGGCAATCTTCACCTGCTTGTCGATTGTCATGCGGTAACATTCATCGCCATGTTCTTTATCCTTGTCACTAATGGTGATATAAATGTCATTCTTGGAGGGTTTGCCTTCCACCACACTGTACTCTAATCCAAACATTTCGGCCAAATCCGACACCAAGATAGTAGCAGCATCTTTAACATCGGCCTGAGCCGTGGGATCAATGACAACTTTCCCTTGCTGAGGAATCACCAATTTGCCTTTTTTTGATTTCCAACTTTGCAATGCCGGAATAACCTGCGGCACGGCATCTTGAGCCACGGCACACGCAAATACCGAGAAAATGCAAGCCAGCAGCGACACGAGTCTCTTCTTCATGAGTTTTGATTTGTTTATTGTTTATTAATGGTAATATCAGTGCTACAAATATAGCATTTTATTTGCACATTTTATCATAGCCAATAGAAAAGAACTGGAAATATTAAAGCCTCCGTCGAGCACAAAGCCACACTATGGCATAATGGCAGTTACACCATGGCCAATCACATCAATTTTATATAACACCACTCGTTCTCCTACTACATAGTCACATACGCCCTGCAATCTTGCCATACATTCGGCTGTTTCGGCCTCACACTCTTTTATGCAATTAATCAATTCTTCAATTGATGGTGCAGCTGCGCCATCAGCCACCACTATCACTCCCGGCACATACTCGGTGCCTGCTGTCTCCTCCTCAAACGGTTTTATCGACACCAATCGTCCTCCATCCACTTCGACAATCGACAACCGTTTCACGCACCCAGTCGTGACCACATAGTTTGATAAATATCGCTTTATTCCCATTTGCTAATCCGCAACACTATCATTCAGTACCTTAGCATTTTCTTCTTGCGGACGCACCCTGTAATTGCGACGTTGGACGCGACGTTGCGCATCAATCTCTGCTTGACGTTTCTCTGCGGCCTCGGCTGCGACCTCTTTGGCTTTCTGTTTTTCTTGATTAGCTTTTACCAAAGCCCTGTATTCCGGGTCAAGGTTATGTGGTCCAACCCACTTCTGTTGTTTAAAAGAACCGTACAACGAAGAATTAAAGCGAGTACGCAACATTTGCAGACTATCGATAAAACATACATCGCTATCATCAGGGTCGGCCTTTATATATCCGAACACACGCCTTACCTTTTTTGTCGAATCTCCCTGCAAAACATATCTGTTCACGCCCTCTGTTCCCGATTCTCGATATATATACGATAATGTTCCATCATAATAATCGGCCCCTACGAAGACTTCCAATCGATTGTTATTGCTATTGGTAAACTTAAACGACAAATGATAGCGATCCCCATTTTGGTTATCCGACTGCGTTTTGAATTCAAAGAATATGGTATTATCACTTGTGCCTTCATTTGAAACAATCCACACTCTGCGTTTGCTCCACACATCGGCACTGTCGCCTGCCGACGGGTATCGTTTCACCTGCGTCATTCCTTCACGCATTATCGGACCTTTTATGTTAGATAATTCGCGTCCTTCCTCATCAAGTTTGTCGATTACCTCGTCATACATCTCGCCATATTTCTTGGCATGATGCCCATACCACACCATAGTGGTATCAAACTGAGCTTGCGTCACCCCATGCTTCATCAGCACCGACTGGCGCATAGTTTTCTTTAATGAGTCGTTGTTGAATTGGGCACTATTCATGTCTATGACAGCTTCTGCCTTGTGCATATCGGCCATCAAATCCACCATATCGCCTTGAGCTATCACCCCTTCGGGCTGTGAGCCGCAGCCCCATAAAAAGGCCGCTATTACAACCACTATCGACAACGACAATTTTTTCATTTCTTTTCTATGCCTTATTTTTGGTTACTTCATCACTTGTGGCCAATTTCCCAACATCTTCAAAATTCAAATGCTTTGAAAAGAAGAATATCAAGATTATAACCCCTACGCTCAACGATGCATCCGCAACATTGAACACCGGCTGGAAAAAGACAAAATATTCACCACCCACAAATGGCATCCATTCAGGCCAATACCAATCAACGAGAGGGAAATAAAACATATCCACCACACGCCCGTTAAACAATGACGCATATCCGCCTTCGGGAGGAAACATCGTGGCCGTTTGAGGTATCATGGGGTCATTAAAAATAACGCCATAAAACACGCAATCAATCATGTTACCTATCGCTCCTGCGGTTATCAAACATACACAGGTAAGGTACCCGGTGTTGACACTGCTGCGGCGCGTCAGCTTGAATACATAATATAGGAACAATGCGCTTACTATGATTCTAAACCACGTGAGCACCGGCTTGCTGCCAAATTCAAAGCCGAATGCCATACCGTTGTTTTCAATAAAATTTAAACGGAACCAATCGGTTATGACATACTCCTCGCCATAATAAAAGTTGGTCTTAACCCAAATCTTCAATATTTGATCGGCCAAAATAATCACGGCGATTATAATAGTTGCCAACCAACCTTTAGTCAATCTCATTCACTCTTATATGTTATATTCATGCAAAACAGGGAGGGCCGTGTCTCAGTTAGTTCCCACTGCCGCTCCCCATCTTATCCTGTTAAAATCACTTGCGGTTGGCCGAATTTTTAGCTTCTATAGCCAATGTGGCATGAGGCACGGCACGTAAACGTTCCTTGGGAATTAATTTCCCCGTCACACGGCACACCCCGTAAGTTTTATTCTCAATGCGAACTAATGCCGCCTGAAGCTTTTGGATGAATTTCAACTGCCGTTGGGCGAGTTGGCCGGCTTCTTCTTTGCCAAGCGTGTTGGCACCTTCTTCAAGAACCTTGAATGTAGGCGAAGTGTCGGTTGTATCATTCCCGTCAGAATTCATTACATTCGACTTCAATAGTTCGTAATCTTTAGTCGCCTTTTCAAGCTTGGCAAGAATTATTTCTTTGAATTCTTGCAGCTCTTCGTCGGAATAACGGGTCTTTTCACTCATAGTATATGTAATTGTTTAGGGTTATTTATAGTTCTTCTCGATAAGTATCTGCAAATCTTCATCGTCGAGTTGCACCGTTTCTCCCCCTTCAAGGCTATCCACAACCGCTATATCAGTAGCAAGAACCTGTTTTGATATATACTCCTTGAAATCACTTATTGCATCGGCTACGGCCTCGCTGCAAACTATCTTCACGCTTATGCGATCGGTAATTTCAAAATCATTGCTCTTGCGCAAATTCTGTATGCGGTTGACTATTTCACGCGCCACGCCTTCACGCTTAAGTTCTTCCGTGACTGTGATGTCGAGTGCAACCGTCAATTTACCACTGTTTGCCACAAGCCACCCGGGAATATCTTCAGAATACACCTCGGCATCCTCATCAGATATTGTGACAACATTTCCATCGATACTGAAATCAAATCGACCATTTTTTTCAAATTCCACAATATCCTTTTGGCTCATGCCTGCTATCAGCTTTGAGAGCTGCTTCATAATCGGGCCAAATTTCGGCCCGAGTTTCTTGAAATCGGGTTTAACGCGCTTTACAAGCACACCGTCCTCATTGCTCACAAATTTTATGCCTTTCACATTTACCTCGCTCATTATAAGCTGGCTCATAGCTTCGACATCTTGTTTTTGCACTTCATCGAGTACAGGTATCATTATTTGCGACAACGGCTGCTTTACCTTCAAGTTCTTCTTGCGACGCAACGACAACACCATCGACGTTATGTCTTGCGCCACCTGCATTTGTTCTTCGAGCTTGCTATCAATAACACCATCTGCAACCGGATAATGTGAAATGTGTACCGATTCCACATCGCCGGTAAGGTCACGATATATACGATCAGATACAAATGGCGACACTGGAGCCATAAGTTGCGCTACGGTCTTCAAACATTGGTACAATGTCTGATATGCCGACAATTTATCGGTAGTCATTTCACCACCCCAGAACCGCTTGCGGTTCAACCTAACATACCAGTTGCTAAGGTTGTCGCACACAAAGTCTTGGATTGCACGAGCCGCTTTAGTCGGTTCGTAATCCTCCATTTGCTTATTGACCTCCTTTACCAAGCTGTTAAGCAACGACAATATCCATCGGTCAATTTCGGGCCTTTCCTCGTATGCCACTTGAGGCTGGTTGTAATCAAACCCATCCACATTCGCATACAAGGCAAAGAACGAGTAAGTGTTATACAGCGTTCCGAAGAATTTGCGACTCACTTCAAGTACGCCATTTTCATCGAATTTCAAGTTATCCCATGGAGATGAATTTGAAATCATATACCAGCGCACGGCATCGGCTCCATACTTCTTAATGGCCACAAACGGATCAACGGCATTTCCAAGCCGTTTGCTCATCTTGTTGCCGTTCTTATCAAGTACCAGCCCGTTGGATATAACCGACTTGAATGCAACGCTGTCAAACACCATTGTAGCTATTGCGTGCAAAGTAAAGAACCAGCCACGAGTTTGGTCCACGCCTTCGGCTATGAAATCGGCAGGATAAATTACGCGGCCATCTATCTCCTTCTTATGCTCAAAAGGATAATGTTCCTGTGCGTATGGCATGGAACCCGAATCAAACCACACATCAATCAAGTCAAGCTCACGTTTCATGGGCTTACCGCTCTCCGATACCAAAATTATATCATCGACATACGGACGGTGCAAATCAATCCTATGATAATTTTCTTCGCTGTAATCGCCCACCACAAAGCCTTTGTCGCGGAACGGGTTGCTCTGCATAAATCCTGCGGCCACCGACTTGTCGATTTCTTCGCTCAGTTCGGCTATGCTGCCTATGCACTTTTCTTCCCCTTCTTCACTGCGCCATATAGGCAACGGAGTTCCCCAATAACGGCTACGGCTCAAATTCCAGTCATTAAGATTTTCAAGCCAATTGCCAAAACGCCCTGTGCCTGTCGATTCAGGTTTCCAGCGTATGGTCTTGTTCAGTTCTACCATTCGCTCCTTGCAAGCAGTCGAACGAATAAACCAGCTGTCAAGCGGATAATAAAGCACAGGCTTATCGGTGCGCCAGCAATGTGGATAACTGTGCACATGCTTTTCTATCTTGAAAGCCGTACCGGCCTGTTTCATCTTGATGCAGATATAGATGTTCAAATCCTCTGCCTTATTTGCAGCCGCCTCGTCATACTTTCCACCCTCATTGAAACGTGGGTCGTATGCATTCTTCACATACGCACCCTCATATTCTTTATAGAGGTCGGCGTTGACGCAGCTCGATACAAAATCGGCATCAAGGTCTTGCATCAACCAATACTTGCCGGTAAAGTCAACCATCGGACGAGTTTCGCCTTTTTTGTTTATCATAAACAACGACGGTATTCCGGCTGCCTTAGCTACAAAAGCATCATCGGCACCAAAAGTTGGCGCAATGTGCACAATCCCTGTGCCATCCTCGGTGGTTACATAATCGCCCGGTATCACACGGAAACCGTTTTCGTTTATTTCAATCTTGTCACCGACTTTATCCACCGGCTTAACCCATGGGAACAATTGCTCATACTTCATCCCCACTAATTGCGGACCGGAAAATTCAGCTATTACTCGATATGGCACCACCTTGTCGCCCTGCTTGTATTCTTCAAGCGGCATATCGGCACCCGCTGCATTGAAATAGTTCCCAATACATTGCTTGGCCATGATATACACTCCTGCCGTGCCTGTATATGGGTTGTAACTTTCCACAGCTACATAGTCGATTTTAGGTCCTACGCACAATGCCGTGTTCGACGGCAAAGTCCACGGAGTAGTTGTCCATGCCAAGAAATTGACATTCCCTTTAAAAGGTTCATCGGCCTTTTCAACTATTTCTTTCAAAACAGCATTTCCGTCATCTACAACCTTGAATTCGGCCGTTACCGTAGTATCTTTCACATCGCGGTAACAACCCGGTTGGTTCAGCTCGTGCGAGCTAAGCCCAGTTCCGGCTGCCGGAGAATAAGGCTGTATCGTATAACCTTTATATAACAGCCCCTTATTATACAATTGTTTCAACAGCCACCACAGAGTCTCGATATAACTGTTTTCGTATGTGATGTAGGGGTGCTTCATGTCCACCCAGTAACCCATCAAGTGTGTGAGGTCTTCCCACTCCTTGGTATATTTCATCACTTCCTTGCGGCATGCTGCGTTATATTCGTCAACAGAGATTTTTGTGCCAATGTCCTCCTTGGTTATACCAAGCGACTTTTCTACGGCAAGTTCAACAGGCAGCCCATGAGTATCCCACCCTGCTTTGCGCATCACCTTATAGCCTTTCATCGTCTTGAAACGGCACACCACATCCTTTATGGTGCGAGCCATAACATGGTGAATACCAGGCATACCGTTGGCCGACGGAGGCCCTTCATAAAACACGAATGAAGGCGCACCGTCACGGGTGGCTATGCTTTGGGCAAATACATTTTCACGGTCCCATTTCTCCAAGATTTCATTATTTATGCTTGAAAGACTGAAACCGGCATATTCATTGAACTTTTTCTCCATTTTACGCACTTTCTAAAAATTTTCCGCAAAGTTAGGAACTGTTTTGTTTTTCTACAAATATTTTTACGATTACTGCATACCAGCAGCTTTGGCTATGATTAGGAAACGGCCATCACTATAATCCATGGCCGCAGCCCCCATGCGGCACAATGCTATTACCATATCTTCGACTGCCGCGCGTGATATGTGCATCTGTTTCATGCAATCGTCAACTGTCACGCCTCCCGATTGGCTTATATAATCAATTAACCCGTGAGAAACTTTGCTGAAAGTGAATTGCGCCCCATCATCATTTTCATTGATGCGTCTCCACAATTTCACCTGCAACGGGTGAGCCAATATATTTTCATCGGCTACACGATAATATGCCCGCCATTTGCGGTCGTCATCCTGAGCCTGCACAGGCCTCGATGTAGCCGGTGCTATGTCAACCTTCAACACAATCTTCCCTTCCACCTTGTATATCGAAAAAGTTACCTGCTGCGAAGGGCGGCAATACATTGTGGCAGCCTGCTCTATCATGTATATTTCTTCGTCGCTTTCCACTCCGGCTATGTTCCCGTTGTCTTTCACCCCTATGAGTAATCGCCCGCCGCTATTGTTTGCAAAAGCCGATATGCTACGGGCTATTTTTCGCGCGTCCGAGATTTGGTACTTGAAATCTTGATGCTCATGCTCCCCTTCTTCAATAAGGTTCTGTATATAATGCTTGCTTTTGATAGCTTTATATGTATTTCCCATACTGGTGAACATTTTTCAACATTACAAAATTAATAATTCTATCACAAAAAAGCAGCGAGAGTGCGTTACTATACACACCCTCGCCGTTTGCGATATAGAGGTAATGGTGCTATTATTCCACCAATCCGTAGCTACGGAATACCTTATGTATTTTCTCAAGCGCCTCGGTCACTTGTTCCTTTGTATGCGTTGCCATCAAGCTGAAACGAATAAGCGTGTCGTGAGATGCAACAGCCGGAGACACTACCGGGTTGACAAATATGCCCTCGTTCATCAAGTCGCGTGTAATGGCGAATGTCTTATTGTTGTCGCGGATAAACAACGGGATTATCGGCGTGGAAGTGTGGCCTATTTCGCACCCCATCGAGCGGAACCCTTCAAGCGCGTAGTGCGTCAAGTCCCACAGGTGTTGCTGGCGTTCCGGTTCATTAAGCATTATGTCAAGGGCGGCATTTGCAGCAGCCGTCGATGCAGGAGTAATGCTTGCCGTGAAAATATACGAACGCGAGTGGTGGCGCAAGTAATTAGTTATCGACTTGTCACAAGCTATAAAGCCTCCAAGCGATGCGAACGACTTGCTAAACGTACCCATAATCAAGTCCACATCATCGCTTACACCGAAGTGGTCGCAAGTACCGCGTCCTTGCTTTCCAAACACGCCTATACCATGTGCCTCGTCAACCATTACGGTTGCATCATATTTTTTGGCAAGGCGTACAATCTCCGGAAGGTTTGCAACATCGCCTTCCATCGAGAATACACCGTCGGTGACGATAAGTTTCACTTTGTCGGGTGCGCATTTCTGCAACTGCGTTTCCAGCGAGGCCATATCGTTGTGCTTGTATTTGTATGCAGTGGAGAACGACAAGCGACGACCTTCGATTATCGATGCATGATCTTGCTCGTCGAGCAATACGTAGTCTTCCCGACCGGTAATGCACGACACAACGCCAAGATTTACCTCAAATCCCGTCGAATAAATCATTGCATCTTCCTTACCCACAAAAGCAGCAAGACGAGCCTCAAGCTCTTTGTGAATATCCAAAGTACCGTTAAGGAACGGAGAGCCGGCGCAACCTGTACCATATTTCTTTATGGCCTCGATTGCTGCCTCTTTCACCTTGGGGTGGTTAGTCAGGCCCATATAACTGTTCGACCCGAACATCAACACTTTCTTGCCCTTGATATATACTTCGGTGTCTTGTTCGCTCTCAATTTCCCTAAAATAAGGGTAAATTCCTAATGCTTTGGCCTTTTGTGGCTCCTGGTATTGAGAGAGTTTAGCTTGTAATAGCTTCATAGTTTATTGTTTGTTGTCTTTTTAATGTTATAAACTATCTGCATTCGTACTTTCTTGTTTTTTAACAATCTTGCAGGCTGCAAAATTACTAATTTTTTTCTAATTCCGTAGCACCTGCATACATTTATTTGTGTTCGACTTACATTTTTCTTAAAAGCAGTTCATAAATGAATAAAAAACTTATTGTGCGGTCACAACAGCCTGCTTTTATCATTCTCTATCTGTTGCTGTCGATTTTCAGAAATTACCAGCAACTTGTCGCCCACGTGCAGTTCAAGGCTGCCATTGGGTATCATAAATTCATTGCCTCGCTTTACCAGCATTACGAGTGTTCCAGCCGGCAGGTTCATGTCGGCAAGCCGGTTGCCTCCAAGCAAATCTTCGGCCGAGAGGGTCACATCCCTCAACTGAGTATCTATCTCCTCGGGGATTTCCACTCCAAATTCATTGCCTTCGCGTTGCAAAGGCAGGTCTAACTTCAGCCAACGCGCCACAGTCGAAATGGTCATGCCTTGCAGCAACAACGACAACAGCGTTATGAAAAACACCACATTGAAAACCGAATCAGCACCTGGAACATTCGCAACCACAGGATAGGTGGCAAAAATGATGGGTACAGCACCTCGCAATCCCACCCACGACACAAACAAGCGAGCCTTACCGCTCATCTTGCGAAAAGGCAACAGGCAAGCAAAAACGCTCAACGGACGAGCCACCAGTATCATGAATACGCCTATGAGCAATGCACTACCCGCCATGCCAAGCATTTCGTGCGGATTGACAAGCAGCCCGAGCGAGAGGAACATGACTATCTGCACAAGCCATGTTAACCCGTTCATAAATGTATTGATTTCCTTTCTGTTGACCAACCGCGCATTGCCCACGATAACTCCAGTTATATACACGGCAAGATAACCGTTGCCTTTCACCAAGTCGGTAAGTGTAAATGTGACAAAAACAAGGCTCAACAATAAAATGGGATACAACGATGCATTCGACAAATTCACCCTGTTTATAAGCCACACACCAAACTTACCGGCAGCATAGCCAATGACACCGCCAAAAAGGAATTGCAACCCAAGGTCACGAGCCACTATGCCAAGGCTCCAATCACCACCGCTGTTTATGACTTGAATTAGCACTATGGTGAGCATATAAGCCATAGGGTCGTTGCTACCGCTTTCAAGTTCAAGCATCGGGCGCAAGTTATATTTCAAGTTCATGCGTTGCGAGCGCAGCAAGTTGAATACAGATGCTGAATCAGTTGACGACATGGTAGCTGCAAGCAACATCGATGTCAATAACCCGAGCTGTATGTTTGTGCTGCTCCAACCCGAAATATAAAATATAAACACCCCCGTAAGAATGGTAGTCAACAACACGCCCACAGTCGATAGCAGCACACCTTGTGCAAGCACAGGTCTCACTTCACTGATTTTGGTATCCATACCGCCCGAAAACAGTATAATGCTCAGTGCCATCATACCTATCAATTGGGCATCTTCTGCGCTGTTAAACTGTATTCCAAGCCCGTCGCTGCCAAAAAACATACCTATCAGCAGGAACAAGAACAACGTGGGGATGCCAAACTTATAACCAGCCTTGCTTATCAATATACTTATGAATATCAATGCCGACCCTATCAGTAAAAAATTTTCAGCAGTTATCATGCCGTACAACTTTTTCTATTCAATTAACAAATACCTTTATTCACTCTCTTTGCCACTGCGGCGTTCATTAAGCATCTCGGCATATATGCGGCACCCAAGTCCCACCATACCCACACATGGACGCTTGCGGTAATACTCTGCCGTGCGCTCACTCGGCATCGCACCTTCTTTAGCACCTGGTTTCAGCCCAAGTAATTCGGCGCATATCAGCGAACCAACTTCCTGCTTGAACCTTGCGGCAAGTTCCTGAACCAATTTATAATTATCGCCGCGGCCTTTCAAGTCGCCTGCCACTACCGAGCCATTCTCAAGCCCAGCAAGCAGGAACATTCCATTGGCACCGCCACAAGTGAGCCTCATTCTCCCTATGCCAGCCCCAAACGATGCCGATACTCGCAAAGCCATATCTTCGCTAAGACCATACACATCGGCAAAAGCCAACACCACCGATTGTGCGCAATTATACCCTCGCTTGAAATTTTCCATTCCACGACGCTCACGTTCTTCCACGTCCAATAATTTTTCCATCATTCCCTTTTTCCTAATATTTTTTTATAAACACCCATTACATTCTCAGCAATACTTTCACGCGTGAACCTGCTCGCATGGCAATATCCTTTATCTATCATCATGCCGCGCAACTGGCTGTTGCCAAGTATTTCATCTATTGCCACAGCCATTCCATCCACGTCATCGGGATTAACATAGCGGCTGCCTTCTCCCCCGGCTTCTTCAAGGCACGACCCTGTGGCAGCCACCACCGGCACACCACTGCACAAAGCCTCAAGCACCGGGATACCAAATCCTTCATAGCGTGACGGATAAACAAATACCGCCGCCGACTGGTACACTGCAGGCAAGTCTCCGAAATGTATTTGCCTAAACAATACCCTGCCACCAATATTATACTTGGCTGCATACTCTTTTACCTTTTGGGCATAATGGGTCTCCCTGCCTACGATAACAAGAGGCAACGACGCATCAGCAACAGCCCTCAAAGCTTTCACGGCCAACAACACATTCTTGCGCTCTTCAACCGTGCCGACGTATAAGATAAACTCCCCTTCGGGAAGATTGTATTTTTTTCTCGCCGCAGCTTTCTCTTCTTCGCTACGCTTAACTTTGAACCCTTCGTCACACCCTTGGTACACGACATCAATCTTGTCGGCACATATACCATAGCTCCTCACTATATCTCGTTTAGTGCAATGGCTCACCGCAATTATGCGATTACTGTTCTCGCACGCTTTGCGAAATTTATAATTATATATAAGCCTATCAGCCGGTTTGTAACAATATGGGTAATACAAAAATATCAAGTCGTGAATGGTCACAACCGTTGGCACAGTATTGTGCGAAAGCGGCAATTCATTGCTCAGTCCATGAAAAATATCTATGCCATCACTGCTGTAATCGCGCACAATGCCATTTCCCACACGCCACAATCCGGACAGCCGCTGGTCTATGCCGCGTTTCGGCAAGACAAGGCTAATATTCCCCCTGCCAAGCAGCGGTTCAAGGCGATTGTTGTATTTCATCTTCGGAGCATATAACAAATACTGGTTTTCGGGATAATATTCCGAAAGCACATCCACCACAAGCCTGCTATAATTGCCCAGCCCTGTCTTGTTGTTAACTGCCCGCTTGGCATCAAATCCTATCTTCATGTCGGTGTGTGATATGTTATTTTCGCAAAGTTAAACATAATTTTGGAGTAATACACATAAAAAAGCCCCGTACAATCACTGCAGGGGGCTTTCTCATAAACGATATTTACAGAATGTATTGCGATTGTCAATACACCATTTTCTCGTATTAACCAACTCGTATTAGAAGGTGTGAAGTATCAAGCCTTTATTATTGAAAATATAGAACTCCTTTCTGATTACAATGCAAAATTAGCCTCATTTTGTTACAACCAGGTAACAATACGATTAAAATATCAATACACCACAATATAATTTATCACTTATTCTAAAAAAAGGTTGCTGCTCACAAGGCAGAGCAGCAACCACGATTTATAGTGTGATATTTTTCAAGATAGATTAATAATCAGTGTTATTCGGGTCAAAATTAGTCCAACCTTCCATCCAATTATCATCGGCTGCAAATGCACCTATGTAGCTCACATTATCCATGCCATCAACACCTTCAAATGAGGCAGCTGTCAACAGCGGGCTGCCAGCCTGCGGCATTACATTTGCACCTACATTACCTGGATCGCCAAGCATCAGCGAGGCTGCATCTTCAATCATTTTATTGCCCGGTTGAGACAAGAAGTAAGTATGCGAATAAGAAACTTGATTTTCATCTATCACCTTATCATTCACAGCATCGTAAAGCACATCATCATACACCCCGTTGAAATCGCTACCAAGTATATCCATATCGGCAAACCACACGTTTTGAATCTTCACCGTGCCATTCTTTGCCATTTCAACCGTGTTGCCACGTTGGCCGTCAATTATTATTCCAATGGGGAAACCCACTGCCACCGAATTGTAGCAGTTCAAGCGGCTGCCACGGCGCACTTGCATTGCCGACTGGAATTGACCAAGAGCAGAACCATTGTTGGGGAAATAGTCACCACCATTGATGTAATCATTAGCCGTGTTTTCGAATCCGTCGCGTCCGCACGGGCCAACAAAAGTCACGTTGCTGAATGTGCAAGTGGTGTAGGGTTCGATGGCCGTTCCATCGCTACAGTTGTCCGACTCGAAACCGTTAGACTTCGACGTATCGGCTATACGGGGGTCGCGAACCGACAAGCAGAATTGCACGTTACCGCTGAAACCATTGTCGGTATCGAAATCGTCGTCCCAACCACGGTAAGCCACAAGATACTTGCAGTCAACCGTGCCGCCAAACCATTCGTATGAGTCATCGTTGCTGAACGATACCTGCACATGGTCGATTTTGGTACCGCTACCGACTGAGCCAAGTGTCAAGCCGTTTATCTCCTGGTCGGGCTGGAAAGGATACCCGGCAAACTCAATGCGAACGTAGCTCAACACGCCCGAATTATCAGCATCGTTGTTACCACCATGATGGCTGCGAGGACCACCTTCAATCTGCATATCGCTCTGCTGGTTGTTACGAGCCTGACCGCAAATGATAACACCGCCCCAGTCGCCAGGTTTGCGCTGACCCTTGGGCGAATTAGACGTGAACACGATTGGCTCGGTAGCAGTACCCTGGGCTATCAGTTTGCCACCCTTTTCAACTATGAGCGATGCCATAGTAGTCTTGTCGCCTTTTATCACAGTACCAGGCTCAATGGTCAATTGTGCACCATTCCCTATGTAAACCCACCCCTTAAGCAGGTAAGTACCTTTCTTTAATGTCTGGTTGCCAGTGAAAACGAAGTCCCTGTCTCCATTGCCTATTACAGTTCCATTAGGATTTTCCGAACCATCTTCGTTAAACAGCAGGTTGTTGCAGCTTACTGCACCATTGTCATCACCCCATTCATAACCAACTCCCTCACCAGGGGTGTTTTCGTCATCGCTACAAGCTACCGACATCACCGATACACCTGCCATCAAGGCATAAACAAAATAACTTTTAAACTTCATGTTGTTTCTGTGTTTGTTAAATGTTTAATGAATGATTATATGTTTCTAATTATAATATGTTCAACTTTAGAATGAATAGCTCACGCTCACCGAGTAGTTACGTCCGGGGTCGAATTGGCGCGTCACCTCCTCCACTTCGCCATGTGGGGTAGTTTCAAATTGCTTATACGACACATCTTCCGACAAAATATTGCGTAACGAAAGTTTAACCTCAAAATGGTCGCCAAATTTTTTCGAGGCACTCAAGTCGAGTGTGTTACGCGGCATTTCGTATGAATCAGGGATATTGACCACATTGTCGCCGTTTCCAAGGCTGCGGCCCACACCCACGATGCGCTTGCCTATGCGATTGTAAAGCAATGCCACATTAAGCCCAAGGTCGCGAGGCTGATAGAAGATGCCGGCGTTGATGAGGTATGGCGATTGGCCCTGCATGGGGCGGTCTTTCTCTTTCGACCCTTCGGGGAACACCACCTTACTCTTTATCAATGCACCATTAAAGTTTATGCCAAAGTCGTCAAGCCCTATGAAACCAAGGTTCTTCTTTATTTCCAGTTCCACACCGTATGTGTTGGCTCCCTCGGCATTCTCATACGAATATGTGAGGCTCGTACCGCCATTTACGGTATAAGTCCATTCTATCGGATTCTTAAAATGCTTGTAGAACAATGACACCGACACTAATTCCCCAGTTGCAGGATAGAACTCGTAGCTCAAGTCCACATTGTCGATGTATGCCGATTTAAGGTCGGTGTTTCCCTGCACGTTGCTGGCAAGGTCGAAATCGTAATAAACCGACGGCGACACTTCACGGAACTCAGGGCGATTAATGCTGCGCCCGTATGACATTCGTGCCTGATGCTTGTCCGAAAATTTATACGTCGCATTCACCGATGGGAAGAAATCACTTGTGTCATAGAACAAACTGCGTGGACTCTCCTCATAGTCGCGAGTGTTGCTTATAAGTTCCATCTTGTTATATTCATATCTCACGCCGGCATACACATTGAACTTGTTCAGCGGTATGTTTACGCCCACATAACCTGCCACAAGGCGGTTATTTCCATCATAATTGTTAGTCCAGCGCACATTCTCAAGCATATACAATTTGTCGGCACCATAATTTGCATCAACAAGCAACTCATTAGGTATATCCATGTACATGAAACCCGAAGGCAGAGTATTGTTAGCCGCATTATAAGTATAAATGAAATCTCTTGCACGATAACTGCGAGTACGGTAATCGCTATAAACGCCAACTCTCAATTCGGGTTCAATCGCCCCTACCTCATACTTATCGCGGAAATTAACATTGACCGATGCCGTATGTTCGTTCAAGCGCGTGAATTCGCGTTCAATGTCATTGGCACTCGTCAAGCCAAGGTGGCCACGGTCGATGGCATCATTCACCACATATCGGCGACGGTCGGGCATACAATTATTGGCGTATGCATAGCCAACGCTCCAATCAAGACGGCGGTCATCAGCCAACTGGTGGCGACCAGTAAATTGCCCGTTATACGTCGTGCGACTCATATAATAATATTCGGCACTCTGCTCATTGTTGCTCTGTGCATCTATACCCACACGCCAAGTGTAACGGTCACGGCCTATCTGGTTGAATATGTTCTTGAACTCATATCTGTTGTTTCCATCGGCACTCAGATATGTCAAGTTCAGCATCGCACCCACCTTGGCATAGTGGTTATACTGGTTGTCCTGACTATTACGCAAATACACCGGGCGGTCGTTAGCCGTGTCGTATGCACCAAAGAGCGAATTTTCCATATTCAAGATGGTGCGGTAACTATTGCCGTAATTCAATGTTCCAAGCAATGCAAACGTCTGACCCTCCTCGCCTATCCAGCGACGATTGAGTTCGGCATTGAACGATACATCGGCCACCGGCCTCTTATTGCGGATACGCCAATCATTATTGAAACCATTGTTTTTCACATCGATACCGTTACCGGCTATACTGTTAAGCGCGCCGTTAATGCCGCCATCCAAACTGCGAAACCCACTGTCAAATCCAAGAAAATCGGTTCCACTGCCAAGCGCATACTCGAAGTTGCTGAAATGTGTGTTATCATTGATGCTACCCCCAAGCGAAACTTTGAAAAAGTTCGTAGCCGGAATATCCTTGGTATTAATCATCACAAAACCGCCACTGAAGTCGGCCGGATATTCGGGCGACGGCGACTTTATTATAATCATGTTATCGAGCTGTGACGATGGTATCATGTCAAACGAATATGCCCGAGAATCGGCCTCGCTGCTCGGCACTGCACTATTGTTAAGCCACACATTGTTATAGCGTTGCGACAGTCCACGCACCATCACAAAACGGTCTTCTATGAGGCTTATGCCAGGCACTCGCTTTATAACCTCCGAGGCATCGCTATCTTGTGTACGGCTTATCTGCTGAGCCGACACACCCGACTGCACCACAAGGCTGTTTTTTTGCAGATTGACTATTGTGCCTTCCGAGTCTCGACGGGCTTGCGCCGTTACCACCACTTCACCCAGTGTCTGACTTTCCGACTCCATCATAAAATCTACCGTTGACAACCCTTCAACATCGACTTCTTTAGACTGCGTTTTGTAAAACACATACGAGGCCTCAACCATGTATTTGCCATTGCGCAACCCTGGAATTTCATAATTGCCATCGACATCAGTCGCCACCGTGATACCGGCACTCGGCAGCGTCACGGTAGCTCCTATCAGCGGTTCGTTATTCTCGTCGGTCACACGTCCTTTCAGTGCCGCAGCATCGGCCGTCAATGCAACCAATCCTGTAAATATCAAAAGAATAAACCTAAAACAAATTCTACTTTTCTTCATTACTGTTAATACCTATATTACACTTCTTTTTTCACAGTGCAAATTTCCACCTTTACTGTAACAACTGTTTTTCACTGCTGTGACAATTCGGTTACGAGCATAACAATCGTTTTACACCTTGGTAACAATACAATAACACCCACGAAAATGGCACAAAAAAGCCTGTTGGCAGCTAAGCTCAACAGGCTTTTCCCTCTTTTTACGTATAAGCATCGCTTACGCCGAAATGCAGCAAGTGCACTTTGCAGAAATTTCCGAAAATATACGATATGAAAAAAGTGCGTTTCTTCCTTTGGAGTAAAGAAACGCACTTAGATTTATGACACAACTGTCAAATTCAGATTACAACCACTTCACATAAGCGAAGTCCTGACGGTGAGGAAGGTCGCTATTGTTGGGATATACACGGAATGCGTAGCGGAACGAACCTGCATATTTGATTTTGTCTTTTACATAATATGTAAGGTTGTCGCCTTCGGTCTTGGTGATTGCAAGCGGTATCCTGTCAACAAGCTTTGAATCGCGGTCAGCATCGCTATATACCACAAGTTCCACGCCGAGGTCTTTACCAAGGCCGGCAGTATAAAGAACCACTGTAGCCTCAAATTCGTCACCATTCACAGCAGTTGTCTTCAAAGCATCCGACACCTGAATGTCAACGGCATGAATGTCGTTCCACTTCGATGCCACATTTTCTTTCCAAGCAACAATTTCCTTTGCCTTGGCATAATTGTTGGCCTTCAACTCTGCCGAACGCTTGCCTTCCTTGCAATAAAAACGGTTGATGTAATCGTTAATCATGCGCGTCATGGTGTAGTGAGGCGCAATATGGGCGATAGAGTTCTTTATATACTGTATCCACTCGGGCGAATAACCCTTGCTGTTCTTGGCGAAGTAAAGCGGTATAATTTCGTTTTCGAGCATCGAGTATATAGTAGCAGCGTCGAGCTTGTCTTGCTGGCCTTGGTCGGTGTATGTGCGCTTGTCGGTCAATGCCCAACCTGCACCTTCGCGGTAGCCTTCATACCACCAACCATCTTTTACCGAGAAGTTAAGCACACCGTTCATCTCGGCCTTTTCACCCGAGGTTCCCGATGCTTCGAGCGGACGGGTAGGTGTATTCAACCATATATCCACACCACTGACAAGGCGCTTGGCAAGAATCATGTCGTAATTCTCAAGGAATATAATCTTGCCAAGGAACTGCGGCATACGCGAAATTTCAATGATGCGCTTAATCAAGCCCTGACCACCGCCATCGGCAGGGTGAGCCTTACCAGCAAATATGAATTGAACCGGGAATTTCTCGTTGTTGACAATCTTCGACAAGCGGTCAAGGTCGGTAAAGAGCAGGTGCGCACGCTTGTAAGTAGCAAAACGACGAGCGAAACCTATCATCAGCGCATTGGGGTTGATTTTCTCAACAATCGACAATATGCGTGTCGGGTCGCCCTGGTTCTTAAGCCACGATGCAGTGAAATCTTTCTTTATGAACTCAATGAGCTTGTTCTTGAGCTTCATGCGAAGTGCCCATATATCCTCGTCCTTGGCCTTGAGTATCGGAGCCCACGTCTTTTCATCGCTTTGAGCCTCAAGGTAGCCTTCGCCAAACAAATCGGCGTAGAATTCTTTCCATTCAGTAGCAGCCCACGTCTGCATGTGTACGCCATTGGTAACATACGACACATGCGACTCTTCCCATGTATAACCTTTCCAAATGCCCTGGAACATTTTCTTAGACACCTCGCCATGCAGCCAGCTTACGCCATTTGCCTCTTGGCAAGTATTAAGTGCAAACACGCTCATGCTGAAACGCTCATTTGTGTCGGGATTTTCGCGACCCATGTTCATAAGGTCGGCCCACGAGATACCTAATTTTTCGGGGAACTCGCCCATGTATTTGCCAAACAACGATTCATCGAAGTAATCATGCCCGGCAGGCACAGGAGTGTGCACCGTATATAGAGAAGTGGCACGTACCACTTCAAGAGCTTGGTTAAATGTCAAGCCTTCACCCTGCACGTAATCTACAAGACGTTGCAGGTTAAGCAATGCAGCGTGACCTTCGTTGCAATGGTAAAGCTGCGGCTTGATGCCCAGCTTTTTCAGCATCAATACACCGCCGATGCCAAGCAAATATTCCTGCTTGATGCGGTTTTCCCAGTCACCGCCATAAAGCATGTGGGTAATCGAGCGGTCGTACTCCGAGTTCAAGTCGATGTCGGTATCCATCAAGTAAAGGTTCATGCGACCCACATTGACCTTCCATATACGCGAATAAATGATACGGCCCGGATAAGGAACTTCAAGCAGCATGTGATTGCCATTTTCATCAAGCACAGGCTCAATAGGCAATTGATTGAAATTTTGCGGCTCATAGTTTGCTATCTGCTGTCCGTCCATGGCAAGCGTTTGGGTGAAATACCCGTAACGATACAAGAAACTAACTGCCACCATGTCAATACGCGAGTCAGAAGCCTCCTTTATGTAGTCACCGGCCAAGATACCAAGGCCGCCTGAATATATCTTCAAAGCTCCGCACAGGCCAAATTCCATGCTGAAGTATGCAATCGAAGGCACATCGGTGCGCATAGGCACTTTCATATATTCCTTGAAGTCGGAATATACTTTCTCGATGCGAGCCATCATGGCTTTATCTTCAAGGATAGCCTCGTAGCGGTCATAGCTCAATTGTTGCAACAGCATGACCGGATTTTGTCCTGTTTCTCTCCACAGGTCTCGATCCAAGTCGTGGAACAATGCTTTGCCTTCGCTATTCCAAACCCACCAAAGGTTCTTTGCCAATTCTTCCAGCATCTTCAACTTTGCGGGAAGTTCTGATTTAACAGTCAAATCCCTCCATGCAGGGGAATTGGTGTTACTAACTTGTAGTTTCATTTTCGATTTTGTGATATTTTGGGTTAGTTAATTTCTTTATACGTTATGGCCTTGATTGGTCACATTCGACAAGGCTTCACGATAAGATTCATAATAATACTTTATAAATTGCTTCCACTGAGCTTGTTTCGACGTCGATGCGGCATCCCCTCTTATCTTGTCCATGGCCTTTGCATCGGTCGATATGAGTTGCAATACGTTGCTTGCTATTTGCGACACCACATCGTTGTAATTAGAATCGTTACGGTGAAGCACTTTCACACCACAAGTTGCAAAACCATTTTCAAAAGTGTCGAGCACCCACTGCCCGAACCCTGCAAGGTCGGTTGTGATGGTCGGCACACCGAATGCTATGCTTTCGAGCGGAGTATATCCCCACGGCTCGTAATATGACGCAAATACGGTGCAATCAAGCCCGGGCAGCAAATCATAATATGCCATATCGAATATGCCATCATTTCCGTTGAGATACGACGGAACGTATATAATCACGAAATGGTCATCGCTAGAATAATGCATCCCTAGGTAATTTATCTTGCCATATATCGCATCTTGCGAATAGTTGTGCAATGTGTGCGTTATTATCGAGTTTTCAAGCCCGGTGCACTTGCCTGCGCTCATTGCTGCGGCAAGGTCGCGACGCGGTTCGTCAACCCAAGCAGGGACAAACATGAACGCAATCACCTTCTTCCCGTCGGCACACGGGGTGTTGCGGATGCTGTTCATTGCATCGATGAACACATCATATCCCTTGTTGCGGAATTCGTTCCGCCCCGCAGTTGCAACTATGAATGTATTATCGTCGATGAAATTTATGCCAGTCAATGCACGGGCAGCACATAGCATTCTCTCGCGTGCGGCAGCTCGCTTGTTGGGGTAATCTTTTTTTGCCGGCACAAAAGTCTGTTCAAAACCGTTAGGGGTCACGAGCGGCTTGCGGCCAAGCAACTGCACACATTCCCTTGCCGTCACCTCACTCACAGTAGTAAAGCTGTCGGCATTCCATGCTGCAGCCTTTTCAAGCGAGTGTTTCGATTGCATATTTAGCTCACCGGCCATTTGGTCGCCATTATACCCTTGAAGGTAGTCATAAAGCGGCTTGTTGTTGCAGCATATACTGCGGCCTATGCTCGTGGCGTGCGTGGTGAACACCGTCGCTATGCTGGGCATATGCGACTTCAAGTACAACAGCCCCATCCCAGTGGTCCATTCATCGAAGTGGGCTATGATTTTGCTCTTGCCATCGTTGTACTTGTCGAGATATATACTCTCTATTACCAACGCCGCAGCGTATGCAAACATACAACTATCGTCATAGTCGCCGTAGGCATGCAGCGAGTCCACACTGAACTTATTCCACATTTGGGCGTAAAGTTCGTCCTTGTAGGTAAACAGTGCCTTGTAATCTACGAGTATCACTATGGGATTGCCGGGAATAGTCCACCGGCCTACGCGTATTTCCATGCCTAACGGAAACACTGCCTGCTTGCGCCATTCCTGCAATAATGTTTTTGATTCTTTGAAAAAAGGACACGGATTGTCCTTGCTCCATATATCTGGTCCTATAAATATAACCTTGTCTTTGAAATCATTCTGCAAAGTCTTTGCTTTTGTAGAAAGAACGGCATATATGCCGCCAACTTTGTTACACACTTCCCAGCTTGTTTCAAATATCAAATCCGGCTTTTCTGTGGTCTCTAACATACAGCATCTAATCCAATCTAAATTATATTGACGGGGCAAATATAGACAAAAAAAAAGAATTTTCCTAAATATCTGCCATTAGCTCCATGCTTGACAAAGACTAATATAACTAAAATTGCCCCGACATTCTTTTCATGCAAAGCCTGCGATGGCCATTTTTCCCTTTGTCGTGGATAATAACCGCCAACAATGTTAAAATGTCATAATTCTATATGTTGCAATGCTGCAAACTATGGCCACCTGCCACACATTTGCAACATTGCGCACATAAATTCAAATTTAATCCTTGACTAAAATGTAAGATGTATATGGCTTCACTGTTCCAGTCAAGTTGCCACCTTTCACGGTAAACTGTGTTCCATACACAGCATCTTGATATTTGCCATTAGGCAGTGAAGTTTTTATCGACAATGCCACTTCTTCGCCACTCACGTTCACTATCGCTGCACCTTTTTTGCCACGGCACACTTCGGCCACTTTGCTGTCGGAACTGAAATATAGAGTTTCGGCCTCCCCGTGCATCATGCGGCGGAACTTATTGACGGCCACAACTTCGGGATGGAAAAATTCATCATTTCCACGCGCTCCCACGATATTGTCGCCCCACACATTGTCGCGCGTGCTATTGTTCGGACGAGAATAAAACAGCGGTGTGCCATTTTGGCGTGCGGCCAGGAATACCCACCCCATGCGTATTTGCTCATTGGCAAGGCCAGCCGATTCATGGGCATTGCAATAAGTGTCGTGCGATTCTACCCAGGTAACAAGGTTATATGGATTTACCGGGTGACTCCAATTGGTAACATCGGCGGCATCCCAGCTGCCGTTTGCGAGCACTTGACGCAATGTGTGGCCATAATTGCTGGCAGTGAGGTTGATATATTGTCCGTATTCAGTTTCCTTTACATTCCTGTCCTGCAGTACTTCTCCATATACAAACAAGCTATCCATGGGCAGAGCAAGGCTTAATCCCATAACTGACTTACGCCCGGTAGCAACATCCCAAAAGTCGTTTTGCTTCGACTTTTCATCAAGAGGATCGCTCGGCAAACCTATGTGCTTGGCCGTATCGTAACGAAACCCACGGGCACCGCAAGCCAACAAGTCGTTGACATACGTCATGTAATAATGCTGGAAATAAGGGTTCTCGGTATTTACATCAGGCAGGCCGCCCATTTGCCCCGTGGTGCATTCGCGGCGATCGTTATAGTCGCGTATTTCGGTAAAACCCGAGGCATGATACAGATTTTCGTGCCCACCCACCGCAGCATCAAGGTCGTCGCTCACTTTCGTGTCGTCAACAGCTGTATGATTGGGCAAAACATCCACAATCACTTTCACGCCATATTTTTCGGCTTCGGCACACATATCGATGAAATCTTTGCGGGTACCCATCTGGTAATTGCCTATCTTCCAGTCAACCGGTTGGTACTGGTAATACCACCTACCGTGGCCGAAGAGCTGGTTGCCTCCGCCCTTGTCACCTTGCACCTCGGTGACGCAATGCTGCGCAGGAGAAGTTTGCACATAACGATATCCGGCATCGGCTATCTGCTTCATGTTTTCCTTGATTGTGTTGAACGACCAGCACCATGCGTGCAATATCACATCGTCGTTGGTAACTGTTTCCGAAGGCTTGTCGCCTGCATAACCACTCAGCCCTAAAGCTATGGCGAGTGATGTCAAAAATAAATGTTTCATAAGTTAGTTATGTATTGGTATTAAAACAAATAATCGCCGTAAAGTTACATAAAAAATCAAAGCCGACGCAAACATTTTCTTTGCAACTCACCATATTTTTTATAACTTGCGGTTGATTGATAATTAAAAAAACACCTAACGCTTATGAAAATCAAAATCACACTCGTGAGATATTCTGAAAACGACTGGGAAGGATACTCGTCACACGTAGAAGATGAAAAAATTTTGCCGGCCAAAACAGGCATAGTAGAAGAATACCCGATATTCAAAATCACCGAAATAAACGATAATTCAATAAAGGTAGTGTATAACGACGGTTGCCACGCAAGCATCGGTACTTTTTCATCGGTTGGAGAAGCCGAATGGGAAAACGACTATGCACAAGAGAAAGAAATAGGAATTAACGAGATGGTTACCGCAAGCCGCAGCACACAGTATAGCGAAAGTATGCATGGAGAATCGTTAAGCCTGCAACTCATCGAAGATTAAACATCGGTTCCTCGCTCTCTGCGGCGCATACGCATCACTGCTTTTCACTAAGTTCAAGCCAACGCATTTCTTTCTCGTCGAGCAACTGCCGCACCTCGTCATATCGAGCCGATTTCTCGGCAATGTCATTTATTACCTCGCCACTGTTAAACAGTGCGTCAAGTGAATTTTTCTCTGCCGTCAGTTGCTCTATTTCAGTTTCGAGTGCTTCAAACTCTTTACGCTCCATGAACGTCATCTTGTTGGCATTCCGTTGTCGAGGCTGCGGAGCCGTTTTAGGCTTCTCGGCCTCTTTGCGTCTCGCATTTTCCTGTCGTTGCTCTTCTTGCTTCACTTCGCGGTAATCGCTGTAATTACCCGGGAAATCGCGTATCACACCGTTCCCCTCAAACACAAACAAGTGATCGACCGTGCGATCCATGAAAAAGCGGTCGTGCGACACAATTATCACGCAACCCTTGAAGCCTGCAAGGTAATTTTCGAGCACTTCAAGTGTCTTTATGTCAAGGTCGTTGGTAGGCTCATCGAGTATCAGGAAATTAGGTTTCCGCATAAGCACCGTAGCAAGGTAAAGCCTGCGTTTTTCCCCTCCACTGAGCTTTGCTATGAATTTTTGCTGGTCGGCAGGCGTGAATAGGAAAAGTTGCAGGAATTGGGATGCGGTATATGACGTTTTCTCGTCAAACCTCACGTATTCCGCAATTTCCCTCACCGCATCAATCACCTTCTTCCCTTCATCGAAACTTATCCCTTCCTGACTGTAATACCCGAATTGCACCGTCTCCCCTACCTCGAAACTCCCGCTGTCAAGTGGTTCAATCCCGAGCAGGCACTTTATGAATGTCGATTTCCCGACCCCGTTGTTACCCACTATGCCAAGTTTTTCATATCGGGCAAATATGTAATTCAAATGATTGAGTATCACCTTGTCGCCATATCGCTTGCAGGCATCATGCGCCTCGAATATCTTTGAGCCTATATACGAAGCCTTCACGTCAAGTTCCACATCTTTCTCATTGCGTGCAGACTGCGCCAGTTTTTCAAGCTCGTAAAAAGCGTTAATGCGATAACGAGCTTTGCTCCCACGAGCCTGTGGCTGGCGGCGCATCCATTCAAGTTCGGTACGCAGCAAGTTTTTTGCACGTGCCACCTCGGCATTTTCGGCATCTATTCGTTCCTGTCTTTTTTCAAGATAATACGAGTAATTTCCGTCATATTCATAAGTGGCACCACCATCTATCTCCACAATCTTATTGCAAACGCGGTCAAGGAAGTAACGGTCGTGCGTCACCATCAGCAATGTCATGCGCGAGTGCGACAAGTAATCTTCAAGCCACTCTATCGCATCCACGTCGAGGTGGTTGGTGGGTTCGTCCAAAAGCAGCAAATCAGGACTATCGATAATCACCTTGGCAAGAGCCACACGTTTCAGTTGCCCGCCCGAAAGTTCCCCCACTCGCTGATAATAATCATAAATTTTAAGCTGCGCAAGCACCTGCTTAAAATGGTTTTCATAGTCCCACAGCCCTAGGGCATCCATCTTCAGCATATAATCGGCAATAGCATCGGCATCTCCAGCCGACAAAGCCTGTTCATATCCTTTTATTACTGTGGCACGTTCGCTTCCGTCATTAAGGAACGTGTCTATCACCGACAGGTTTTTATCCATTTCTGGAACTTGCTCAAGGTAACCCATCTTCACCCCATTTCGCATCACCATCGAACCACTGTCGGCAGGTTCCACGCCGGCAATGATTTTCATAAGCGTCGATTTGCCAGTACCGTTCTTGGCTATAAGTCCTATTTTTTCGCCTTCGCCTATGCCAAGCGTGACACCGGCAAACAGTATCCTGTCACCATACGACTTGGTTATACCCTCGATTTGCAATATGCTGTTCATCTTCAAAATCAAAAAAAGTAACGTACAAAATTACAAAAATACATTTACCTGCCAATTACATTTTTTCTGCACGGCCTCTGCGATATTCCACATTTTATGTGTATTTTTGTATCGTTTAATTTTTTACCATCATATTATAGAGATGCTTATAATCGGAATTGCAGGAGGAACCGGATCGGGGAAAACCACCGTCGTCAACAAGATAATGGAACGACTTCCGGCAGGAGGTGTGGGAGTGATATCCCAAGATTCATACTATAAGGACTCGAGCCACGTGCCTGTTGAAGACCGCCAAAAAATCAATTTCGACGAACCGGCGGCTTTCGACTGGGGGTTGCTGTTAAAACACTTGAATATGCTTAAAGAGGGCCAGTCAGTTGAAATGCCCACATATTCATTCCTCACATGCACCCGACAAAAAGAAACCGTGCATCTCGAACCTCACGACGTGGTGCTGCTTGAAGGTATTCTCGTATTCTCCGAGCCCAAATTGCGCAACATGATGGACATAAAAGTGTTTGTCGATGCCGATGCCGATGAACGGCTCATTCGCGTGATATACCGCGACTGCATCGAACGCGGGCGCACACCACAAATGGTAATCGACCGTTATGAGCGTGTGCTCAAACCCATGCACAACCAGTATATCGAACCAGCAAAGCGATATGCCGACCTCATTGTTCCGCAAGGCGGCAACAACGAAGTGGCAATAAATCTGCTCACCGACTACATCAAAAGCCGGTTAAAAAATCAATAACCCGTAACTGCTACACACACGACGACATTTATATATGGCATTCAAGTGGATAAACAACCTATTCGACCAAAAGGAACACTTAGAAGAAGAACAATTAAAAGCCGAATCGCAGACCGATGACGGCAATATGGTGTTACGCACCGAAGACTTGGTAAAAAAATACCGCCAGCGCACCGTTGTCAACCACGTATCGATTAACGTGAAACAAGGAGAAATTGTAGGACTACTCGGCCCGAACGGTGCCGGCAAAACCACAACTTTCTACATGACGACGGGCTTGATAACGCCTAATGAGGGCAAAATCTTCTTGAACGACCACGACATAACAAAATACCCCGTTTACAAACGTGCAAAATACGGAATCGGATACCTGCCACAAGAACCATCGGTGTTCAGAAAACTTAGTGTAGAAAACAATATCCGCACAGTGCTTGAAATGACCAACACATCGGCCGAATACCAACGTGAGAAATTAGAAAGCCTGCTATCGGAATTCCGTATTCAAAAGGTTCGCAAAAATCTCGGCGACCAATTGTCGGGCGGTGAACGCCGCCGCTGCGAAATTGCCCGTTGCCTCGCCATCAACCCCAAGTTCATAATGCTCGATGAACCGTTTGCGGGAGTTGACCCTATAGCCGTAGAAGATATTCAATACATCGTATATAAGCTGAAAGAAAAAAATATAGGAATTCTCATCACCGACCACAATGCGCCCGAAACATTAAGTATCACCGACCGCGCTTACCTACTGTTTGAAGGAAAGATACTGTTCCAAGGCACAAGCGAAGAACTCGCCGAAAATCCCATAGTAAGAGAAAAATATTTAGGCCGAAACTTTGTGTTCCGCCGCAAGAAATTCGACTAAAGTTTATTTGTATTTTAAAATCCTCTCTGCTCAAAAAAACCTGCATTCAATTCCCGGTAACGGACAATGTGATTCGTTTGCCGTTCTTATCTATGCGCACTTGCGCATATAACCATTTTTCGTATTATGGTATATCCTAAGAATTTTGAAAATAAAATTGACTTTGCAACAGTCCGCGACATTCTCGAAAGCAAATGCCTCGGCAGCCTTGGAGCCAAATGCTGCAAGGCTATGCGTTTCAGCAACAACTTCGACACAGTAAAAAAACTGTTGGAGCAAACCAATGAGTTTTTATCGATAATAACCAGCGGAAAAGAATTCCCGCTGAACAGCTATCATGACCTTACCGAAGCCCTTAGCGCAATAAAAGCTCATGGGGCATACATGGCAGCCGACGAACTCTACAATTTGCAGCGTTCCTTGAAAACGATTGCCGACGTTGCCGAATTTTTCAACAATGCAACCACCAACGATGCTCCTACTTATCCGCAACTGACGACACTCACCGCCTCAATGGCAACATTCCCACAGATTATATCACGAATCGACGGTATAATCGACAAATATGGAAACATCAAAGACAACGCCTCCCCCGAACTACTAAGCATTAAGCGTGCCCTGGCCTCGGCCACGCAAAGCGTAAACTCAATAATGAAACGCATTATTTCGCAAGGCAAGGAACAAGGGTATATCGACAGCGATGCTGCACCATCGGTGCGCGATGGAAGGCTTGTAATTCCAGTAGCTCCAATGAACAAGCGCAAGATACGCGGTATCATGCACGACGAGTCGGCCACGGGGAAAACCATATATATAGAGCCGGCCGAAATAGTAGAGGCCAATAACAACATACGCGAACTCGAAAATGAGGTGCAGCGTGAAATAATCCGCATATTGACCGAGGTATCAGCATTCATCCGACCGCATATCGATGATTTGCTTAATTCATATTCCATTCTCGGCATCATAGATTTCATCAGAGCCAAAGCCATATTTGCCAATGAAACCGGGGGCAGTATGCCCATGCTTGAACGTGAACCGCAATTGGAATATTATCATGCCATACACCCGATACTGCTGCTGTCGCTAAAAGCCCAAGGCAAGGATGTGATTCCGCTCAATATCAACCTCGATTCAAAAAACCGCATTTTGCTTATATCTGGGCCGAACGCCGGTGGCAAATCGGTGTGCCTCAAAACCGTGAGCATTGTGCAATACATGACGCAATGCGGATTGCTCCCACCAGTTTATGACAACTCTCACGTGGGCATCTTCAAGAATATGTTTATCGACATTGGCGACGAGCAGTCTATTGAAAACGACTTGAGTACATATAGCTCGCACCTGACCAACATGAAATTTTTCATGAACAACGGCGGACGAGACACACTTATGCTCATCGATGAATTTGGCGGCGGCACCGAGCCACAAATAGGCGGCGCAATAGCACAGGCCATATTGAAACGCCTAAATGAGAAACACATATTTGGCGTAATTACCACGCACTATCAAAATTTGAAGCATTTTGCCGAAGAAACCCCGGGATTGGTGAACGGCGCAATGCTCTATGACCGCCAAAATATGCGTCCGCTGTTCCAGTTGTCGATAGGATACCCGGGCAGTTCTTTTGCTATAGAAATAGCACGCAACATTGGCTTGCCTACTGATGTTATAAAAGATGCCGAAGAAATCGTGGGCAGCGACTATATAAATATGGATAAATACCTGCTCGACATTGCCCGTGACAAAAAATACTGGGAAAACAAGCGTACCGAAGTACACAATCGCAACAAGCGGCTACAGCAGCTTGAAGAACAATATGAAAGCGAGATAGAACGCCTCGGGAACGAGCAACGCAATATTATAAAAGAAGCCCGTGAAGAAGCTCGCCAAATATTATCGCAAAGCAATGCCACTATAGAACGTACCATACACGAAATACGCAAATCACAAGCCGAAAAAGAGCAAACAAAAGAATTGCGCCGCCAGCTAGACGAATTCAAATCTCAACTCGAAAACAGTGAAATACAACTCACCGACTTGCGCAGAGGCAGCGCAATAAAACAACGAAAACCGAAACAAGCCAAACAAGCACAGAAGAAGGAAATTCCACTTTCTGAACCAGTAGCCGTTGGAGACTACGCAGCCATCGATTCGGCAAATACGCCGTGCCAAGTGCTTGAAATCTCGGGCAACATGGCCACTGTGGCAATGGGAAACTTCAGGTCGAGGGTAGCCCTTAACCGCTTGCGCAAAGTTAACGCGCCTCAAAATTCCGCTACACAAAACCGCCCGATAAACATCTCGATGAGCGATGATATTCGCCGCCGTCAACTTAACTTCAAGCCCGACATCGACGTGCGAGGAATGCGCGCCGATGAAGCCATACAAGCAGTAACATATTTCATCGACGATGCCATACAATTCAATGCCAAGCAAGTGCGCATACTCCATGGTACCGGCAATGGAATTTTGCGGCAACGAATACGTGAATACCTCAATACCGTGCCAGGCGTGAAATCTTACCGCGACGAACACGTGCAATTCGGCGGAGCTGGCATCACGGTAATAGAACTTGAATAAAAAAACCGAGAGTCAACCACACACAGCGTAGTTGACTCTCGGTTTAAAATATTTTCACTTAGCTACAAGTACACAATCAAAGCACACCCTGTGCCAT
Organism: uncultured Muribaculaceae bacterium; assembly: GCA_944320595.1. GTDB lineage: Bacteria > Bacteroidota > Bacteroidia > Bacteroidales > Muribaculaceae > Avimuribaculum. Next base: position 131,974 of record CALUIB010000001.1, on the reverse strand, counting down.
CATGGCCTTGGCCACTTTCATAAAGCCTGCCACATTTGCGCCTCGCACGTAGTTCACATAACCATCTTCTTCTTTGCCATATTTCAAGCATTGCTCATGAATGTTGGCCATGATAGCCTTTAGCTTGGCATCAACTTCCTCGGCACTCCATGTGAGCTTTTGCGAGTTCTGAGCCATTTCAAGTCCAGAAACCGATACGCCGCCTGCATTTGCAGCCTTACCCGGAGCATACAGGATTTTTGCTTTGATAAACTCATGAACGGCTTCGGGAGTAGAAGGCATATTAGCACCTTCCGACACTGCAAAGCAGCCATTTGCAAGCAATGCGCGAGCATCATCGCCGTCAAGCTCGTTCTGGGTTGCCGACGGCATGGCAATGTCGCAAGGAACACCCCATGGACGACCACCGTCGAAATATTCGCAACCATATTCCTCGGCAAACTCGCGGATGCGGCCACGGTAAACATTCTTCAACTGGAATATATAATCGAGCTGCTCACGTGTGATGCCTTCGGGAACATAAATAGTACCATTAGAGTCACTTAGCGTGATTACCTTTGCACCGAGTTGGAGCAATTTTTCGGCAGTGTAAGTTGCCACATTTCCCGAACCCGAGATGGCTACCCTCTTGCCCTTGATGTCGATGCCGCGCGTTGCAAGCATATTCAGCAAGAAATACACATTGCCATATCCTGTTGCCTCGGGACGTATGAGCGAACCGCCAAATTCCATACCCTTGCCTGTGAATGTGCCAGTGTTTTCACGAGCCATCTTCTTGTACATTCCATACATATAGCCCACTTCGCGGCCGCCAACACCTATGTCACCTGCGGGAACGTCGGTGTCGGGCCCTATGTGACGCCACAATTCGGCAATGTATGCCTGGCAGAAACGCATCACTTCCATGTCCGACTTTCCTTTGGGATTGAAGTCAGAACCACCCTTTGCACCACCCATGGCAAGCGTGGTAAGCGAGTTCTTGAATGTTTGCTCGAATGCAAGGAACTTCAAAATCGACTGGTTCACCGATGCATGGAACCTTATGCCGCCTTTGTACGGGCCAATGGCATTATTGTGCTGCACACGGTATGCCATATTATTTTGTATGCGACCCTTGTCATCAATCCACGAAACCCTGAACGAGAAAATCCTGTCGGGAATGCACAGGCGTTCTATAAGGTTATAGCGTTCAAACTCTGGATGCTCATTATAGACATCTTCAATTGTGGTCAATACCTCTTCAACTGCTTGCAGATACTCCGGCTCATTGGGGAAACGCCGTTTCAAATCATTCAATACTTCGCTTGCTTTCATTTTCTTTTTCTATATTAAAATGATAAATCTGCGGCAAAGTTACACAAAAATTCGGAAATACAAGCAATAAGAAAGCAAAAAACGCTAAACCCAAACATTTTCACGCAAATCACCCTCAATTCGGCACAAAAAGCAATTGTCACTCAACTATGCTTTGATAAACTGCCGAAAATAATTTCGGGCGTATGTCGAGCTTGGCAAATGCCCGATTGTCACGAGTAGGATTGATTTTATTACATAGAAATATGAAAATAAGGTCATTATCGGGGTCCACCCAGTAACACGTACCTGTGAACCCAATGTGGCCAAACGTAGCAGCCGATGCCTCGGCGCAAGTAGGCGATTTATCGGGATTTTCCATATCTGGCTTGTCAAACCCAAGCCCACGACGAGAAGTCGGACTTTTTGATTTGCAAAACAGGTCAACCGTAGATGCCTTCAAGTACCTCCTGCCACCATAAATGCCACCATTGAGCCACATTTGAAAAAGTTTCGACAAGTCATTGGCATTTGAAAACAGTCCGGCATTACCTTGCACTCCGCCCGAATAAGCGGCAGTTTCGTCATGCACATATCCATGAACCGTCTGCCGCCTAAGCATGGGGTCATATTCAGTGGGAGCAATTTCCGATGACTTGAAATGCGACAACGGGGAGTAAAGCGTATGGTAAGCACCAAGCGGGGCAAACACATTATCTGCGACATATTCATCATGCCGCTTACCGGTAGCATTTTCCTCTGCATTCATCAATAAGCAAAAATTCAAGCAGCTGTAACGATACTTGTTGTTTTTGCACAACGGCACATTATATATGCGTTGCATTATGGTGTCGTGCGCCGATTTGCCTACATACACGCCATCGGCCACAGCCGTGCAAAACTCATCACTACGCTTGCTTGCCACTATGTCATGGCGCACTCGCGCCATCTTGTTGCCATACAAATTACGCGCCACTCGCACTGAATTAATGCCATTCTTGCGGCGACTGAAAAGCCTGCCTTTATAAGATGCGGTATCAATCATCACATCATATATGTTCAGTGACGACGGCATACCCGATTCATGGTAAAGCAACTGCCGCAATGTTATCTTCTCCTTGTCGGTTCCCCGCAATTGAGGTATGTAATCACCGACAGCCGAATCCACATCGATTAGCCCAGCATCATACGCCTCCATTAAACCAGCAATTGTTCCTGTTCCCTTTGTCACCGAAGCAAGGTCGTAAATCGTATTAACCGTCACAGGCATGCCAGACTTGTAGTCAAGGTTGCCGTATGCCTTGTTACAGACCACCTTCCCATGTCGGGCAACCAACACTTGGCAACCAGGAAAAGCCTTGGTTTTCAATCCCTCGCCTACAAGAGAATCTATTCGCACCATCATGGCTGCATCAAGCCCTTCTTCACCGGGCACACCGTAGCCGAGCCGTATAGCCTCGGTGGAAATACCAGTACCCTCAACTGCCACTCCTTTGATAGAAACAGGGAGTTTCCCCGATGCCGCATTGCCGCCAAATACCGTCTGTGCAGCATAATCCTCGGCAAGGTCGCAATCATCATAAGCCATAACCACTGCTGCCGACCTTTTCAACGATGATGCAAACTTCGATGTGGAGTAGGCCGAGGTAAACATCACGCTTATGGTTTTAGCATTTAATTTGCGCGTGATTTCATCAAGCGCGGTAGCATACTTCTGACTGGACTGATGAACGGCCACAAGCACTACGTCATATTCATTCAATTCACGGCACAACTTGCCTATCGACATTCCGTCATAATAATCAAATTTGCCAGTTTCGGCATACATTCTACAACGGTTTTGAAACATTGATGTCAATCCACCTTTTCCGCCAACCGACAATACTGCAATTCGTGTTTTGTCAAGGTCTTTTAGCGGCAGCAATGCGCTATCGTTCCTTACCACAGTAATTGCTTTTGCCCACATTTTATGAGCCAATGCCTCGGCTTTACCTGAATTTATATCAGCTACAATGCCATTAAGGTCTATATGCTGGCGGCAATTCACCCCCAAGGCGAACTTATAACTAAGTACCTTGCGGCATCGTTCGTCTATCAACTGCTTAGACAACCGCCCCGATGCTACAGCCCCCTTTATCGACGCAATCTCGCCAACAACGTCCACAGGGCCAAGCATAACATCATTGCCAGCAAGCAAAGCCTTTACACACACATCTTTTTCGCGCGTCACACCTTTCATGGCCAGTCCGTCGGTAAAAATAAGTCCGTTGAACCCCATCTCAGTCTGCAATAAGTCAGTTACAACCGTGCGCGACAACGACGCAGGTATTTGTTCATCAAACAATGCCGGTACATACAAATGGGCAGTCAACATTCCCGATAAACCGGCATCGATATACTGCATAAACGGAGCAAATTCGCACATCTTGAGCTGCGACCGACTTTTATTCACCGTCGGCAACGTCTTGTGCGAATCTTGCGACGTATTGCCATGCCCCGGGAAGTGCTTGGCCACCGACAGCACTCCGCCATCTTCAAGCCCCTTGGAATATGCAATGCCGTGGCGTGCCACAAGCTCGGGATTTTCGCCATACGAGCGTGTGCCGATGACAGGATTTGCAGGATTGTCGTTCACATCAAGTACAGGGGCGAAATTCACCTGTATCCCAGCCCGGCGGCATTGACGGGCAATCTCTCGCCCGTATTCATACAGCACTTTGTCATCAGCGATAGCACCAAGCACCATGTTACGGGGATATTTTATGGCATCGGTAAAACGCATCGACAATCCCCATTCTCCATCAAGTGTCATCAGCAGAGGCACTTCAGCTAACGACTGGGCATAATTTGTCAATTCGGCCTGTTCCTTCAGCTTGCCCTTTGTGTACAACAATCCGCCTATATGGTATCGGCTTACGAGCTTTTTTATCAATGCCTTGTTATTTTGGGCGGTCGAGGGCACTACTTGTGCCACTATCAGCTGACCAATTTTCTCGTCGAATGTCATCGATGCCATCACCGAATCCACCCATTCATTCATCTTTTCAGAGTCAACGCCATTAAATATGCCTGGCCCGGCCACTTGCCCTGCGGCGGCAAGCGACATCAACCCTATGGCAAACAGCGCGATACACAATATTAAGCTGCGCTTCATCATTTCATGCACTAATTTATACACTGCATCCGCGCCCGGCTGCTTGGTTCAATTACGACATCGTTAAGCCCCATCTTCCTAACATAATCAAGCACACGGGTTCCAAATTTTTCACTATCGCAATACAGAATATCTTTATTCGCAAACGATGTCAGCCGGTCTCCCCCATGTGCCAAATAGTCAAGTGTGGCAATGCGGTATATCTTTGCCCTATTCACTGCCATGCCACGCACCGTGGCAGCCTCCACGGTACCATCTTTTTTATACAGGACTTTCACATTGCTGCTCACGGCATCGCCGCCGCGCTTTGCCATCACTTCAAAGGCTTCGAGCAATTCTTCACCATTCACATCGATAACCACAAGTTTGTTGTTGAACGGGAACATCGCCCCTATCAGCCCTTCCGAAACATCGCCTTTTGGCATCGACTGACGTATGCCACCCTTGTTCATTATGGCAAGGTCCACATTCATGCCACTCTGGTTTACGGTCATCTCAAATGCCATGTCGGCAACCCAGTTCTGCATCTCCACACTACTGTTATCATAATACTGCGCCGACTGAACTATTATGTTATTCAGCAGCTTGTGTACAGGTTCCTGATACGGCGCAAGAAATCTTTCAAGTGCCGGATAATGCGCCTTGCCATCCCATCGGCTGTCAACGGGTATCAAATCATAGTCCACAGTAAGACTGTCAAGGTCGATTTTTATGCATCCCACATTCTTGCCTCCCTTTCCAGTTTGTGTCACAGGCACTTCGCGCCCGGCCTTATTGGCTACCTTCCAAGGCACGCTTATCGGATTATCGGGGTCAATCTCGGTGTGCGAATGCCCACCTATAACAAGGTCTATATCATTGCCCGCCTTGACTATTTGCACATCACCAGGCGAATCGGCATTTGAGCTGTCATACCCCACGTGCGACACCATTATCACAAAATCCACCTTTTCTATCTGTTTCAGATACCGAGCCGTTTCATTGGCCACGCGCAGAGAATTATTGTAAACCAATCCCTTGCAATTTGCCATATCAATCATCCCTTCGGGATTGAGATTTATACCCATTATCCCGAAACGCTTGCCGCCATACTCCTTGATGATATATGGCAGATAATGGCCATTAAGCTTTGTCTCGGTTAACCCGTAATTAGCCGACAAGCGTGTGACTTTCAATGCGTTTTGTCGATAAGCAAGTGAATCTATGCCATTGTCAAACTCATGGTTGCCAAGCACCGAAATATCATATCCGAGGCTATCGAGCAGCGGATATTCCACCGCCCCACCATATAGTGAGAAATATAGAGTGCCTTGCACAATGTCGCCTGCATCTACAAGCAATACATTTTTTTCGACACTTCGTACACTGTCGATTAAAGCCTTGCGGCGCAAAATGCCACCCTTTCCATCAAAATCGGGATCTATTTGGCTATGCGTATCATTGGTGGTGAGTATAACCAAGTCCTCGGCACAGGCACTTCCTATGCCAATGGCTGCCACAAGGCATAACGCCGCGATAAATCTATTCATTTTCCTCATATTTTCGATTTGTCATGTTTTTTTGCCCTACGAAATTACGCATTTATCGCAAGATACGCCCCAATGGCAGCCACAAATTTTCATCTTACACCCGACATTTAAGGCCAAAGCATCACTTGCTGCCCGACAGTATGCCAGTGTCAGTGTCACTATTATTGATTCGCCTGCCGCTTATGCCGCGCTGCTTGCCAAAGTCAAGGTTAAACGACACATTAATCATCACCATACGCCTGAAATCATCAGAATAAGCTATTTGCTTGTAAGGAGCCAAGCGCGACAAGTTATCCACCCCTTGCTCATACCGTTTCGTAAACGGGTTCATAAGCATTGCCTGTATGCCCCATTTTTCGGTATTGTATCCTACGGCAATGGAATGCAGCCGTTCGCCTTTGGTTACAGTCTCTCCCCACAGCTCATGATAGCTTGTATTCATGTCTATCATCATGCCCCAGTTCTTATACATCGCCATTATGCTACCACGAAATCCCCAGTTGGAATGAGTGTGCGTGTAATCGTTCCCGTTGCTTACATAGCGGTTGAAAAACGGTGTCAGCCGCACTTGGATATAATCCCTGAATGGAAACACCTGCACAGTGGCTTGCACGTTGAGCCGGTGGAAACCTTGCTGGTTGGCAAATGTCCTTACAAATTTATTGTCCTCAAATGTTGTTTCCTCCATAATTGGATTGTCGTCATAACTATACCTGCCCGACAGTTCTACATTGACATAACGGTTGAGCCAGCTTGCCGAAAGACTATTCGTATAAAATGTGACGCTATGCAACCCAGGATTACCACGGCGCACTTGGTAAGCATCCATTTCCTGGCTAACGTCGCTCAAGTCGGACAATGATGGAGAATATCCCGACATATAGGCATTATACCTAAGCGAAATATCATTGGTGACATTATGAGATAGTGTGAGTGTCGGCCTCGCTACATATTTCTCTTGCGAAAGGCCGCCCTGCCTATAGCTTGTGCGCATAGCCCCTATTCCCACCATGTAATCAAGTTTCTTCACTCTCGACTTGTATTCTGCAAACAAATACGTCTCTTCCATGTTCATTTTTACATTGCTTCTAATACTACCATCATACACATTGTCCATCTGTGAATGGCTATGCTTTGCACCTGTCGTTAGCGAGCCACCCCACAACGGACGCTCATATATAACCTCTCCTATAACAGAATATTTGCTGCCGTCAACCTCCGATACTATGCTCGTTGGCTCTATGCCGACCATTGTCATAGAATATTGCCTGTCATTACTACTTTTAAGATAAGTGCCAACAACATCAAGATAAAGGTTTTGACCTCCTCCCAAGTTCCTTTGATAATACACATCTAACGACGGTATATGCGACTTCGTAGCTTGCCTGTCAACTATGCCATACACATCCTCCCCTTGATACAATACGCTATTGCGGTCGGAAAACGAGTTTGGGGTATTATTATACACATCCCTGAATGCGATATTAAGCATATTTTTGTCATCGGCATAATTATAACTTAACGACAGGTTAATGTTGTCATATTTAATCCTTGTGGGATTTCCAATCTCCTTGTTCTCCAGAATCATATTCGGGTAAACAAATGACTCGTAATTTTCCCTTATCCAGTCAAGGTCGCGACGTTCCCACGAAAACACGGCACTTAATGCCGACTTGTTGCGATTATACCTTGCCGACACATTATAGTCGCCCGCGCCCAACGGTTTTATACCATTCATCAAGTCGGTGGCTACATTTCCACCCGTTTCGTTCTTTTTTACTATAAAATCCACAACAGCCGCCGCGCTGCCATATCTCAACCCAGGATTTTCATGATATTCGACCCTCACCACATCACGTGGGCGCAAAGCCACCACCTCGCCTTTAGTTGCCTCCACTCCGTTGATGCGCAATTGCACATCGGCACCGAAATTGGTTTTCACACTCTTGTCGATGGGATTAATTGCCAACGACGGTATTTGCAAGTGTTGCAGAAGCGACACACCATTGGTCGATGCCTTGCGCTGTGCCGATGTTGGCAATATTATCTGCCTGTCAACTTTGTTTATCACGGCACCACCTTCCACTACCACTTCACCAAGCACATTCGGCTGTTGCTCAAGTCTCACGATGCCCACGTTCACATCTCCGTTCAAGTTAGTAAGCGAAACCGATTGCGGCGCATAGCCGATGTAAGTAACGTGTAGCAGATATGTACCATCCTCCACATCGGCAATCTCAAACTTGCCCATTTCATCGGTAGCCACGCCTTTCACCATATCGCCAAAACTGTTTGCAAGCATCACACTCACTCCCGGCAATTGTGAATTGTCACCTCCATCAACCACAGTTCCTGTAATTTTGTTCCCTGCGACCAGTGCCAATTGCGCCATCAGTGCTAATGCCAACATCAGAATATTTTTCATAATTTCTTGTATATTTTTTGTTTGAATTTCATGCCGCAAAATTATGCTGAAATCATCGTTTCTTGCGTTTATATTTGCATCTATCAAAACTGCAATCCATTTTACAACTACCTAAACATCAATACATTACAACGCACCACAACAACAAAAGTTTATATTTGCGGTTTCAACCTTTATATTACAAAAACAACTAATTACCTTTGCATAGCCGAAACTAACGCAACAAATGAAACAATTAGCCATAATACTCGCTATAATTACCTCTCTGCTGCAAAGCTGCCATAACAGCAACGGGAAAATAATCGATGATGCCGAATTGCTTTTGGCCGGTGGAAACATCGATAGCGCACTCTCAGTAATTTCCAACATATACGAACCCGAAAGACTCGATACCCCACTAATGGCAAAATATGCCTTGATAATAGGCAAAGCCCATGAATACAGAGGCGAAGCATTGAGCGAAGACAGCCTGCTGAAAGTCGCACTTAATTACTACTCCAATGTCACTCCTCGTGATTCATCACGACTGATACAGGCAACCATTCTCACAGCAAAATATCACTGGTGGAGAGGCGACAAGGAGGTTGCATACAAGTTACTTGAAAATACGTTTCCTGAAAATCGTCTCGCTATACTTATGCAACTTTGCGAATTGGCTAGCAACGACTACGACTATCCACGGCTTAGCCAATATATGTCGCAACTACTCGATTATGACAATGACAATGGCAATAACGACATGAGTTTTATAATACGATATAATTACGGTCTGATGCTTTATTACATGGGCAATTCCCAAGCTGCCGATATGGCTCTAAACGGAATTGACCGATACGCTCGGTTGCCGCAAGATACAGCCACATATTGGAAACTCGTACTGCGTAGCCAGGCCGACATTGCAAGCGACAACGGAGACCAGCACCGCGCTATAGAATTACAGCGCAAGGCATTGAAACATTTTACAGGCGACAGCACTGAAATGTCATTCTCCTATGCCTCACTATCGAGATACTATCTGCTAAAGGGAGATGCAAACGAGGCCGAACATTACTTAAATCTTGCTAACCGCATGGCTACCACTGAAATACGAAACGACTTGTCATCCAATAGTTATTACCAAATATTACAACTGCTGATAAACTACGCCCAAAACCGCAATTTCAGCTTTAAGGACTGGGCCACCTACGTCAATCGCTTACAAGACAACGCCATACATAATCGTAAAATAACCGATGCCAAAGAACAGGCAAACAGGCAACTTGCTGAAAAAAACTATAGAATAACAATCCAGTCTCAACGCCAACAACTCATGGCAATATACACCATCATCGGCTTGATAGTGGCTATAACAAGTTTGGTGATATACCTGTGGCGCAAACGCAAACTAGAATTGGAAAAAGATGAAGAAATCGAAACCTTGCGCAGAATGATAGCAGACTCGCAAAACAGCAATACCGACACAAAAGACGACCGTTTCTTCAAACGCATAATGCTACAACAACTGGGTGTGATACGCACAGCAGCATCAAACCCCACTCCAGCCAACCAAGAGCTATTACGGCAAATGCAAGAAATAAAAACCGACGGAGCTTTGCTCGATTGGCAAAACCTTTACGAGGTTATCAATTATATATATGACGGCTATTATACACACATTGCCGAAAAATACCAGCAAATCCTAAACGAGAAAGAATTGCAACTGTGCTGCCTGCTACGAGCCAATTTCTCAACAAAAGAGATAAGCATCGTCACTGGCCAAAGTGTCCGCACCGTATATCAACGCAAGACCCAAATTCGCCAGAAACTTGGTATCGAAGAAAAAAGCGACATTGTTTCCTCCACACTCCCTCAATAACAAATGAATGCCTACCAAATATACAAATTCCACCAATGTCGTTGCCGTCTCAGGAACCATCTGATTGCCATGCTAATGGTTAATGGGTTGTAGCACCAACTACGTTTCAGTACATAACATCTTAGGTGGGAACACATATAATAATATAAAAACAGGGGGGGAAGAAAAGCAACTTTGAGCGTTGCCATCTTCCCCCTCCTGTGTATTTCGCTATTGCGCAGGATTTATTCTGCGGCAGGAGCTTCGGCTGTTTCAGCAGCCTCGGCAGCCGGTTGTTCTTCAGCAGCCTTGGCGGCAGCTTCTTCAGCGGCCTTAGCGGCAAGTTCTGCCTTCTTCTTGGCCACGATTTCAGCCTTGGCGTTCTTCTTGGCTGTTTCAGCCTCCAAGCGAGCCTTTTCAGCGTTGCGGCTGTCTTCGTTCAACTTTGCCTTCACTGCATTCAACTTTGCATCTTTTTCAGTCTTCCAAGCCTCAAAGCGACGTTGTGCCTCTTCTTCGGTGAAAGCACCCTTCTTAACACCGCCTTGGAGGTGTTTCATCAACATTACGCCTTCACGAGACAATATGTTGCGCACAGTATCGGTGGGAATTGCACCCACGTTAACCCAATACAATGCCCTTTCAAAATTTAAACTTATTGTAGCAGGATTAGTATTAGGGTTATAAGAACCAATCCTTTCAATAAATTTACCATCACGTGGTGCCCTGCTATCGGCGATTACAATTGGATAAAACGCATAACCCTTGCGGCCATGACGCTGTAATCTAATCTTTGTAGCCATTTAATAATTTGTTTAAATTTGTTGTTTAATAAAAATGGGGAACGTTATTGTTCCCCTATTGCTTTGTTGTCCAGGAAGGACTCGAACCCTCACAGGCGGAACCAGAATCCGAAGTGCTACCATTACACCACTGGACAATCTCTTTTGTTTTTGACGTTGCAAAGGTACTGCTTTTTTCTGAAACTGCAATAGCTTTGCCTTATTTTTTTCTTATTTAATCAAATTATTTCCATATCTCGCCTCAAAGTCACATACCACGTGGGCATAACCGTCGGGCAAATATGCCATCGCTTCGGCGTAAATAGCTGCCGGAACTCCATACAGAGCCTCTGCAATGCTCCCGGCAATGCAGCCTATTGTATCGGAATCGCCGCCTATCGATACGGCATTGCGGATTGCACCCTCGAAATCGACAGCATCGAGCGCACATATTATAGCTTGCGGAACACTGTCCTGGCAAGTGCCGCCATTCCCGCAGCCGTCAAGTCCTTGCCACGAATAACGCCGTCGAATCTCATTAACTGGCATCGACAAGTCATACCCGAACTCATCAATCACAGATTTGCGTATGCAATCCTTCGTCTCGCCATTCCGAGCTAAATATATGCACATAGCCACAGCTTGTGCACCTTTTATTCCTTCTATGTGATTATGGGTACACTCTGCCGAACGACGTGCCGCATCCATCGTCTCTCCTTCCGATGCGAAGGCCCACCCCACAGGCCCCACACGCATCGCACTGCCGTTGCCGCAGCTGTTATACGGGCATACAATTCCACGATTGGCCTTATGCACCCATTGTACGAACATCGATCCATAGCTCCCCATGGGATACGGGTCGGCATTAGCATACTTTAGATAGTAGTCGGCAGCCTCACCACCATGCAGCAACCAGTCGGCTGTAGCAAAAGTGAGGATACTGTCGTCGGTATAGCACATATTGGGCTGGAACAACTGGAAATCTTTCGTCTTGATATTGTCAAATTCGTAGATGCTGCCCACAATGTCTCCTATTACACTACCTATCATATTCTTTTTCTGTTTTTTATTTGCCTTGCGTTAATGCCGACTGTATTTTCTCGTAACTTTCTTTCAGCACCGTGTCAAGATCATGCCCTTCGGCCGAAGGCATTATTGGTTCATGGATTGTCAGTATGATTTTCCCTGGGGTCACATTATAAGTCGTGCGAGGCATCACTTTAAACGAACCATCGATAGTGATGGGAACCACTGGGAGATTGAAATCAAGTGCCAACTTAAATGCGCCGCGCTTGAACGAACTCATTTGCCCGTTCCACGAGCGCGACCCCTCGGGGAATACCACAAGCGACATTCCGTCTTTCAATTTCGCCTTCGCTTCATCCATAGTGTTTTTTATGGCTTGCGGCGACGAACGGTCAACCATTATGTGCCCGCTACTTTTGCAGGCTATCCCCACAAACGGAACTTTTTCAAGGCTCTTCTTCATCATCCACCTGAAGTTGTGGTTAAGGTAGCCGTATATCGAGAATATATCGTATGCCCCCTGATGGTTGGCAACAAACACGTATGACGTGCGCTTGTCTATGTTCCGGCGGTTGCGAACTTCCACCCTCACAAACATAAGCCAGCACCAGCACTTAGCCCACAACTTGGGAGGGTAATATCCGGCCCACTTACCCATGCCAAGCAAACTCAGTATCACTGTCACCAATGCCGTCAATATCGTCAACACCAGCAATATGGGGTAGGCAATTACCCATTGGTAAATTCTTAAAATATATTTCATAATCAATTTTTATATTCGCAAATATCTTGTTTGTACAACAATTCTTTTTGCAAAAATAATAACGATATACAAAAAAAACAACACCATTCATGGTTAAAACGGTGTTGCTTTTATACTTAATTTATGCAATATACCTCATTTAGCCTTGGCCTCCACATCGGGAGCTATAAGCTTGTATCCCTTGCCGTGGATGTTGATGATTTCAATCGACGGGTCTTCTTTAAGGTGCTTACGCAACTTGGTGATATACACGTCCATGCTGCGAGCGTTGAAGTAATTGTCGTCAATCCATATAGTCTTCAAAGCAAAATTACGTTCAAGTATTTCGTTCACGTGAGCACACAGCAAGCTGAGCAATTCCGACTCCTTGGTGGTGAGCTTGGTCATTTTGTCGTCAATCATGAGTACCTGTTTCTGCGTGTCGAAAGTGAAACGGCCTATCTTATACATGGTTATCTCCTTGCCTTTCTTGCCTTTCACGCGGCGTAAGATTGCCTCAATACGGAACACCAACTCTTCCATACTGAATGGCTTGGTGATGTAATCGTCGGCCCCAATCTTGAACCCTTCAAACACATCTTCCTTCAGCGACTTTGCCGTCAGGAAGATAATAGGCACTTCGCTGTTGACAGTTCGGATTTCCTGCGCGAGCGCAAAACCGTCCTTCTTAGGCATCATCACGTCAAGCACACACAAGTCATACTTGCCTTTCAAAAAAGCCTTGTAGCCACTTTCGCCATCGGCAAACAGGTCGGCATTGAACCCCTTTGCCTGCAAATATTCCCTCAACAGCATGCCAAGATTTTCATCATCTTCGCACAACAAAATACGCAATCTTTCTTCCATAATGTTTTATATTTTTATTTTAATAATGGCAATGTTATTATAAACTTGGAACCTACACCAAGTTCGCTTTCTACCCGTATGTCGCCTTTCAGCTCCACAATCATCTTATGCACGTAAGCAAGCCCAAGCCCGAACCCTTTCACGTCGTGGCGGTTGCCGGTAGATACACGATAAAATTTCTCGAACACCTTTTTCTGGTCTTCTTTTTTTATACCTATGCCGTTGTCAGAAATCGCTATCTCAAGCCGTTCGCCCACGTCGCATGTCGATACGCCCAGTTCCAAAGGGACCTCCTCGCGTCGATATTTCAGGGCATTGTCGAGCAAGTTGAATATGACATTGGTGAAGTGCATTTCGTCAACATTGATTATCGCATCTTCGGCCTCAAGATTCGATGTTATCCTGCCGCCATATTTTTCCACCTTTATCTTGTAAGTGTTCACTATGTTGGCAATCGTGGCATTGGCATCAATCTCTTGCAATTTCAAGGTTGCCTTCTGTCGGTCAAACATCGACATCTGCAACACCTTTTCAACCTGGAAACGCAACCGCTTGGTCTCGTCATTTATCACCGTGGATATGTGCTGCATCATCATGCCGCTTTTGCGCACACTGTCGTCATTCAGCATTTGAGCCGCAAGCGATATTGTCGATATTGGTGTCTTGAACTCGTGGGTCATGTTGTTGATGAAATCATTCTTCATTTCAGTCAACTTTTTTTGACGGAACGCCAAGATTATGGTGTAAAGGAATACCGCAAGCAATATAAATGAAAATGCAAACGACGGTATCATGAACTTAATCGATGAAAATATGTAGTCGTTCTTTGTCGGGAACGTGACTTTCAGATAATTCATCTTGCCCACAGGGTCGTTAGGGAATATCGCTTGCGAATACACATTGCCATACTCCTCGGGCCGATAGTTGGCCGATTTATAAACAACCGCACCATTCCGGTTGACAAGAGCGAAATCGAATGGCAGGTCAAGCCCGTTGCTTTCGAGCTCCACGCCAAGGTACTTCCTCACCACCGACGAGTCGGCACGCTCCTCTATAGGCCGATTCGACGATTGAGCGAGCATATTCAATATGACCTCGTTCAATATGCCTTGCTGGTACAGGTATTGCCCTTTCAGCACCCGTTGCATATTGCTGTAGCTGTCGCTCAAGTCTTTTATGTTGTCGCCACCCTCTTGGTTTATAGCATTGAGCGTACCTTTAATTCTATAGTCTTGCGAACCGTCGGGAGACTTCAGCGAATATTCAAATCTCTTTGATTGCCCGTTACTAAAATCGGTGTAAAAATTCGACAGTCTGTCAAGGTCTTCCTCCAAATAGTGCTTGGTTTCATCTTGTTCCAACGTATTGGAAACTCCATAAAGGCTGCGTTTCACGACTTCCGAGAACTGCTCGTTGCGCATCTTTATCATGTTTTCCATATACATGATTTGCACATATAGCAATCCCACGAACGTACATGCCATTATTATAGTCAATAACCAAATCGTTGATTTTTTCATTGCTATTCTCCTTATCCATTTGCCACGTCAACGCCATGGCATTAACACAACACCACAAAATTAACAAATAAATGTGAAGTACAAAAATTATCCTCGCTTTTTTCGCACAATTAAAATTATTTAAGAGAAACAAAAAACTCATAGCCATTTTCACGGTTCAGAAAATCTGTTTTTGTGTTTTTTATGGCACACATAAGCCACATTTCAATTAATAATATGTAAATTTGCCATGAACGAACACTTGCGCACAAGAATAAAAAATGAGAAAGGTACTGTACTTTATATGCTGCATTGCCATGCTGCTTTCGCTCGAAGGGTGCTTTACCGGGGTAGAGAGCACCAAGGCAATTACACAAAAAGACGTGGAACGAGCCTATTCGGGCAACGCAGGCAAAACAACCCAGACAATAGAAATAAAGCTCGACACATTTCCCGATTGGAATATGGGCAAACGGTTTTTCGTAACCGACAACAATATCCGCTACATATTTTCTCCGTCGCCGCAATTCAATGCCGACACCTTAACACTCGAAGGGAAAGAAATATCCTACGACGGATACACCATAGGTATATCAATCGACGGGCGGCCTGTGGTCAACCTGCATTTCAAATACGGAACCACCGGGCTGCAATACAACACCAACCGCACCATGGACGACATAACTCGCCGTCATTCAAGCCGGCTCGAAGTTCCATTCCTTGTCGATCTCGATGAAGTGGAACGGCTAAAGGACGTATTGCGAGGGAAATCGCTATACATAAAAACGTCAATCTGGTATGACAGTAACGGCGAAATGACGTGGGGCCGAAAATACGTGAAAGTGAACATAACCGACGTGCTGCCGGGCGACAAGGTGTTTCCTTTCAGAATAGAATTCAATGATGCCGGGCGCACTGCATACGTGTTCATGTCTTATCGCGACAACTACTTGCAACGCAGTTTCGACAACTTGTTCTCCGACGCCGACCTGCGGCAACTCTACCCTGCTATTTCCGATGAAAACTGGCAACGCATAATCAACGGACAAATAGCCACATACATGACTAAGGAAGAATGCCGCCTGTCGATTGGTCCACCCGACAATCTTGAACGAGTACCCACTTACAACGGTGTGCGAGAATATTGGTACTACTCCAATGGCACCTACCTGATTTTCGATGAAGAAGGATTATTAACCACATTCCGACGATAATGGAAATACTTGAGAATTACCCACTAAAAGAGATAACAACAATGCACCTCGACGTGAGGTGCAAATACCTCGCCGAATACTCGACTACACAAGAACTGGCCGAAGTGCTCAATGCGCCCGAATACAAGCAAAACCGCTCGATGCACATAGGCGGCGGAAGCAACCTCGTATTCACTCGCGATTACGATGGAATGCTATTGCACTCCAAAATTCAGTTCATTAATACCGTTAACGAAACTGCCGACAAGGTAACCTTAGAGGCTGGAGCTGGAATTGTGTGGGATGATTTTGTGAAATACTGCATCGCCCACAATTATTACGGAGCCGAGAATATGTCGGGAATTCCCGGAGAAGTGGGCGCAAGCGCAGTACAAAACATAGGCAGCTATGGAACCGAAGCGTGCGACATCATATTGCAAGTCCATTGCATCGACAAGCATACAGGCAAGACGGAAATATTCAGCAACCCTCAATGCCAATATGCCTACCGCGACAGCATCTTTAAAAACGAATATTACAACCGTTACATTGTGACTTCGGTAGAATACACGCTGTCAAAAACGCCACGGTTCACACTCACATACGGCCCTCTGAGGGAAATGGCCTCAACTCCCATGCTAACGCTAAACCACGTCAGGGAAACGATACTTGCGGTACGAAATAGCAAGTTGCCCAATCCGGCCGAAACTGGCAGCGTGGGCAGTTTTTTCAAAAACCCAATAATCGATGAAAACCAATTCATAGCCCTGCAAGCCGCTTATCCACTTGTGCCGCACTACCCTGCCGGAGAAGGCCGGGTGAAAGTTCCTGCCGGATGGTTGATAGAAAACGCAGGCCTTAAAGGTTTCTCAATAGGCGGAGCCTGCGTATATCCCAAGCAATGCCTTGTGATTGCCAACACAGGCAACGCCACACCGGCCGACGTTGTTGCACTCTACAAGCATATAATAAGCACTGTTTCGAACAAATATGGCATAGAGTTGCACCCCGAGGCCAATATAATATAACCATATTATTATAGTGTAAATAATGGAAATCGAATTTTTAGGAACCGGTACTTCGACCGGCATTCCACAAATCGGGTGCAGCTGCGAAGTGTGCACTTCGGCCGATCCCCACGACAAGCGCCTGCGCACTTCGGCCATAGTACACACCGATGACGACCATGACATCCTTATCGACTGCGGCCCCGACTTCCGCACCCAAATATTACGGGCAAAGCACCACAACCCCTGTGCACTGCTCGTAACCCATAGCCACTACGACCATGTGGGCGGTATTGATGATTTGCGCCCTTACTGTTTCCACCGTAAATTTCCAATCTATGCCCGCGAAGACGTGTTGCATGACATACGTGTGCGCCTGCCTTACTGTTTCGTGCCACACCCTTATCCTGGTGTACCAACATTCGACATGATACCCATTGCGGACGTTCCGTTCTGCATCGGAAACACCCTGATTGAGCCGTTGCCCGTGTGGCATTACCGACTGCTGATAACAGGATTTAAAATCGGCAATATGGCATACATAACCGATGCCAAGCATCTCGATGACAATGTAATCACCACCCTTCAAGGAATCGGCACACTGATAATAAACTCGCTGCGCATAAACGAGCACATTTCACACATGTCGCTCGCCGAAACGCTCGAAGTGATAAAACGGATAACCCCCTCACGGGCATATCTCATACACATGAGCCACGACATGGGCAAAGAAAGCATAGCCTCGCAGCTGCTGCCAAGTGGCGTTGAATTTGCCCACGACGGACAAATCATCGCCATCTGAAAAGCAAACACACACTACAAAAGATAAAAATACAATACCGGCTGCGATATTGGTTTCTTCCAATCATCGCAGCCGGTACTGTTTCTTATTGTGTATAGATTAATTTGCCGATTTCACGGCTGCTACAGGCTCGTCATTGATTTTATTCAGGAAGTAAGCCTGCGACTTCAGCAAGTTGCGCGACTGAAGCACCATGTTCTTTGTCTCATTCAGAATATTGAGGTAAAGCTCGCTGGCGCGCGTACTCATCTCCTGACTCTTCAACCGGCGTATCTGGTTCTTAATGCTTTCTGCTATGGTAGTGAACAGTTCATCACGCATGGTCATCACGTCATCGATGCCAGTGAAATCTTTGTCACGCAGCATTTGGTTTATCGATGCGAATATATTGTCCACCTCGTCATTAATAGTCTTCAAGTCCATAATTTGACTCTCCGACAGGCTCTTATGGTTGTTGTTGATATGCTCGTATGCAGGGCGTGTGCAGTGCAGCAATGCTTTCGACACCTCGCACAGGTAATCCACCACTTGCACATAGAAGTAGCCAGTTTCGATATTCTGCTCCTGCAAGTGCTTAAGCGTGGCCGACATATTATATTTGCGTTTGTTGGCCTCCTTATACATCATCTCCGACTGTGCAACAGCCTCTTTCAGCACCTTGCGGTTCTCGGTATAGAGAGCCACAAGCATGTGGTTATATATCGATGATACATCTTCCATAGTCTCCACGACTGTCTCGGTACACGAATAAAGCACATCCTCGGCCTTGGCATCTCCAGTAATCTTGAGTTTTTCAACTTCTTCGGCATCTTTCTTTTTCGACTTGAAGATAAGGTTGTGGCACAGGGCATAACCGCACAAGATGAGAATTATCACAAATGCAATCCAGTCGCCCCACATCAGGAAGAACCCAATTATGAACGATAGAGTAAATCCCACCACGGCTGTCAAGAACCAACCCGAAATCACCACCATAACACCGGTAATGCGATAAACTGCACTGTCGCGCCCCCAGGCTCGGTCGGCAAGCGAAGAACCCATGGCAACCATGAACACTACGTAAGTTGTAGAAAGCGGCAACTTGAACGATGTGCCTATACATATAAGGATAGCAGCAGCAGTCAGGTTCACAACGGCACGAATATGGTCGTATGAAGCCGACCCACGTTCCTCCTCCGACAACGGTGTGAAACGCTTGTTAATGCGTTCAAGCAATGCCTCGGGCATAATACGCTTGTAGAAATTGTTAAGTGCAAGTGCCGTGCGAACAAGCGAACGCGATGCCGGCGATGAGCCAAACCGTTCCTCTTCATCGTGCTGCGACGAAAGGTTGAGCTGGGTCTCGGCAACACGCATGGCCGACCGCGAAAAGAACAGCGTCAGTATCATCACCAAGCCCGAAATTACCAGGAACCATATATTGGCCTGCGCCGGCTTAGCAAGGTCGCCCATCAACATTTGTTCGTTGCCTCCGTTGTTGAGAGCCATCATGTAAGAGTCAAGGCCTGCAAGCGGAACACCGATGAAATTCACAAGGTCGTTACCAGCAAACGCCAAGGCCAAGGCCATGGTACCTGCCAAGATTGTTATTTTCATTATATCAACCTTCAGCATTTGCAGCACCCACATCACTATAGATGAAACAACCCAAACACCCAACAATACTATCACAATGTGATGGTTTATGTAATTAAGCACATCGGCCGAGAACAGCCCCGAGCTTTTCATGCCCTGGAATATGGCAAAATACAAAATCCCCACAATCGATATGCCGCACCACACTGCGCCATACCGTTTCAAAGCCTTAGCGTAACGGAATGTGAACAATATGCGGCTGAAGTACATTATGATGGAACCCACCGTGAATGCTATCACCACCGACAACAATATACCCGATATTATCACAAGCGCCTTGCCGCTATTGATAAACGTACCCAGGTCGGAAATGCTGAGGTCAGGGTCGGCAAAAATCTTAAACGACGCTACTGCGACTGCGCTACCAAGCAACTCCGATATAAGCGACACCGTGGTCGATGTGGGCAAGCCAAGCGAGTTGAACGTGTTAAGCAGTATCACATCGGTGAGCATCACACCGGCAAACAAGAACATTATTTCATGGAATGTAAACATTTCCGGATGGATGACACCGCTACGTGCCACCTCCATCATGCCGTTTGATGTTATAACTCCAATCAATATACCCACCGATGCCACAGCTAAGATGACTTTCATCGGGGCCACTTTAGCACCCAAAGCCGAGTTCAGGAAGTTGACCGCATCATTTGAAACGCCCACTATCAAATCTAAGATGGCAAGCAGCGCCAATACAATGATGATTACTGTAAAAATAGGACTCATAATTATGTTCTAAATATTTTTGTTATCTTATTTATGGATAGTAAACGTAAATTCAAGGCCGCCAGTGGGACGATTGCGCACCGTCACTGTGCCGTGGTGGAACAATATGGCATTTTTCACTATTGCCAGCCCGAGCCCTGTGCCACCCAACTTGCGCGAACGGCCTTCGTCAACACGGTAGAAACGCTCGAACAAGTGGCTCAAATGCTCGGAAGCCACACCCACGCCATTGTCGGCAAAACGGAACTTGTAATATTCGGGGGTCTCCTCCACCATGTCGATGAATATGTCGCGCCCTCCCGAATATGAAAGCGCATTGATTAGCAGGTTATGGAATATGGCCTCGATAAGTGTATCATTGCCCTGCACCACCATTCCATCCGGCACATTGATGTTGACCCGCATCTGCTTTTCGGGCGGGAATTGCGCCACGTCGCCAGTCACGGTGGCAAGCACTTCATTAATATTCACGTCAGACTTCTTTATTTGATCTCCAGCTTCGGTGATGCGAGTTATAACCGAAATGTCATGCAGCAACGAACATAGCCGCTGCACATTTTGATAAGCCTTGTCGATAAGCGACATTATAGTTTCCTTGTCGAAACTGTCGCGGTTGTTTACCACCGTTTCTAGACACGCTTGAATTGCGTGCACAGGAGTCTTTATCTCATGATTAATGTTGCTGGTAAGCTGTTGCTTTATGCGCACCTTCTCCTGCTCCTCAAATATGGCATTGCGCAGGTTCTTGTCACGTTCCTGTATGGTCTGTTTCAGTTTCTTGTACAGGCTTATTATCTGTTTTGATATTTCGCCGAGCTCGTCTTGAGGGAAACTCGATGTGTCGTAGGTGAGAATGTTGCCCTGCTCGGCCTGAGTGGCAAAGTCACTTAGGTTTTGTATGCTTTGACCCAGACGGCGTGTGGCAAAATAAGCGATAATGCTCACAATCATTGCTATCAGTATTATCACCCACATATACACCGAATCAACTTGGAAATAATCGGCAAGAGCCTTGCTGTAAGGCAACGCCGTGCGCACCACCAACGAGTCGCCGCGAGTGGCCGAATAAAAATACTCGTTGCGGTCGGTTTCCGAACGTCGCCTTATAGTGTAACCTTCCCCCTTGTCGAGGGCTTCTCGTATTTCCATTCGCCCTATATGGTTTTCCATGGCCGACCCGTCATGCGAATTATCATACTTCACATCCCCGTCCAAGCCTATCACAGTCACACGCACCGAGTCGAGTGCCGAAATATCGTTTATGAAATCTTCATCGATGTGATACCCATGGCTTTCGATATTATACAATATCTTCAGGTTCATCATCTGCAATTCGGTATTCAGCGTATCAACCTTATACTCCTTCTCGCGCGTATATTGCAGCGTGAAGAAAGCAAAGGTCAAAATCCACGTGAACACGATGATAAGGAAAAAAAGCCTCGTCTGATAATTAAATTTAGTCTTTAAACCCGTATCCATATCCAAGTTTCGTTATTATATTGTTTCCATATTGTCTTAGTTTTTTCCTCAAGCGGTTTATGTTGACATCAATGGTGCGGTCTATCACAAGCACATCATCTTCCCACACATTGCCCAGTATCTCCTCCCGTGAGAATATGCGGCCCTTGTTTTGCAGGAACAACCGCAATATCTCAAATTCTTTCTTTGTCAGTGGAACCTCTTCGCCGTCGATTGTGCACAGTTTCTTGTCGGCATCAAGTACAAGCGTGTTACATGAAAGCGACGATGGGCTATCGGCCATTCCTTCACCTTTCACCCGGCGCAGCACACTCTTTATGCGCACTATCAGCTCACGTATCGAAAATGGCTTTTTTATATAATCGTCGATACCGCGGCTAAACCCGTCGAGCAAGTCCTCCTCGCTGTCCTTAGCCGTGCATATTATTATGGGTATGTCTTTCAATTCATTAGTAGCTCGGATTTTCGAGGCGAAGTCAAAACCATTCATCTCGCCCATCATCACATCAATGATAAACAAGTCGTAGCTGGCAAGTGGCAGCTTCATGGCAGCCTCGGCCGAATTGGCAGTGTCAACGTCGTAACCCGCAATTTCAAGGTTCAGCTTCAATACTTCACAAATAGTATCTTCGTCATCAACGACAAGGATTTTGCTCTTTGTAGCCATAATAGATGTTATAGTTATTTATAATCTGCAAAATTAATACATAGTTACATTATCCCATGTAACAATACTGTAACATTTGCGACTTTCCAAAAGTAATAAATACTTTCCAATCACGGCACATATTTCCCATAAAAAATCCACCGCCTCCTGTATCAATGCACTTGTGGAATTTTGAACATACGGGAATTATGGCTACTTTTGCCTTTGAAATAACAAAATACTCTGCAACGGTGAAAAATATATTTACACGGGCACTGTCGGGAAGCATCTACGTGGCACTTATCGTGGCCGCACTGCTACTGCCCTCGCCATATATGTTTATTGGCCTATTTGCACTATTTATTGTGCTTGGCACTGTCGAATTACACCACTTAGTCGATAACAAGGCTGCCGTTATTGCCAATAAGCGTATTGCCATAGCCCTTGACTGCGTTGGCGGTTTGTCCCTCTTCGCCATATTCCACGGACTGGTATTCCAACCGTCAAGCATCATGCCGCAAGTGGCAATCGCAGTGTATTTGGCCTACTTTGCATTGCGCATGATATTGCAGCTTTACATGAAAAGCGACAATGCGCTGCAATCGCTGGCCGACTCGGCACTCACACAAATATATGTGGCATTGCCGTTGTCGCTGCTCAACATTTTGCACGACAAGGGCGCACTGCTTGCCATTTTCATCCTAATATGGCTCAACGACACCGGCGCATTCTGCGTGGGAAGCCTGCTGGGGCGGCACCGCTTGTTTGAACGCATTTCACCAAAGAAATCATGGGAAGGATTTTGGGGCGGAATGGCGTTCTGCATCATTGCCGGAGTCGTATTCTACTTCTGCGGCAGCACGTTTGGCAATTTGAAGCCCACCGAATGGATATTGCTCGGAGTATGCGTGTCGATATTCTCCACTTGGGGCGACCTTGTGGAATCGTTGCTAAAACGCACACTGAAAGTAAAAGACTCCGGGCATCTGATTCCAGGCCACGGCGGGATACTTGACCGCATCGACAGCCTGCTGCTCGTGTCTCCCACAAGCGTCATATTCTTTATATTGATTGAACTATTTTAATACACACATATATTATTTGCTATGAGCAACCAACGATATGACCTGCGCGGCGTGTCGGCATCGAAAGAAGATGTACACAACGCCATCAAAAATGTCGATAAAGGATTGTACCCTCGGGCATTCTGCAAAATAATCCCCGACCTGCTGGGCGGAGACCCTCAATATTGCAACATCATGCATGCCGACGGTGCCGGAACAAAGTCGTCGCTGGCATACGCCTATTGGCGTGAAACGGGCGACCTAAGCGTGTGGAAAGGCATTGCGCAAGACGCACTGATTATGAACATCGACGACCTGCTTTGCGTAGGAGCCACCGACAATATTTTGCTTTCATCCACCATCGGGCGCAACAAGATGCTCATACCGGGCGAAGTGATTGCAGCAATTATAAACGGCACCGAAGAATTATTGAAAGAACTGCGCGAACTGGGTGTAAACATCATATCAACAGGCGGCGAGACTGCCGACGTTGGCGACCTTGTGCGTACAATCATCGTCGATAGCACAGTAACCTGCCGTATGCGTCGCAGCGATGTCATCGACAATGCCAACATAGCCGCAGGCGATGTGATTGTGGGTCTTTCATCTTCGGGGCAGGCAACATACGAGAAACAATACAACGGTGGCATGGGCAGCAACGGCCTCACTTCGGCACGCCACGACGTGTTCTGCAAGGCCGTGGCAGAGAAATACCCCGAGACATACGACCACAGCGTTCCATCTGAACTTGTTTACTCAGGCAAGATTGGCCTCACCGATGCCGTACCTGGCGTTCCTGTCGATGCCGGTCGCTTGGTACTCTCCCCTACTCGCACCTACGCACCTGTAATAAAAAAAGTGCTCGATGCCATGCGCCCACGCATACACGGCATGGTACACTGCTCGGGCGGCGCACAAACCAAGGTTATGCACTTCGTCAATGGCAAGCACGTCATAAAAGACAACCTGTTCCCGGTTCCGCCGCTGTTCAAGTTGATACAAGAACAATCAGGTACCGACTGGAAAGAGATGTACAAAGTATTCAACATGGGGCACCGCATGGAACTATACGTTGCTCCCGAAGATGCCGATGCCGTCATTGAAATTTCGCGAAGTTTCAACATCAATGCCCAAGTGGTGGGCCGAGTGGAAGAAGCACCCGAAAACCGCTTGACGATAATGAGCGAATACGGCACTTTTGAATACTGAAGAATACTCCCCCTCCCCACACTCATGAAAAAATCAATCAAAGCCATACTGCCAACGGTGGCGGCAATCATAGTGATGGCCGTCACCGTGGTATCTTGTGGACATAGACGGCATAGCCATCTTGTGGCTGCACAATTACCCGACACGCTCATAGTGGGAACTCTGTACAGCCCCACTTCATATTTCTACTACAAGGAAGATACCATGGGATATGAATACGAGCGTATATGCAATTTCGCACGCGATAAGAAACTTGCCACTCGCTTCGTCATTGCCCATAACATGGAGGCGGCAATCGCAATGCTCGACTCGGGTACAATCGACGTAATTGCTTACGAGATACCGGTCACCGCCGAGTACCGCAACCGTGTGCTTAGTTGCGGCATCGAAAACATCACCCATCAAATATTAGTGCAACCTCGCAGCGACACCATGGTGACAGATGTCACACAACTCATTGGGCGAGACGTGTATGTGGAAAGGAATTCAAAATATGAAGCCCGGTTGCGCAACTTGGATGACGAACTGGGCGGCGGCATACGCATCCACACCGTCGAAGAGGACACCCTCATTGCCGATGACTTGGTGGAAATGGTTGCTAACGGGGAGCTACCACTTACCATAGTAGATAGCGACATTGCCCGGCTTAACCGCACATATTATAATAACATCGATATTTCGCTCGAAGTAAGTTTCCCCCAACGGTCGGCATGGGCCGTTAAAAAGGGCAATCAGTGGCTTGCCGACACCATCAACGCCTGGTCCCGCGGAGAGCAGGCAAAACCAGCCTACAAACTGATACTGAAACGCTACTTTGAATTGAGCAAACGTGGCATCAGCGATGATGACCCCGAAATTGTCTCGGTAAGCGACAACCTGCGACGTGGCTTTATCTCCCCATACGACAACATTTTCCGCCACCATGCAGCCACCATCGGGTGGGATTGGCGAATGCTTGCAGCCCAAGCCTGGGTGGAATCTAAGTTCCGCAATGATGTAGTGTCGTGGGCCGGAGCAAGGGGCCTTATGCAACTCATGCCACGCACAGCCCGTGCATACGGCATCACACTCGAAGAAGCCACCGACCCCGACAAGAACGTCGGTGCCGCCGTGCGCAGCATAAGCGACCTCGACCGCTCGCTCACACGCCTCGTTCCCGACCCTAAGGAACGGCTTAATTTCATAATCGCCGCATATAATTCCGGCATAGGCCACATCTATGATGCCATTGCTCTTGCTCGGAAATATGGGAAAAACCCAGCCATGTGGTTCGACAATGTGGAAGAGGCCGTGCTATGGAAAGCTAATCCTGAATTTTACAACGATCCCGTGTGTCGTTTCGGCTACTTCCGTGGCCGCCAAACGGTGGACTACGTGCGCAACGTCACTCGTTACTATCAGCTATATTGCAAATCAATTAAAAATTGACAATTAACATATAGCATTGTGACAATGCCGCTACACCAAAGTGTCAATCGTCAATTGATTTCTCCACAAGTCGGGGCGGTCAGTTATAATGCCATCGACAGGCAGGTGCGGCGTGTCTTCCGGACCAGCAAGTGTCCATATTTTCACCTCCTTGCCATGCTTGTGCAACCTCTCTATCATGCTGCGCGTCACCGACCTATAATAAAAATTGAACGACGACACATATTCATACTTATCATAATCAAATGCCGTAAAACCGCCATCGAAAACCGCAGGAATACCTTTCACCCTAAATATCAACAATTTTTCAAGCCGCAATTCAGGATTAAGCCTATGCACCTCGGCAAGGGATTCGTCGCTGAACGATTGAACCGATACCCATTCCTGTGCATTATACCGATTGACAATCTCCACCACCCTGCGTTCCACATCATAACGCCCACTTTCATGCTTTATTTCGATAAGCAGTTTGCTGCGCCCTGCCACTGTATCTATGACCTCGGCAAGCGTGGGAATGTGTTCTGGTGTGGGGTTACCAGCTTGGTCAACAATATAAAATTCCTGCAATTCATGCAATGCAAGACTGGCAATGTTACCCATGCCGTTTGTAGTGCGGTCGATATTTTTATCGTGGCAAACAACAACCTCTCCGTCAAGTGTCAGGTGTACGTCAACTTCTATCACATCGGCACCAGCCGCAATTCCACGCTCTATGCACGACAATGTGTTTTCCGCCCCAAGCCCGGCTCCGCCACGGTGGGCTATTATCGTAAGCTCGTCCATCTCATGGCGAGTGTAACCCCGGCGGTAAAACAAGTTAGGTATCACATTATAAGCCACGTACCCTGCAGCAATGGCACCAACTCCAAGCAGCATATTTAACTTCTTATTCATAGCCTGTTACAATTTTTGTTTCAGCAAATATATATAAAACAGGCACAAATGCGGAAAAATTTCCGCAATAAAATGTTAACAAGGCTATAATTTGCCGCACTACACACAACATACCCAATGAATAGTATTCTTACCCACAGTCAAGGCATTAAATTGGAACACACGTCACACACCGAGGCAGCCATACAAAAACATCACTCCGTAATCGAGGTTAATCATACCGTAATTTATCTACAACGCATATCACAAATAGGCACTAATTTTGCATTATCAATAATAAGGAACAAAAACAACCCAAATAAATATATGGAAGAAATCAAAAATACTGAATTTGGAGGCGAACGCCCACTGTTTGCATCCCATAACTTGCGCATCGACGGCGTTACAATCCATGCCGGAGAATCGGCACTGAAAGAATGTAGCAACATCGAGGCCGTGAATTGTCGCTTTGAAGGAAAATACCCGTTTTGGCACGTAGATGGATTCAAAGTACATAATTGTGTGTTTACGCAAGGGGCAAGAGCCGCATTGTGGTACTCGCGCAATCTTGAAATGAGCGACACAATTGTAGAAGCGCCCAAGATGTTCCGCGAAATGGACGGAATAAAACTTACTAACGTGAAAATACCCGATGCACAAGAAACGCTGTGGCATTGCCGCAATGTGGAACTGCGCAACGTGGAAGTGAGCAATGCCGACTACCTGTTCATGCACAGCGAAAACATCACAATAGAGAACTACCGCCAACAGGGCAACTACTCATTCCAATATTGCCGAAACGCGATAATACGCAATGCCGTAATCGACTCGAAAGACGCTTTCTGGGGAACTGAAAATGTAACCGTTTACGACTCTGAAATCACTGGCGAATACCTGGGGTGGCACTCCCACAACCTTAGGCTCGTAAATTGCAAAATATCGGGCACTCAACCACTGTGCTATGCACACGACCTTGTAATGGAAAATTGCATCATGGCCGACGACTGCGACCTTGCTTTTGAATACAGCAGCGTGAACGCCACCATTGAAAGCCCTGTGCGAAGCGTGAAGAACCCTCGCACAGGTTGCATCACAGCCGAAAGCTACGGTGAAATAATCCTCGACCAAAACATCAAGACTCCTGCCGATTGCAAATTAATAACCCGCGACAAGCAATGAAGTACAATTTTGATGAAATAATCGCACGACGCGGAACCAATTCCTACAAATGGGACAGTGCCGATGATGCCGACGTGTTGCCACTATGGGTGGCCGATATGGATTTCCGCACAGCACCAGCCATCACCGAAGTTCTTGGGAAACGAGTGGCACATGGCATATTCGGCTACACGCGTGTTCCCAACGAATATTACGACGCAGTCACTGGCTGGTTCAGCCGCCGACACGGCTGGACCTTCCCTCGTGGATGGATTATATATACTTCGGGTGTAGTACCTGCCATCTCGGCCATACTAAAAGCGACTACAATGCCTGGCGACAAGGTTATGGTGCAGGGGCCGGTGTATAACTGTTTCTTTTCTTCGATACGCAATAGCGGATGCGTGGTGGTGAGCAATTCTTTGAAAAGAACGGGTAACACCTATTGCATCGACTTCGACGGCATGGAACAGACCATAATCAACGAAGGGGTAAGAGTGTTCCTGCTATGCAACCCTCACAACCCTGCTGGGCGCGTGTGGACACGCGACGAACTGCTGCGCATGGGTAACATCTGCCTACGACACGGTGTAACAGTGATAAGCGACGAAATTCATTGCGAATTTACCTACCCCGGGCACGATTACACGCCATACGCCTCGCTCGGCGACGAATTTGCCGCCAAGGCTGTGGTGTGCGTTTCTCCGAGCAAGGCTTTCAACATTGCCGGGCTGCAAATTGCCAACATCGTTGTACCCGACGGCGAATTGCGCCGCCGCATCGACCGCGCAATAAATATCAACGAAGTGTGCGACGTAAACCCGTTCGGCATCATTGCCACAATTGCGGCTTACAACCATGGGGAAGAATGGCTCACAGAATTGCTGCAATACCTGCGCGGCAACTATGATTTCATGAAGGACTTTTGTGCCAAGAACCTGCCACAATTTCCCATCATGGAACTTGAGGGTACATACTTGGCGTGGATGGATTGCTCGGCATTACACCTTTCTTCGACCAAAATCGAAGAATTGCTATTAAAAAAAGCGAAACTGTGGCTCAACGCCGGGTCAATGTATGGCCGCGAGGGCGAAGGATATATGCGCTGGAACTTGGCTTGCCCACGGCAAACGCTCTCGACAGCGCTCGAACGCTTTGCCACCGCCATAACACGTTAATTCACCAAACACAGCACAATATAATAGCAAGAGGGCGCAACCCACACAAGGCTGCGCCCTCTCTTTTATAGCATTTCAGAAAGCATCTTCTCTTTTTAATCCTCTTCCGACTTGGTAGCCTCGTATGCCTTGAGCAACTTGTCTTGAACGTCGCCAGGAACAAGTTCGTATGACGCAAACCTCATCGTGAACGAAGAACGCCCTCCTGTGATAGAGCTTAATGCGGTAGAATAGGTTGACATCTCTTTCAACGGCACTTTTGCCGATATTTTCTCAAACCCTTTCTCGCTGCTCATACCCATTATTATGGCACGGCGTGACTGCAGGTCGCTCATCACATCACCCATCTTGTCGCCCGGCACAAGCACTTCCACGTCATACACGGGTTCCAATATCTTCGGGTTGGCACTCTTAAAGGCATCGCTGAAAGCATGGCGAGCTGCAAGGCGGAACGATATTTCATTGGAGTCAACCGGGTGCATTTTTCCATCATATATGCACACACGCACGTCACGTGCATACGAGCCGGTCAACGGGCCTTGCTCCATACGGTCCATTATACCCTTGACTATTGCCGGGATGAAACGTGCATCAATTGCACCGCCCACAATGCAGTTGCATATCACAAGCTTACCGCCCCATTCAAGAGGAATTTCCTGCGTGTCCTTCACGTTCATCTTGTATTCCTGATTATTGAAACGGTAAACGTCGGGCTTGGGCATATCTTCCACGTATGGCTCGATAATCAAGTGCACTTCACCAAATTGCCCGGCACCGCCCGACTGTTTCTTATGGCGGTAATCGGCACGTGCAGCCTTGGTTATAGTCTCACGGTAAGGAATACGCGGTTCCGAGAACACCACATTTAGCTTTTCATTGTTCTCGATGCGCCACTTCAAGGTTCGCAAGTGGAATTCGCCCTGGCCAGAAACTATGGTCTGCTTCAGCTCCTTCGACTGTTCCACTACCCATGTGGGATCCTCCTCGTGCATACGGTTCAATATTTCGCTCAGTTTCTCGGCATCGGCCTCGTTTTCGGGCTTTATTGCTCGTGAGTATTTAGGTTCGGGATGACGTATGAAGTCGTAACGGCTCTCAAAGCCCTTTTCGTTAAGGGTGTTACCGGTCTTTACATCCTTCATCTTAACCGTTGCGCCAATGTCGCCGGCTTTAAGTTCTTCAACCGGGGTTCTTATTTGCCCACAAGTGCAGAACACCTGTGCAAGACGTTCCTTGCTGCCCTTGTCCATATTCACAAGGTCGGCACCCACTTTAAGCGTACCCGACATTACTTTGAAATAAGACACTTCGCCGATGTGCGGTTCTACCGATGTCTTGAACACAAATAGGCTTACAGGACCGTTAGAATCGGGGTTCACCTCATTCATCTCGGTATCGACCGGTGCAGGCATATCCTCCACAAACGGAACCACGTTGCCCAGGAACTCCATCATACGGCGCACACCCATGTCCTTCAACGCGCTCACGCAGAACACAGGGTAGATACTGCGGTCAACAAGCCCCTTGCGAATACCTTCACGCATCTCGTCTTCGGTGAGTGTGCCGCTCTCGAAATATTTGTCCATAAGCGTCTCGTCGTTCTCGGCGGCAGCCTCCACAAGCACTTTCTGCATCTCCTTGGCGCGTTCCATGTATTCGGCAGGCACGTCGGTTATAGTAGGCACACCGCCGTCCGGCCCCCACGAATACTTCTTCATGAGCAGCACGTCAATCATAGAATTGAACTTAGGCCCACATTCTATGGGGAACTGGATGGGAACAACGCGCGAGCCAAACACCTCTTTCAATTGGTGCATCACATTGTCGTAGTCGCACTTTTCACCGTCAAGCTGGTTGATGGCAAAAATCACAGGTTTCTTCTCCTGCTCGGTCACGCGGAAAATGTTTTGCGTACCCACTTCCACGCCATACTGCCCGTCTATGACAATCACGGCTGTGTCGGTTACATTCATGGCCGTTATGGCATTGCCCACAAAGTCGTCGCTGCCCGGGCAATCAATCACATTGAGTTTCTTGTTTAGGAACTCGGCATAAAAAATCGTAGAAAAGACCGAGTAGCCATACTCCTTCTCTACGGGAAAATAATCACAAACCGTGTTTCCTGCCTCGACAGTTCCGCGGCGTTTTATAACTCCACACTCGTAAAGCATTGCTTCGGCGAGTGTGGTTTTTCCCGAGCCCTTGCTTCCTACAAGGGCAATGTTCTTGATTTCATTCGTTTCGTAAACTTTCATGTTATCAGTTTTTAAATTGAATCTACAGTTTATGTTATCTGAAAAGCGGACGCAAATTATAAAATTATTTCCTATTTTCCCATTATTTTTTTATGTTACATAACATAGTTGCTGCCACGGCAACCATAAAACAAGTCCATGCAACCATGGCACATCGCCACTGTTGCATGGACTTGCTATTCCTCGTATTATCGCTACAAACCTATGAATCAGCCATTATTCAAATACGGCCTCGGTGTCGATGATGCCATCAAACACCTTCACAGCCGGGCCTTCCATCATTATATTACCCGATTCTTTTTCTTGGCTTATTCGCAGCGTTCCTCCGTCCATTACTATACTTGCAGCCTTGCCACACAACCCGGCATAACGGGCAGCCACGTATGTGGCACATGCACCAGTACCGCAAGCCTGCGTAATACCTGACCCACGCTCCCACACACGCATACGTATTTTTCCATCGGGCAGCACCTGCGCAAACTCCACGTTAACACGGTCAGGGAACAGCGGGTGATGTTCAAGTCCGGGTCCCACCTTTTCAAGCTCCACGCAAGAAATGTCCTCAACAAATATCACGAGGTGCGGGTTGCCCATCGAAACCGATATGCCCGATTCGTAGCCATATCCCTCGCCGAGTTCAACCTTGCCGAAGCACTTTGGTTCGCCCATGTCAACGGTCACACTCGCCACTGAGCCATCTGCAACATTCAAATATAATTTCTTTATCCCCGACAGCGTTTCGAGCGTCACAGCCGTCTTGTCGGTCAGCCCGTATTCATAAAGATACTTGCCTATGCAACGGCTTGCATTGCCGCACATCATAGCCTCAGAACCGTCGGCATTGAAAATACGCATCGAGAAGTCGGCCACCGACGAACCGCCTATCAGCACAAGTCCGTCGCTGCCTATTCCTGTGTGGTATTTGCTCCACCTTATCGACAATTCCCCAGGATTATCAATGGGATACTTCAAGGTGTTGACATATATATAATCATTGCCCGCACCATGCATCTTGGTAAATTCTATCTTCATAGTACAAATCATTTAACGGCGCAAAATTAACCAATCACGACAAATCATGCAAATGCAAAAAAGGCATCGGCAAAGAATGGCATTTTACCCATCCTTGCCGATGCTATTGAAAATGAAACAAGCGAATTAAACGTGTATTATTGTTTTATATTTACCACATTGCTCCTTATTTTCTGCTTAAATAAGCATCGACTGCCGCAGCAGCCTTGCGCCCACCGTCGATGCATCGCACCACAAGGCTTGCCCCGGTGGCAGCATCTCCTGCAACAAAGGCATTTTCGGGCAGCTCGGGCAACTCGGGTTTCAAGAACCCCATTGCGAGCAACACTAAGTCGGCTTTCAGCACTTCGGTCTTGCCCATAGGTTTCATCACAGGCCGCCCACCTTCGGGATTAGGATGCCACTCCACTTCTTCCACTTCGACGCCGCTCACGCAACCATCATGGCCGATAAACTTGGTTGACGACAAGCACCAACGCCGCTCGCAACCTTCCTCGTGGCTGCTGCTCGTCTTCAGCACCACAGGCCATTGCGGCCATGGAGTAGCCGGATTACTGCCGACAGGCGGCTTGGGCATTATCTCTATTTGCGTCACGCTCAGTGCGCCCTGCCGATTGGCTGTTCCTATGCAGTCGCTGCCCGTGTCGCCACCTCCTATCACCAGCACATTCTTCCCTTTTGCTGTCACACGCTCGGCCTCGGGAATGACCTGCCCGGCAAGTACACGATTCTGCTGCGCGAGCATTTCCATTGCAAAATGTATTCCTTTTAATTCCCTGCCAGGAATTTTCAAGTCACGTGCCTGCGGTGTGCCGGTACATACGCAATAAGCGTCATAACCCTCGGGGAGTCTCGTGATGTCAATTTCCACGCCGGTCTTAAATTCTACCCCCTCGGCCTGCATCACTTCTATACGGCGGTCGATAATCGATTTGTTGAGCTTAAAATTAGGTATCCCGAAACGCAGCAATCCGCCCACATATTCGAGCCGCTCATACACCGTTACGGCATACCCTTTATGGTTCAATCGATTGGCAGCTGCCAGCCCGGCAGGCCCCGACCCTATCACGGCTACACGCTTGCCATTTCGCTCATAATGCTTAGGTTTCACATACCCTTCCCTAAATGCCACCTCGATTATGGCACATTCGTCTTCACGAATAGTAACAGGCGAATTTATGCACAACTGTAGTACACAACTCTTCTCGCACAATGCCGGACATATACGCCCCGTAAATTCGGGAAAGTCGTTTGTGAGGCTCAATATCTCGTATGCCTTTTCCCATTCGCCTTTATACAGCGCATCCTGGAACTCTGGCGGGCGGTTGCCAAGCGGACAAGCCCAATTACAAAAAGGCACACCACAATCCATGCAACGTGAAGCCTGCAATATGCGGTCGCTGCGGTTAAGCGTTTGTTCCACTTCCCCATAATCGGCAATGCGGTCATGCACAGGGCGATACCCTGCCTCTTGTCGCGGAATGGTCATGAAAGCTTTAGGATTTCCCATATTATATATGTGTAATTGCTTTTTTTACTGTTAATTGTGTTTTTTGTCAATAATCCCTCTGCACTTCAGCTATTTTCTGTTGCAAGCGGCGCATTTGCTCCTCGGCAAGCACTTTTTTATACTCTATCGGAGTTACTTGTATAAAATCGTTGATATACCGATTCCAGTCGTCAAGCATAGTACGTGCGAGGTGCGAGCCTGTATAGAAATAATGCTGGCGCACAAGCTCGTGCAATTCCTTGCGGGCCGTGGTATCTTCGAGCAACGACAACTCCACCATCTCCATGTTGCAGAAATAGTCGAAATTGTGGTTTTTATCCCACACATAAGCCACGCCGCCGCTCATACCTGCGGCAAAATTGCGCCCGGTTTCGCCAAGCACTACTACCCTGCCACCTGTCATGTATTCGCAACAGTGGTCGCCAACGCCCTCCACAACGGCTATGGCACCTGAATTGCGCACGGCAAAGCGTTCGCCTACACGCCCGTTTATATACACCTCTCCACTTGTCGCTCCATACAGCAAAGTGTTGCCGGCAATAGTGTTCTTCTCGGCCTCGAAATTACTTCTCACAGGTGGGTGTACAGAAATATGTCCGCCACTAAGCCCCTTGCCAAGGTAGTCGTTGGCTTCTCCTTCAAGCCGGAAACTGATGCCGTGTGCAAGGAATGCTCCGAAACTTTGCCCTGCCGCCCCTTTGAACTGTACATTAATAGTCCTGTCGGGCAATCCGGCATCGCCATACCGTGCTGCCACGGCACCCGAAAGCATGGCGCCAACGGCACGGTCGGTATTGGCTATTGCATATTCAAGCGAAATCTCCTTGCCACTTTCTATAGCGTCATGCGCGGCAGCTACCATCTGCACATCTTTCACATTGTCGATGTCGTGTACCTGCACCGCAACGTTGCGTATGGCCGCACCATTGTTTTCATTTCTATGCAATATGCGCCCGAAGTCGAGCAACGATTGCTTGCTACCCGGTTGACCTGGCTTTACCTCAATAAGGTCGGTTCTCCCCACTATTTCATCAAGGCTCGTAAAGCCCATGTCGGCAAGATATTCACGCACTTCCTGAGCAAGGAATTTGAAGTAATTCACCACATATTTATAATGTCCTCTGAAGTGTTCACGCAATTTCGGGTCTTGCGTGGCTACGCCCACCGGGCAAGTGTTGGCATGGCACTTGCGCATCATCACGCAACCAAGCACTATAAGTGCAGTTGTTCCAAACGCAAATTCTTCGGCACCAAGCAACGCCATGCTAATTACGTCGTGGCCGGTCTTGATTTGACCGTCGGTCTGCAAGCGCACCTGCCCACGCAGGCCGTTTAGCACAAGTGTCTGCTGCGTCTCACTCAGTCCTATCTCGGGCGATATGCCAGCATAACGAACCGACGATGCCGGTGATGCCCCAGTGCCGCCCTCGGCACCCGAAATCACAATCAAGTCGGCTTTAGCCTTCACTACACCGGCAGCTATCGTACCCACGCCGCTTTCAGCCACAAGTTTCACACTGATTTTTGCCCGAGGGTTTACATTCTTCAAGTCGAAAATCAGTTGAGCCAAGTCTTCAATTGAATATATGTCGTGGTGCGGCGGTGGGGAAATCAACGAAATGCCGGGGATTGAATGACGCGTACGCGCAATCACCTCATCGACTTTGAAACCAGGCAACTGCCCGCCTTCACCAGGCTTGGCTCCCTGTGCAACTTTTATTTGTATCTCGTCGGCATTAACAAGATATTCGGCAGTTACACCGAAACGTCCCGATGCCACCTGCTTGGTCCTGCTGTTGAGTGAAATACCTCCTACATTGCCATGAAAACGCTCGGCATCTTCCCCACCCTCGCCTGTGTTGCTGCGCGAGCCAAGTTCATTCATGGCAAGCGCAAGGGCCTCATGAGCCTCCTTGCTGATTGCCCCAAATGATATTGCACCGGTAACAAAGTGTTTTACTATTTTCTCCACAGGCTCCACTTGCTCTATGGGGATAGGATTTCTCTTGAACGTGAAAAAGTCGCGTAGGAATATCGGTGACTGTTTTTCGTCAACCTTGCGAGTAAACTCCTTGAACTTTTCATAGCTGCCAAGCCTTGTGGCGAGTTGCAAGGTACTTATTGTCTCGGGGTTCCATGCGTGCTGTTCACCATCCTTGCGGTAAGAATATTGCCCAACGTGCGGCAACAATTCCCCCTCATGGTCGCCAACAAATCCAGCGTCATGAAACTTGATATAGTCGGCGGCAATCTCTTTCAGCCCTATTCCGCCTATCGACGACACATCCGTGCCGAAATAAGCTCTCAGCAAATCCTCGCCAAGCCCCACTGCCTCAAAAATCTTCGCACCGCGGTATGAGCGTATGGTACTAATGCCCATTTTGCTCATTATCTTGAACAAGCCCTTGCACACGGCCTTGATATAATTCTTCTCGGCTGTCTCATAATGCATAGAGATTTCTCCCGACTTCGACAGGTGGTCGAGTATGGCGAATGCCATATACGGATTAATGGCACTTGCGCCATATCCCAGCAACAGGGCGGCATGCATTACTTCTCGAATTTCGCCACTTTCCACTATCAGCGCAGTCTGCACACGTTTCTGCACACTTATCAAGTGATGATGCACTGCACTCACTGCAAGCAGCGACGGTATGGCTGCGTGTGTCTCATCAATATCGCGGTCTGAAAGTATTATATAGTTAACGCCGTTGCTCACTGCCTCCTCGGCATCGGCACACAAACGCCCTATCGCTTCACGCAGCCCCGAGACCCCCTTGCCAACTTCAAAAGTCATGGGCAACTTAACAGTGTTAAAGCCTTTATACCGTATGTTACATAATATGTCGAGTTGCGCATTGGTCAATATTGGGTGTGGAAGCCGCACCATCTTGCAATGACTTTCATTTGGCATCAAGATATTTGTTCCCACCGCACCTATATATTCTATAAGCGACATTACAAGCTCCTCGCGTATAGGGTCGATGGCCGGGTTTGTTACTTGAGCAAACTGCTGGCGGAAGTAATTGAATAGCAACTGAGGCTGCTGCGACAGCACCGCAAGCGGCGTGTCGTTGCCCATCGACGCGGTAGGCTCCACACCCTTGTCGCTCATAGGGATTATTATGCGCTCCACGTCTTCGCGAGTATAGCCAAACGCCCGCAACCGGCAGTCGTAGTCATCCACGCTGTTGCTCACTTTCCGGCCACTACGCAGGGCATCGAGCTCTATGCGGTTGGTCGAAAGCCACTTTCGGTATGGTTTTGCCGATGCAAGTTGCTCCTTAATCTCCCCGTCATAATATATTTTACCCTCTTGCGTATCCACAAGCAATATCTTTCCCGGCTGCAAGCGGCCTTTCTCCTTTATTTTCTCCGGCTCGAAACTTATCACCCCCGATTCGCTGGCCACTACCATAATGTCGTCTTTGGTGATAAGGTAGCGAGCCGGACGCAAGCCGTTGCGGTCAAGCATACCTCCGGCATAACGGCCATCGCTGAACAGCAACGCAGCCGGACCATCCCACGGTTCCATCAATATAGAATGATACTCATAGAATGCCTTCAAGTCCTCGCTGATGGGATTCTTGTCGTTAAACGACTCTGGCACAAGCATCGCCATTGCATGGGGCAGGCTAAGCCCCGACATCACGAAGAACTCAAGCACATTGTCGAGCGACGCACTGTCGCTCATGCCGGGTTGCACTATGGGGCGAATATCCTTCACATCGCCAAGCAGCGGAGTTGAAAGAACGCTTTCACGAGCCTCCATCCACCCTCGGTTGCCGCGGATGGTGTTGATTTCACCGTTGTGGGCAAGCAGGCGGAAAGGCTGTGCAAGGCTCCATGTAGGGAAAGTGTTTGTACTGAACCGTGAGTGCACTATCGCCATGCCGCTGGTGAAATATGGCTGCGTGAGGTCGGTAAAATACTTCCTTACCTGTACCGATGAAAGCATTCCTTTATACACTATATTTTTGCTCGACAACGATACAATGTAAAAATCACTGTCGTTAACGCGCCTTTCCACTTTTTTCCTGATTTTATACAGCGTTCGGTCTATATTGGCCACGTCGGTGATGCCAGTGATAAACACCTGCCTTATATCGGGTTCGGTACGCATTGCGTTTTCTCCCAGCACTTCAGAGTTCACAGGCACTGTGCGCAAGTGCATCAATGTGAGACCTTCACGCTCTATTTCCTCAATCATTATGCTCAATATGGCCGATTGCCGTTCCTTGTCTTTCGGCAAGAACACAAGCCCAGTGCCATATTTCCCTTTTTCGGGAACCGGGATGCCCTGCAACAAGATAAATTCATGCGGAATCTGAAGCATGATGCCGGCACCATCGCCAGTCTTGTTATCAGCTCCTTCCGCACCACGGTGCTTCATATTCTCAAGCACTTTAAGAGCTGAATCCACAAGCTCGTGCGACTTATTCCCGTGAATGTCAACAATCATTCCCACGCCGCAAGCATCATGCTCGCAAGCTGGGTCATACAGCCCTATCGGCTGCCGGTACTTTTCTCTATGGGCGTTGCACCCTTTGCCTTGGGTATCCTTCATTTCGTCATTTTTATTGTCCAAACCTAATACCTAACAACTTTTGCTTGCAAAAATACATATTTTATTGCAAATTGCTAACAAAACAAGAGAAAAAATTTCAAATTTCGACATAATATTTGCACCACAATACTCTTTTAGGCTAAAAAGAGGCTATCAATTAATCTTATTATAAAAATTTGCCAATATTGAATAATATGCTAATTTTGTGAACAATAAAAACCATATAAATGCAAAAATAGTATGAAAATCATTCTTTTGTCGGGAGGTTCGGGTAAAAGGCTTTGGCCGGTGTCTAACAATGCACGATCCAAGCAATTTGTTCGTGTGCTGCCGTCTCCGTCGGGCGGAACAGAATCGATGGTGCAGCGAGTGGTGAGGCAAATTGGCGAGACCATGCCCGATTGCGATGTCACAATTGCCACCGGCGAAGCCCAGCTGGGAGTAATCAAGGCCCAATTGGGAACTGGCGTGGATATTGTCACCGAACCAGAACGCCGCGACACATTCCCGGCAATAGCACTGGCTACGTCATACCTCGCAATGGAGAAAAATTGCAGCGACGACGAAGTAGTGGTAGTGATGCCTTGCGACCCATTTACCGATAATGGATATTTTGCCACCATAGGACGGATGGCCGAGGCTGTCAAGGACAATGCAGCCGACTTGGTGCTTATGGGTATATGCCCCACGTATGCCTCGCCTAAATTTGGATACGTGGTGCCGCAGAAGGGAGAGGCGGGCAAACCTGTGATGCGCGTTGAAGGATTTACCGAAAAGCCATCCGAGGACAAAGCCGCCAAACTAATTGCCGAAGGCGCATTGTGGAACGGCGGCGTATTTGCCTTTAAACTTGGATACATGAAAGCTATTACTGGTCGATATATGCAAGCTGCATCATTTGCCGAGATGCGAAAACGATATGGAGAGCTGCCAAAAATTAGTTTCGACTATGAAGTTGCCGAAAAGGCCAAGTCGATTGCGGTGTTGCCATTCTCGGGCGTATGGCGCGACCTTGGCACATGGAACACACTCGCCGACGAACTGCCAGGCTGCTGCATAGGCAATGCCATAGTCGATAATCCTGAATGTGGCTCACAAGTAATAAATCAATCGGGATTGCCACTATTATGCATAGGCACATCTAACCTAATTGTGGCAGCAAGCCCCGATGGGATATTGGTCGCCGACAAGGAACACTGCGAACGGCTGAAAGAGTTTGTAGATAAACTGCCGCAAGAACCTCGTTACGAAGAATTCGGTTGGGGTAGCCGCCGTGTAGTCGATACTTCTGCCAGTGCCGTGACAACGCACGTGTGCATACAACAAGGCTCAAGTACGGGCAAAATTTATAGTGACGAACATTCATGCGTCTTGACCATACTGTCGGGCAACGGCAATGTTGAAATCACAGGCCGCGGAATTATTACACTGTCGGCGGGAGAAGTCATTAAGATAGTCAAAGGCGAGGCGTATGAAATAACAACGTCAACCGCCATGCAATTGATAGAAGTAAGATTATGAAAAGATTAATATTTCTATTTGCAATAGCCCTGTTGATGCCTCTGGTGAGCCTTGCCCAGCAATGGGCTTTGGTGAAAGTATCGGTGGCATCAATGCGCACCGAGGGGCGGCATTCTGCCGAGCTCTCAACACAAGCACTGATGGGAACCCCGTTGAAGATATTGAAACAGCAAGGAGAATGGTATTATGTGCAAATGCCCGACGGCTACAAGGCATACGTTCCTGAATCGCTCATCGAAATACTTTCGCCCAACCAAATGGAAAATTGGCGCAATGCACACCGAGTGGTGGTCACGGCTATGCAATCGGCAATCATGGCCGAAGGAACCCCAGTAAGCGACCTTGTACTGGGATGCATACTGCAAAGCAACGGCGGCAGTAACGGTCAAACCCAAGTTGTAACGCCCGATGGGCGGACAGGATATGTGCGTACACAAGACATAGCCGACTTAGACGAATGGGCAAGACAAGACTTCGATACCGACTTGATAATCAACGTGGCTCGGCAAATGCTCGGCATGGCCTACCTGTGGGGAGGCACTTCAACCAAGATGGCCGACTGCTCGGGGTTCACGAAGACGTGCTACTTTGCCAATGCCATAATCTTGCAGCGCGACGCATCGCAGCAGGCACTTTACGGAACACGAATCAATCCTTCCCAATGGGAGAAAGCACAAAAGGGAGACTTGCTGTTTTGGGGAAATTCGGCAGGACGAGTAACCCATGTGGGTATGTATGTCAACGAAGGCCTGTGCATACACTGTTCGGGAATGGTCAAATACAATAGCATCGACCCTACCGACGGAAGGTATATAGGCCGTGATTTGCTATCAATACGCCGCATAGCCGGAAACATAGGCACCGAAGGCATCACACCTGTAATCATGCACCCGTGGTACTTCAACCCAAAAAATTAAGAACCTCATGAACAGGCGCAAATTTATCGGATTGACCGGAATGGGAATAGTTGCAGCAACATTGCCAGTCTCAATTCCGGCATTTGGCAATGCCACACACCGCAGCAATGGCAGGAACGGACGGCTTAACTTGTCGTATATGCCATACGAGTTGCAATTAAAACACTCGTTCAACCTTGCACGGTCAAGCCGCACAACCACGCCCGACGTACAAGTGGAAATAGAATATGACGGCATCATAGGATATGGCGAGGCATCTATGCCGCCATATCTTGGCGAAAGTGTCGAAAGCGTGTGCCGATTTCTGCAAAAAGTCGATCTTGGCCAATTCACCGACCCATTCAGGCTTGAAGAAATACTTGAATATGTCGATAACGTGGAAGATGGCAACCGCGCCGCCAAGGCATCAATCGACATAGCCCTGCACGACCTCCTTGGGAAAATCATGGGGCAACCATGGTATCGTATATGGGGCCTGTCGCCCGAAAAGTCGCCATGCACAAGCTTTACCATAGGTATCGACACCGAAGAAATGGTGAGGCTGAAAATGCAAGAGGCAGAACCATACAAGGTGATAAAAGTGAAAATGGGACTCGACAACGACAAGCAACTCGTGGAGATAATACGTAGCATCACCGATGTTCCAATATGCGTAGATGCCAACCAAGGATGGAACGACCCACAGCGCGCACTTGAAATGGCTGAATGGTTGAGCGACAAAAATTGTCTGTTCGTAGAACAACCATTGCCACGAGAAATGCTCAAGGAAACAGGCTGGCTGCGTGAACGCAGCCCATTGCCCATAATTGCCGACGAGGTGTTCCAACGCCTGCCCGACATCCCGCGCCTTGCCGAATATTACGACGGCATAAACATAAAGCTGATGAAAAGCACCGGAATGCACGAAGCATACAAAATGACTGTGCTGGCTCGTTCCCTGAACATGAAAGTGATGATAGGGTGCATGACCGAAACATCATGTGCCGTGACGGCAGCCGCCCAATTGGCTCCACTCGCCGACTGGGCCGACCTTGATGGAAACCTACTAATTTCAAACGACCGTTTCGACGGCATAAAAATCATCAACGGACAAGTCACAGTTCCGACCGACCGCCCCGGCATAGGCGTAAAATTGCTATAACGAGGTGGCAAAAATACAATTATACGAATATAGGCGCGGCATTGCCGCGCCTATATTCGTATATAATCCCGCCCTTTAGTCAAGTTTCAGTACGGCGAGGAAGGCTTTTTGCGGAACCTCCACCGAACCAATCTGTTTCATGCGTTTCTTTCCCGCTTTTTGCTTTTCAAGCAGTTTTCGCTTGCGGCTAACGTCGCCACCGTAGCACTTAGCAGTCACGTCCTTACGTACAGCCTTGATGGTCTCTCGTGCAATGATTTTGGCTCCGATGGCTGCTTGCACCGCTATATCAAACTGCTGGCGCGGGATAAGCTCTTTCAGTTTCTCACACATTCGGCGTCCGAATGTAGCCGCATTATCGAAGTGCGTGAGTGTGCTAAGGGCATCCACAGGCTCGCCATTAAGCAAAATATCGAGTTTCACTAACCGTGATTCGCGGAAGTCGTGAATATGGTAGTCAAATGAAGCATACCCCTTCGATATGCTTTTCAGCTTATCGTAAAAGTCTATTACAATTTCCCCAAGCGGAAGGTCGAAAATCAGTTCTATACGGTTGCCCGAAATATATTCCTGTTTCACCAATTCACCTCGCTTGCCAAGGCACAACGTCATAATCGGGCCTATGTAATCGGTCACTGTGATAATCGAGGCACGTATATACGGCTCTTCTATATGGTCGATGTAAGTCGGGTCGGGCATACCGGCCGGATTATGCACCTCGATGCAACCACCTTTCTTGTCAAACACTTTGTACGACACGTTGGGCACAGTGGTTATAACCTCCATGTTATATTCACGGCTCAAGCGTTCTTGCACTATCTCCATGTGCAACAATCCGAGGAAACCGCAACGGAAACCAAAACCGAGGGCTATAGACGACTCGGGCTGGAACGTAAGAGAGGCATCATTGAGCTGCAACTTTTCGAGCGACGAGCGCAAGTTCTCAAAATCCTCGTTGACTATGGGATAAACCCCGGCAAACACCATAGGCTTGACCTCCTGAAATCCCGCTATCGCCTTTTCACAAGGCTGCTCGACATGGGTGATAGTATCGCCCACCCTAACCTCCTTCGAGGTCTTAATGCCTGAAATTATGTAACCCACATTGCCTGCCGATAATTCCTCGCGTGGCGACATGGTGAGTTTCAGCACACCCACCTCATCGGCATGGTACTCCTTGTCGGTGCTGACAAATTTCACAAAGTCATCTTTGCGAAGTGTGCCGTTCAAAATCTTAAAGTAAGCTATTATGCCACGGAACGGGTTGAACACCGAGTCGAAAATCAATGCCTGCAATGGCGCATCGGGGTCACCCTTTGGCGCAGGCACACGCTCCACTATTGCATCAAGTATCTCGTCAACTCCAATGCCCGTCTTGCCGCTGGCACGAATTATCTCATCGCGCTTGCATCCGAGCAAGTCTATAATTTGGTCTTCCACCTCGTCGGGCTTTGCGCTGTCAAGGTCAACCTTGTTTATAACCGGGATAATTTCAAGCCCGTTGTCAATGGCCATATACAGGTTTGAAATTGTCTGTGCCTGTATGCCTTGCGATGCGTCAACTATCAGCAACGCTCCTTCGCAAGCAGCAATCGAGCGCGACACCTCGTATGAAAAATCCACGTGCCCCGGGGTGTCGATTAGGTTAAGCACGTATGCCTCCCCTTTATGTATATAATCCATCTGTATGGCGTGGCTCTTGATGGTGATGCCACGCTCACGCTCAAGATCCATGTCATCGAGTACCTGGTCTTGCAAATCCTTGCCCACTACGGTCTTAGTACGTTCAAGC
Source organism: uncultured Muribaculaceae bacterium (assembly GCA_944320595.1). Classification (GTDB taxonomy): domain Bacteria; phylum Bacteroidota; class Bacteroidia; order Bacteroidales; family Muribaculaceae; genus Avimuribaculum. The sequence continues at coordinate 87,693 of CALUIB010000001.1, read as the reverse complement.
AGACGGTCGGCAAGCGTACTCTTGCCATGGTCGATATGCGCTATTATGCAGAAATTCCTAATATGCTTCATCTATCATTCCAAATTCTATCGCAAAATTACACAAAAACCCCATAGCAACAAAATCCGCCAAATGCATCGAGTCCCAAAAAGAGAACGATACCTCGCGAGCGCAATCATTCAAATACGGCAGCGTGTGCGTCCACGGTTTCTTTAAAGGCTTCGAGGTGTCGAATCGGCTCCAGTGAACGTAACGGCGACTCGTTGCGCATCACATCATAACGACTGCCGAATCCCTGTGAGAGGGCTTTGTCCATATAGCCTATTGCCGCATCAGCATTGCCGCACTGCGCCATCACCACGGCAGCCACATAGCAAGCCTCGCCGCCGGCCTTGCGGTTGCCTGCCACAAGCTCCCTGCACCAACTTGCAGCCTCGGCATTGCGGCCAAGTTGCAACAGTGCAAAGCCACGCAACGGTTCGCCATTGCCGCCGTCGCCAGTAAGCAGGACTTCACTAAAATCACGCTTTGCAGCCTCCTCGTCGTTCATGTACTCTTTCTGCACCCAGCCGCGCATATACTTTGCCCGCTGCCACATCGGAACCACCATAAGGATTTCGTTCAGCGTTTGCAATGCCGCACGATACTCCCCAGCATCGATATCGAGGAGTGCCTTTTGGAACATTGCCTCCACATTGTTAGCATCTGTTGTCAGCCCTGTCTTTATGGAGATATATGCATCGTCAAAACGATTCATGGCTGCAAGCACCTGCGATTTCATAACATAATAATATGTCACACCAGCCTCCATCGATATGGCAGTGTCGATATACGCCAAAGCGTCGTCAAAACGGCACAGGTTATAAGCAGCCTCGGCTGCATCGTAATAAATGCCGTGGTAGTCATACAACTTACGAGAAATTATCTCTTGCAGCGTGCGCAGACCGTCGGCATAGTGGCAGTGCCCCACTTGCACCGACGATTTTATGTAATAAAACATTCCGTTACCGGGTGCACTCTGTATGGCCGCATCAAGAGCCGATACCACTGCGCCGTATGCCTCGTCCGACATTTCCATCAATTTTGACAGAGCCGAATTGTCACCATCCGATATGCTCAACGCCATTATCAAGTCCTGTGCAGCCTCTTGGTTGCGGCCCAACAGTTGCAACACCTCGGCACGACCAATATAAACAGCTTTCTCGGCTGGATATAGTTCCACTGCCTGATTGGCATACTCTTCGGCACGCCCAGCATTGTTGAGATACGCCTCAGCACGGGCAAGGCCCAATATTGCAACATAATTGATATTGCTGCGCCTGTAAAGAGCCAAGTAGCAATTACGTGCATTAGCGTAATCACCATTTGCATAATAAGCCTCGGCAAGCATAGTGAGTACCGGCGATGACGACGGGTTAAGCTTGTTGGCCTCTTGCAAGTCGGCAAGTGCAAGCGGTTGTTTGCCAGTGGCATTATATATCTTCGATCTTAAAACATATTCGTCCACAAGCACGTCCATGTCATCACGGGTGGTCACACGCAAGGCTGCATTCACATCGTCGAGAGCCTTATTGTAAGCACCATTGAGAAAGTATTGGCTTGCACGGCTATAAAGCACTGAAAAGTCGTTTGGATTCTTCTTCAGCTCGTCGGCATAAACCTGCATAACGGCATCCATTATGCGCTGTTGGGAAGTCTCCTGCGCCACGGCTACGGGCGCGGCCACGCAAAGAATAGCCACGCAAACCGCCACAGCCTTAAACATATTTTTCACCATTTTTCCTATTGCTCCTTGTCAATTTTATTGATAGCCATCTTGAGCTGGGTGAGGCGTTCAAGCAATCCCTCAATCAAGTCAAGCCGCAGCATATTGGCACCGTCGCTCTTAGCCACCGACGGATTTTGATGTGTCTCAATAAACAATCCATCGGCACCGGCAGCTATTGCCGCACGAGCCATTGGCTCAATCAAGTGAGGCAAACCGCCTGTCACCCCCTTTGGCTGGTTGGGCTGTTGCAACGAGTGGGTGGCATCATATATCACCGGGCAACCATTCTCCTTCATTGCCGGGAATCCACGAAAATCCACCACCAAGTCGTAATACCCGAATGTAGTGCCGCGCTCGGTCACAGCCACATCGTCATTGCCCGCATCGCGCACCTTCTGCACGGCAAAAGCCATGGCCTCGGGCGAAAGGAACTGCCCTTTTTTTATATTCACCATCTTTCCCGTGCGAGCGGCAGCCACAAGCAGGTCGGTCTGGCGGCACAAGAATGCCGGGATTTGCAACACATCGACATAGCGTGCCGCAAGTTCGGCCTCCTCCACGCTATGTATGTCGGTCACCACAGGCACACGGTATGTATCACGCACCTTCTTCAATATTTCAAGTGCACGTATATCGCCTATGCCTGTGAACGAGTCAAGCCGCGAACGGTTAGCCTTGCGGTAACTTCCTTTAAACACGTATGGTATATCAAGCCGACGGGCAACCGCCGACACCTTTTCGGCTATCTCAAGGGCCATCTCCTCCCCCTCAATAACGCACGGCCCGGCAAGCAGAAAGAAATTCCCCGTAGCCGACCCCATCAATTCCTTTATCATCATATTATATTATCTGTATTTTATTTGTGTTTCAGGGCGTGGCAGGCAGCGATGGCGTAGAGGGCGGCGGTCTCGGTGCGCAGACGGCTTTCGCCGAATGTTACCGGAACGAAACCGTTGGCCACTGCCATTTCCACTTCCTCTGGGCTGAAATCACCCTCTGGCCCTATCATTATTATCACATCCTCACCAGGGCGGTAGCATTGTTCAAACTGCCTCCGCTCGGTGGCTTCATCGCAATAGGCTATGAACCGCTGGTGCGGCAACGACGTGCCGGCAAGCACTTGCCTTATCAGCGTCATTTCATCGAGGCGCGGCAAAGTGGCCTTCAGCGACTGTTTCATCGCCGACACGAGTATCTTAGCGAGCCGCTCGGTTTTCAATTCCTTGCGCTCAGAGTGGCGGCATAGCAACGGGATTATGCGGTCGATACCCATCTCGGTGGCTTTCTCGGCCAGCCATTCCATGCGGTCGAGATTCTTGGTCGGGGCTATGGCAACAGCTATCCGTCCTTGCCAATGATTGGGAACAGACGTGCTGCTCACAATCTCCACTCCGCAACGCTTGGTATGAGCCAACGTGATGCGACAATTATACAAGCCCCCCCTGCCATCAACCACTTCTATCTCATCACCCTCCACAAGCCGCAGCACACGCACGGCGTGTTGCGACTCCTGTTCGGGCAACACAAGTGTATCGGCTATATCGGGTGCAAAAAATCGGTGCATAGCGGTAAAAACTTTTTATCTTTTCAACGTCTCGGCGGGTACTGCCTTGTTTTCTTTGAAAATCAGCATAAACAATACTGCCACCACCAATGCGTAACCGGCAAATATGAGCCACGATGTACTCCAACCTTCGATTTGCAAATGCACGTCGCTTTGCGAATACACGAAATGGTCAATAACCGCCTGTGCCGACAAAGTGCCAATCGTGGCACCTATGCCGTTGGTCATCACCATGAACAGGCCTTGAGCACTGGAACGTATCGACGCGTCGGTCTCCTTATCGACAAACAGAGCTCCCGACACATTGAAAAAGTCAAACGCCACACCATACACTATCATCGACAGAATGAACATCCACACGCCGCTCCCCGGGTCGCCTATTCCAAAAAGGCCGAAACGCAACACCCATGCGCACATGGCTATGAGCATCACAATCTTTATGCCAAAGCGTTTCAAGAAGAACGGTATCAACAATATGCACAATGTCTCGCTCATTTGCGAAAGGGAGATAAGTGCATTGGCATGGTTTGCGCCAAATGTGTTGGCAAACTCGGCTACATCCTTAAATGATGTTATGAACGGGTTGGCATAGCCATTGGTTATCTGCAACGAAACACCGAGCAACATACTGAAAATAAAGAACGTGGCCATACGACGGTTCTTAAACAGCGTAAAAGCCCTCAGTCCAAATGCTTCGACAAATCCGCCTCTTCCTTTGTCCTTGCTCACGGGGCAATCGGGCAATGTCAATGAGTACAGGCACAATATAATGCTCATTGCCCCCGAAACGAAGAATTGCTCGTAGGTGTACTGGAAACCAGTGACATCTACAAAAAGCATTGAACAAATAAAACCTATGGTACCAAAAATCCGTATCGGCGGAAAGTCCTTTACCGTGTCGCCACCGGCCTTCGTCAACCCCGAAAATGCCACGGAATTAGAAAGTCCGATAGTGGGCATGAAAAATGCCACGCTAAGCGTATAAAGAGAGAATAGTGTGCCAAAATCCACACTTTGACCGGCCGACATTCCATACCAACCCGCCGCGCCCATCGACACTCCGGCAATAAGATGGCACAAGCTCAACACCTTTTGGGCTGGCAGCAGCCTGTCGGCAACAATGCCCACAAGAGCCGGCATGAACAATGACACAATGCCCTGCACGGCATAGAATAGCCCTATGTCACCGGCCAGCCCCACGCTCACAAGGTAGCTGCCCATCGAAGTGAGGTAAGCTCCCCAAACGGCATATTCGAGGAAATTCATCAATATAAGTCTTATCTTCAGCTTTAGCATATCTCAATTATGTTTTTAGGTTTCAATCTTCGTGATGTTCTTTGGCTTTCTTCTTGTCGATGGCCTTTTTTATTTCAGCAGCTATTTCGTATTCTTCTTGCTCCACGCACACTTGCAACATCTTCTCCAATCTTTCAATCGAGCAATATTCATAATGCTTGGCCAAGTCGTCGAGGTTGCCGTCACCCTCATCATTGGTGGGTGGTTCAGGTTCTCCCATTTTGAATCCCGTTTTCTCCATTATTTCACGGGTCGTGTATATTGGCGCTCCGGTGCGCAAGGCAAGGGCGATGGCATCGGAGGTACGCGAATCGAGGACTACACTTATGCCCGAATCATTGCAAAATGTCAATTCCGACATAAAGACGCCATCGTCAAACCGGCTGACGACTACTTTTGCAAGCTCTATGCCGAATGCATGAGACAGGCTGACAAAAAGGTCGTGAGGCATGGGTCGCGGCGGTATGATATTCTCAAGCCTGACAGCTATCGACTGAGCCTCAGCAATGCCCACCACTATGGGTATGCGGTAGGGGCCTCCTTCCTGCGCAAGCAACAATGCGTATGCCCCCTGCTGCACTTGGCTGTAAGTAATGCCTGCCACTTGCAGTTTCACCAATTCATCGTTGCCGTTATTCTCGTCCATAAGACCTTTTTTTATCCTTTGTTGATACTTTGCCCAGTTATTATGCCGCTGCCGTAACACAAATGGGCATCAGGGCTATATATCACAGCAAACTGCCCGGGGGCAATCCCTTGCACCTTGCGTTCCGACTCAATGACATATTCCATGCCTCCGAGGTGTGTAAGCGTGGCTTTGATAAACTCCGGGGAATGCCTGTTCTTGAACATTATATCAACAGGTCCCGACACGTCCTTCCACGGATTGCCCGAGATAAAATGCATCTCGTCGATGTGTATAGTCTTGCCATACTGTTTTTCGTTGCCATAACCGTTGCTCACATAAATGGTGTTGTCGGCCACGTTTTTTTTCACCACATACCACGGGCCTCCACTCAAGCCCAAGCCCTTGCGCTGCCCTATGGTGTGGAACCAGTAGCCTTTGTGTTCACCAAGCTTTCGGCCTGTTTCGATCTCGATTATGCTCCCCTTACGCTCGCCCAAGTGGCGGCGAATGAAGTCATTGTAGTTTATCTTTCCAAGGAAACATATCCCTTGGCTGTCTTTGCGATAAGCATTGGGCATACGTGTTTCCACTGCGATGCGCCTTACTTCGCTCTTTGGCATATTGCCTATGGGGAACATCAAATGCAATAGCTGCTCATAGCTTATTTGGGCAAGGAAATCGGTTTGGTCTTTAACCGGATCGACGGCAGTGGCAAGGTATTTCACCCCGTCAACAAAGTCGGTTGTAGCATAATGCCCCGTTGCAGTCATGTCAAATTCATGCCCCCATCGCTGCTCAAAGTATCCAAATTTTATCATCTTGTTGCACATCATGTCGGGATTCGGCGTAAGCCCGGCTTTCACCGTGCGCAACGCATAATCCATCACGTTATCCCAATATTCCTGATGCAATGACACTACTTCGAGAGGCAGCCCATAACGAGCTGCAATAAGCCCACACATCTCTATGTCTTCTTCGGCCGAGCAATCTCCTTCGTCGTCATCCATGCCTATTCTTATATAGAACAAGTGCAAGTCGTGTCCTTCTTCCTTGAGCTTGTGTACTACCACTGCGCTATCCACGCCGCCCGATATTAAAACAGCTATCTTCATTTCTCCTTTACGCTTTGTCTAATTCGTCTTGTGCCTGACTGTCGTTTTCAAGTAGCTTGAGTGAAATCAAGTAATCAAGCGACACCTTGCCTGGACCGGCAAGCAGCATATACACAAATATGCCTATGAACAATATAGGCACATATCCCGGCTGTGTGCTGAACAACATTGCCGGAGCCACGTCCATGCTTTTCAGCAATACTCCCTCGGCAACCACCATTGTCACCAACGGCGGCAAGACGGCAAGGCGAGAAAGCAGCCCCAATATTATCAACGTAGAACACACAAGCTCGATTATTATCATCAATACTAATGTCGCTCCACCCGACATACCCAACACCCCAACCATCGTATGGGATATTTCATCGAAGTATGTCCACTGCCTTATGCCAAATTGCATGAACATTATGCCTGTGAAAAGCCGCAGGAACAGCCTCGAAAGGTTGCTGTATGTGTGGCCTGTGCTGTAAAGCAGCAATTTCTTAAGAAATACCGGAACCATCTTTGTATGTGCTACGTTTAGTTCAACAACGTCTTAATTCCCTCGACATTTATATTCTTGTCGAGAATTATCTTGTCCTTGTCGAGAATGTATATGCTCGGTTGTATCCGCAAGTCATATTTGTCGGCTACCTCGTCGTTGGCCCCTATTATCCACTTGTTGTGGTAGGCGGCTGCACGTTTGGCCCACTCGTCGGTGTACTTGCCCATATACACGCATACAAACGTGATTTCCCCTGCATCGATCAAGGCATTCAGCTTGACATCGGTACTCAGCCTGAGCCGGCCTATGGTGCAATCTTCGCACTCCTCGTCATTAAAAAACACAAGCAGCATCTTGCCCTCTATCTCCGACAGTTTTTTCTTGCTGCCGTCGGCAAGCCGCAATTCAAAGTCCTGCGCCCGGTCGCCCATCAGATTATTGCGCAGCAATTCAAGCTGGTACTTGTAACGCTCCTGCTCCGACTTCTTTAGCATATTATTATCAAGGACGCTTTCAAGGAATGGTATATACACCTCGTCGCTCCAATACTCGGCACCGGGATCATACAAGGTGCGCTCGGCTATCTCGGCTATGAGCAGGAAGTTCGACTTGTTAGACTGCGCCTTGCGCATCATGTCCTTTATGCACGACACCACAATAGTCTTGTGCGCATATTTGAAGAAAGTCACATAATCCCTGAATGTGGCCTCAAATACCCGTTCATCCCTTATTGGCTGGGAAAAATCGTAATCGTTCCAAAAATTCTGGATTATGTAATTCGTGCGGTTTTCAAGTGTTATTATCGTGTCGGGCACTTCGGGGTAGTCAAACAGCCGCTGCTGCTCTGCTCCATTGCCTGCATCCTGTGCCTTGGCTGTCGCCGACAGCAACAAAATTGCTGCCGAAATGCTTAATACTTTCCTTAATACATTCATCGTCTATACTTTATTTAACACCTTGGCAAACGAGCGCATCATTTGCCAAGGTAAAAGTAAGCCAATATCTAATATTAAGCAATTTTCTTGCACACAAAAAACACCTTCTTCAGTATTTTTAACCCAAACAACCGCTCTGTTTTCAGTAGCCGACGGCCTTGCACATCGATGCTTTAAGAACATTTGTCAATGTTCCACCGAATAGGCATCGATGGAGGCTTGTACCGAACCGTGGAGCAACAGCAAGCGGCGAGCCTCGTCGTATGGGAGGCCAAGTTCCTCGACAAGCATACGCGTACCACGATCTATAAGCTTGGCATTAGTGAGCTGCATATTCACCATCTTGTTGCCTTTCACTCGGCCAAGCCGTATCATAACCGTGGTAGAAATCATGTTGCACACCATCTTTTGCCCCGTACCCGACTTCATGCGCGAGCTGCCTGTCACATACTCTGGCCCCACGACAACCTCTATGGGAATTTCAGCAGCCTCGCACACCGGCGCACTGGGATTGGCGGTTATGGCGGCTGTCAAGCATCCTGCGGCACGAGCTTGCTTCAATGCGCCTATAACGTAAGGCGTGGTTCCCGATGCCGCTATGCCTATCACTGTGTCGCGGCTGTCAATGCCGTGCGCAAGCAGGTCGGCCCACCCCTGGTCGGCATCATCTTCGGCATTCTCCACAGGGTTGCGCAAGGCTCGGTCGCCTCCGGCTATGATGCCTATCACCCATATAGGTTCCATGCCAAATGTGGGTGGAACTTCCGAAGCATCAAGCACACCAAGCCTCCCCGACGTTCCTGCCCCAATGTAGAAAATGCGCCCCCCGCGTTTCATTCGCGGAACTATGCGCTCCACAAGTTGCTCAATTTGCGGAATCGCACGTTGCACGGCATCGGCCACCTTGTGGTCTTCGGCATTTATTTCGGTCAATATCTCATGCACCGATTTTTTTTCAAGGTCATCGTAGAGCGATGATTGTTCGCTAATTTTCACAAATGATGCCATGTGTGCGTGTCAGCCCCTCCTCGCATACGAATGGTACTCAATCAAGCCGTCCATAGGACTTTTCACAATCACCCCAACTGTGATATACAATGCCTTGGCCGCCTCCTCTATCACTTCACGGTAACTTTCGGCTATCGAACCCACAAAGTTGACAGGCATATCCTTATAGCCGCTATATCCCTCTACGTTGCGCACGAAGAACGACTTGAATGCATTCAGCACCAAGCGGTGTACCGATGGCTCTTCGATATTCTCGGCAAGAAACGGCGACAGCGACGCAAGGAAACGGTTGGCTCCAGGACGGCGATAAACATTCTCAAGGATAAGCTGTGGAGTTAGTGAATATTGTTTCATAAATTTGTCAACCAACTCGGCAGGCATCTGCCTCTTAAGCACATCACCCACAAGCATCTTGCCAAGCACTGCGCCACTTCCCTCATCGCCAAGGATATAACCGAGCGATGGCACATTGTCGGCTATGCGTGTGCCGTCATAATAGCACGAATTCGACCCAGTGCCGAGAATACACACTATGCCTGGCTTATTCCCGCACACAGCACGGGCGGCGGCAAGCAGGTCGGTATCAACGGTTATCCTGCTTGCTGCCGGGATATTGGCTCCGATGGCATTACGCACATTTGCGCAAATATTGTCAAACAGGCAACCTGCGCCGTAATATTGCACCTCGTCGATTGCCAGCCCCTGCAAGTGAGGCATCAACTCGCGGCCTATAATCCCGGCCATTTCACTTTCGCCAAGCATCATGGCGTTCATACCGGTAGTTGACACTCGCTTCACAATCTTTCCCTCATCAAGGACACACCATTCCACCGTGGTCGATCCTCCGTCAGCTATCAAAATCATATCTTTATGTATATTTTCTTCTTGTACAAAATGTAACCCACACACCAGTTGAGCAAAACGAATAATATAGCATACAGGCACGATGCCAAGTATTCGTCACCGACCTCCGGCAATATCATTTCGGCACACAACCAGTCTTTGACCAATATACCAGCCACACTTACCGTTCCAAATAAAATGGCAAGCACATCGCCAAGCACATACAGGAATAACGGGTTTACGCCAAACGATTCAAAGAACCTGCTCCACCGCCGGTACCCCTTGATGTCGATTACCCAAATCAGCAATCCGAGCAGGCTTGCAGCAAGTCCGCAGGTGGTTAGTACGAATGTAGGCGACCACACGTTTTTGTTAATCGGCAAGCCATAGTCGAGCAGCAGCCCGGCAAAAGTCAAAACCACGCCTACAAGCAGCAAATTCCCCATGCGGCGACTATTGTCGCGAGTCTTCATAATCGCCTCGCCACACATCATTCCTATAAGCACATGGGCAATGCAAGGCAACGTGCTCAACAGCCCCTCGGGGTCGAATACCATATTCACGCCATCCACCACAAGCCACTTATACAGATGGTTATCGCCAAGCACGGCACTGTCGAAACGATATATTACATTCTCGTGGCTGAAGTCATAGCCATGCCCCATGAGCAAAACCACTGCATACGCCACAAGTATAACAGCCGAAAGCCAAGGTATGAATTTGTGCCGCAGCGTGATTGCGATAACTGAACCGAAGAAATAACTCATGGCAAGCCGAGGCATAACGCCTACGAGCCTCAAATGGTCGAAGTTGTTGGCCGACCGGCATATTCTATCCCATAGCGGCAACGACGCATCGGCCGAGGCAAGCCCGTAACAGAAATTATCAAGCCATGCTATCGCAAGTCCTATTATGTAGATAAGCACCGTGCGGCGCACTATCTTCAACCAAAGATGCCGCGACGGGCGAAAATCGAACTTACGTAGCGAAAAGTACATGGATATGCCCATTATGAACATGAAAAACGGGAATACCAAGTCGGTTGGCGTAAGTCCGTTCCATGCGGCATGGCGCAATGGCGCATAAACCGACGACAATCCGGGGTTATTCACCAATATCATGCCGGCGACAGTAATGCCGCGCAACACATCGAGCGACAACAAGCGGCTCGATGCCTTCTTCACCATCTCGGTCATCACTTGTCCTCCCTTTTGGCTTTAGTACATTCGTCAACCAAATATGCTATCGACACGTAGGGTATGCCGGAATTTGTCGTCAAGCCTATTTCACACGTGCGGCTGTTTGAAAAGCCTCGATGTATGCCAGCCGCCTCGATTTGCGGACGCAACTTGCGCAATGCGTATGCATTGACCTCGGGATGCGTAAATCCTTTGTCGCCTGCAAATCCGCAACACCCAACCCCTTCGGGCACAAGCACGTGGCGCGAACACATCTGTGCAAGCTCTGTTATCTTCCCGGTAAGCCCCATCTTCCGTGTGGAGCAAGTGATATGCAATGCCACAGGTTCATCCGTCGGCGTAAAATCAAGCTCGGGGGCAATGAAATCGTGTATGAACTCGGCAAGTTCGTATGGTGCAATCTTCTTAAAATGCTCCTTCATGCGGTGCATGCACGGGCTTTGGTCGCAAATCACAGGGTAACACCCCTGCTGCGACGTTTCATACAGAGCATCTTCAAGTTCGGCAATCTTGCGTTCGGCGATGTCAGGCATTCCCTTGCTTTCCCAAATCATGCCGCAACACAAGTGCTTCATTCCAGTAGGAAAAATCACCTCCCATCCGGCTTTTCCGAACAATTTAACCACTTCGTCCACAAGGTCGAGCCGAGTGCCATCGTGCTTTCCCCGTCCCATAGTCTGGTTTATGCAACTTGGTAAGTACACTACCTTCCTCGCCCTCTCGGGCATATCGTGCTGCTGTTTATAGTGGGCTGTGGGCAACGACGGTGTCCACAGCGGCACACCGGCCTTGTGCAACCCACGCCCTATGGCTGCGACAGCTTTGTCGCCTATCACCGACTGTGCCACACCTGCCATGGTGAGCAACGGGCGCAGCGCGCCTTCCACCTTGCTCAAGTTACGTGCGGCAAAATCTCCCATATTGTAGCCAAAGCTACCTTGCGGCAACCGTGCGGCTCGCAAGTCGTGTATCATGTCGCCGGTATTGATTTTCATCGGGCACGACGTGCTGCACAGCCCGTCGCCGGCACACATGACATTGCCGTAATATTGAAAGCCCTTTTCAAGCCTTGCAAGCCGCTGTGGGTCTTCGCCTGTCGATTTCAGCCATGATATTTCACGCTGGGCCACAATGCGCTGACGCGACGACAATCCCAGTCCGCACGTCACACAGTTGACCTCGCAGAAACCACATTCTATGCAGCGGTCAACATGGTCGTTGGTTACCGGCAGGTGTTTCATACCCTTTATGAAACATTCCGGGTCGTCATTGAAAATCACACCGGGGTTTATCAAATTCTTCGGGTCGAAAAGCTGTTTTATTTCGCGCATTATCCCGTAAGCCTTCTCTCCCCATTCCATTTTCACGAACGGAGCCATATTGCGACCTGTACCATGTTCGGCCTTCAACGACCCGTCGTACTTGTCAACGACAAGGTGGCACAAGTCGGTCATCATGTCGCGGTAACGGCGTACCTCGGCCTCGCTCTCAAACGACTGCGAGAGCACGAAGTGATAGTTTCCCTCGAATGCATGGCCATATATGCAAGCATCGTTATAACCGTGGCGGTCGATAAGCTCGGCAAGGTCGACTGTGGCATCGGGCAGGTCGTCGATGTGGAAAGCTACGTCTTCGATAAGTACCGTGGTGCCGAGCGGCCTTGTGCCTCCTACCGACGGGAATATGCCTGAACGTATTGCCCAATACTTGGAATACTCTGCCGGATTGGCAGTAAAACGAGCCGGAACATACAGGTCGAACGGTTTCAGTGCATCCATCACCACTGCAATGTTGCGGTTCAGCTCCTCCTCGGTGTCGGCCTTGGTCTCGGTTAGCACCGCGGTCAATCCTTCGCCGGTAGTGTCGTTTACCGATTGCAGCGACTTGCGGTCGAGCATCTCGGCACTGTAAACTGGGCATTTCTTCAATGCCAGCACAGCATTGCAAGCCTCACGCATACTCTTGAAATAGAGCATCGCGCTTGCCGAATGCTTGTACAGATGCCCCGTGGCCATGCGGAAAAGCGATGCGAAGGCAAGCGTACCTTCCGACCCGGCCATAAGGTGTGTGATTATGTCGAACGGGTCACTGAACATTACCAACGGGTAAATATTCAATCCCGTCACATTCTTTATCGAATATTTATATTTTATGCGTTCCACAAGCTCCGTGTCGGCCATCACGCGGTCGCGCAGCTCCTCGATTTTCGCTATAAAGTCGGGATGGGTGCGGCAAAACTCCCGGCGGCTCGCCTCGTCGCCAGTGTCGAGCACCGTGCCGTCGGCCAATACTATGCGCACCGAACGCAGTATGCGGTCGCTGTTGGCATGGGTGCCGCAGTTCATTCCCGAGGCGTTATTCATCACAATGCCACCCACCATAGCAGCACCTTTCGATGCCGGGTCGGGTGGGAATATACGCCCGTATGGCCTCAATATCTCGTTCACCCGCTCCCCTACTATTCCGGGTTGCAGAGTGATAGTCTCTCCGTCGGGCGACACCTCATATTGCTCCCAATTCTTGCCTGCCACCACCAGTATCGAGTCGGTAATAGCTTGTCCCGAAAGGCTTGTTCCCGCGGCACGGAAAGTCACCGGCAGCCCCAGCGCATCGGCAAGTTTCAATATTTTCGATACTTCGGCCTCGCAGGCTGAACGTATAACCACCTGTGGTATCTTGCGGTAGAAACCCGCATCGGTTCCCCACGCCAATCGGCGCAGGTCGTCGGTATAAACACGGTCGGCAGGAATAAACTCCCTTACTCGGTTCAAAAAATCCCTATATTTTTCTTCCATTTCCATAAAAGACTGAAAACCTAAACCACAATCTTCTTGCAGCACCACAAAATTAGTGCAAGGCGAGCGCAATGGCAATAGAAAATTAATTTTCTTTTTGCCAATTGCCGAGCCGCAGCCTAATTTATCCAAAATTACCGCAAGGCGAGCGCAATGGCAATAGAAAATTCATTTTCTTTTTGCCAATTGCCGAGCCGCAGCATAATTTATCCAAAATTACCGCAAGGCGAGCGCAATGGCAATCACAGATAACAGAGCTGCCTGTAACGCAGTCCAACACACAGCTTAACCAATTTTACAGGCATCAGCAAATAGCACAGTCTTGAGAAACCATTAAAAACACACAACAAAATATTTGTTTTTTTTTGAAAATAACATTTAAATTTGTAACAAAACCACAATACTTGGCCTAATTATGAAAAATACAATACTTATAATATTACTTTCAATATGTTTTTCATCGAGCGAAGGTAAAACCATGTCACTCCATGGTACTGTTTTCGGTGACGACGGGAGCGTCATCGCCGGGGCGACTGTGTTTGCCCGACCTTGCGGAATCGCCGACTCGGTAGCATACGGCAACGCATCGGACGGCAACGGCAGATACCAATTGCAGCTGCCCGCTTGTGATTCGCTGCGATTGTCGGTGACGTATATAGGCTATGAACGCCATGAAGAATTACTCACTAATTTGGCCGAAAACGCAGAACATGATATCGTGCTCAATCGCAGCACCGTGGAACTCGGAGAAGTGACCGTGGAACGCGACAATACTGTAATCAAGGAAGACGTGCTACAATTCTATCCCGACCGCAAGCAGGCACAGGCATCGAGCAATGCCACCGAACTGCTCGACCACTTAATGATACCTAACATCAACATCGACCGCAGTTCGTGGAAAGTATCCACCGCCACCGGCGAAGATGTGGCAATACTCATCGACGGACGCGAAGCATCGGCCGACGAACTAAACACCCTGCGCCCAAAAGATGTGCTGCGGGTGGAATATGTGTCGCGCCCGGCAGGCCGGTATTCCGACCGTGCGGCATACGTCAACTACATCTTGAAAAAATATGAATACGGCGGATATGTTTATGCACGTGCTGACCAGTCGTTTATATGCAATTCGGGTGAATACCTGCTCTCGACAAAGGTAAACCATGGCAAGTGGACTTACCAAATCGATGTGTCGGACTGGCTATTCAACAGCGAGCAGGAGGGAGTGAAAAAGGAATGGTTTAGCTTGATGAACGACAACAGCGACTTTTACGACTTGCGGCGCGAAACCGTAATGGGCAACGACCGGCGTTACAACACTTTCACCGGCGCGGCATCGGTGACTTATTCCGACTCGACCAATTATTTTTACGCCAATGCCAACTTCCGAACTCAAAACACCGCCATATATGATGAATGGGGCAACATCACCTACGTGCCGTCAAAAGGACTCGACTCGCGTTACACGTCGGGTAAAAGCGGCATCATTAATATGCCAACTTTAAAGGCTAAATATGAAAAGAAGTTGCCTCGCAACCAGATACTCACGGTTGAAGGCTCGTTTAATTACACTTTCGGCGACAACGACAACAATTATGACGAAACCGGCGACAACCCATATTCTTACGTCAAGAACGGCGACATCAACAATTTCTCCTACAACGTCAACGGCACATACTTGCTGCCGCTGAAAAAAGGCAACGCCCTCAACCTGATATTGAGTACACAGGGCGCAACGACAAAAATCGACTACACCGGAACTTATCCCGAAGAGCAGAAAATGTCAGGATTTTTCGTCATAGCAGGAGCATATTACATGCATCGGTTCAACGACAAGTGGAGGCTCAATGTGGGCGGCTATGGGGCATTGACCAACTACGATACCGGCATCAACACCAAAACCGAACTAATGCCGGTGACAATGGCTGCACTTTCGTATAACATCAACAAGACCAATATATTACAGGCTTATTGCAACATAGGAATATTTTCACAAGGGGGCTACCGCAACGACATCATCCAGCCTATCGACGGGCTGATGTACAACATGGGAAACCCAGACATTAAAAACGGGTATGACATATCGGCGCAATTATCCTATACAGGCATACTCGGAAACCTGTCGCTGATGCCCTATATCCAGTACCAAAGTTCAAGCAACGCCTTGCCCTACGCTTGGATTCCCGGCAAAAATGCCATCTACCAGACGCAAGTGAACAGCGGCACTTTCAACAGAGCGATTTTGGGCATTGCCCCGAAACTAAACCTGTTTGGCAACAGACTTTCACTATCGGGCACATTCCTCGTGGCTCATGAAAACAAGTCGCGCCTATATAGCCGCACTCTATATCCATATAGCGGCAGCCTGCAAGCATACCTGTATGTGGGGAATTTTTCCTTCTTCGCAAGCTATCGGACATATTCAAAACACATGACAAACTACGGCACCTACGACAACCGGAGTTTCGATGACTGGTGGCTCGAAGCCACATACAGCAATGCCAACCTGTCGGTCAAGGCCGGAGTTCGCAACCTGTTTGAGAAAAAACATATCCACACATGGGTCGATGCCCCATATTATGCAAGCGACGACCGCTACACCATGACCGACTTCTCGCAACGCGTGTACGTGACCCTCACCTACACCCTCGACTTCGGCCGCCAAATCAAGCACTCCGGCCCGCAGTCCTCCAGCGGCCTAATCAACACCCAAATGATGTAGGCGGATTCCCCCCTAAAAAATGCCAATACACGAAAACCAATTTAATTTTTTCACAAACTCACGTCAATATCAGCACCCACTCACCACAAAAAAATTTTTCTTACATTTTCGCCCAACAAATAAATATTTTTTCAAAAAATATCAAAATAATTTTGCATTTCAATTAAATTTAATATATTTGCAATAGAGATGTCGTTTATCCATAGGAAATAACTATGAAACTTTAACCGATTTTTTATTCGACTACTATGAAACGAGGAAAAACATTCAAGCGGCAAAATGATGCAGCACGTTTGGCAGCGCTGCTGCTTGTGGCAATCGCCATAACGTGTCAATACGCCATGGCACATACCATAAGCGGCACAATATATAACTCCAACGGCGAAATAATCGTAGGTGCAAGTGTAATCGCAGTATGCACGGGCGACAGCATCGCATACGGCTCCACAAGCGATGACAATGGAGAATATAAAATGATAATCCCGTCAACTGCCACCGACAGCGTTAGCGTGTCGGCCAGCTGCCTCGGATATGAAACCAAGAAAATAACATATACACACATCGACGGGAACATTGAGGCCGACTTTGTTCTATTCCCTTCAAGTATCAAGCTTGGCGAAGTTACCGTACAAGGGAATTACACGGTACTCAACGAGAAAGCATTGCAATATTATCCGACCAAAAATCAAGCGAAGTCATCAACTGGCATTACCGAACTGCTATCACGGCTTGCAATACCAAACGTCAATATCGACAGAATGAGCAACAGCATCACCACCTACGCAGGAGAGGCGATTATTGTGCTGATCGACGGCCACGTGGCAGCCGAAAGCGAATTGCGCTCGATAAGACCTGCCGATGTACTTAGGGTGGAATATGTTGACAATCCATCGGGCGAATATGCCAACTATCGTGCTTACATCAACATTATCCCCAAAAAAATTGAATACGGCGGCTATGTTTACCTTAATGCCAACCAATCGTTCATATTCAACAGCGGAAACTACTTGGCATCGGCCAAACTGACCAACAAGAAATGGACTTACCAAGTGGACTTTTTCGGCAACTTCATGAATACCGAAATTGAAAGCAATAATACTGAAAACATGACTTTGCTGAACGGACAAGACAATTATAACTTGATAAAAAAAACTTACAGCAACACTACACGAAATTATAACACACTGGCAGCCGGAGTATCGATAGCATACGCCGACTCGCTGAACTATTTCTACACTTACATAAGTTACAACCGGCAGAAAATGCCAACGGCACAAAACAGTGCCGGCATAGAATATGACCTGTTCCCCGACAACAAATCGTGGTCGGAAACCGAAGATTATTCCTCGACCGACGTTCCGGCAATATCGCTGAATTACCGGCGCACATTGCCTCGCAGCCAGTCGCTTAACTTGCAAGCCGATTTCAAAACCATGTTAGGCGACCAAAACAAGATATACAACGAATATGGCAGCATGGCAAACTCTTTCGAGAAACTTGTTTCACTGAAAAAATACATTCTTTCGGGCAATTTGTCATACCTCTTGCCGTTCAATGCTAAAAATTCGCTATCCATAGGCTTGTCAACCGAGAACAGTTTCAACAAGACCGATTACAACGGCACACAGGCTTACCGACAAAACGACTTATACTCGTTCTCGACATTATGGGCC
This sequence comes from uncultured Muribaculaceae bacterium, assembly GCA_944320595.1. Classification (GTDB taxonomy): domain Bacteria; phylum Bacteroidota; class Bacteroidia; order Bacteroidales; family Muribaculaceae; genus Avimuribaculum. The sequence goes on along the minus strand of CALUIB010000001.1, from coordinate 69,669 downwards.
GACTATTCCCACAGTTTCAACCAAAAGACAAAACTGTCGCTTTCGGCAAGTGGATTTTTCGACCTTCAAAAAATAGACGGAAAAACCACACGGAAAGACTTCACGCCAACGGCATCAGCCGACTTGTCATACGGCATCAATCAACGCCACACGTTAAGGCTATCACTAAAAGCCGGCGTAATAATCCCGGGTGATATCCGAAACGACATAATACAGCCAATCGACGGAATACTTTACAACGTGGGAAACCCCGATGTGGAGAACGGAAATTCTTTCAGTTCCAAAATAACTTACATTGGGAATATGGGCAACTTCTCGCTATATGCCTCCGTGGGTCAGCAATTGGCAACAAACACATTTGTAACGGCATGGTTTCCACAAAGCAACGGAGCCTTATACCAAACATACGTCAATAGCGGAAATTACAGCGATGTTGAACTTATGGTCGCTCCAGCATTGTATTTGCTTAATCGCAGCTTGATTTTTTCGGGCATACTCTCCTACACTTACCAACATAAGTCAAAGTTATATCACCGTTCACGCAACCCCATAAAGTTCAACTTGTCGGCTACATACTACATCAAGCATTTCTCGATTAATGCATACTATATGCACAATGGCGGCAGAGAGATGGATGCACTATACGGTGGAATTGATAAAGAAAGCCATGATATATATGGCTTGGCTGTATCGTATAATCTTGGAAACTTTACTGCCGCAGCCGGATGCGCAAACATCTTTGGCAAAGGAACCACTAAAGAGTGGAACAATGCTCCCTATTATAACAAATATACCCAACGCACAGCAAATTACACGCAGCAAGTATATCTGTCGCTGTCATACTCATTCGACTTCGGCCGAAAAGTGAAACGCACCATCAATCGGTATTCTGGCAGCGAAATCAACACAGGTATAATGTAAGCGCACTACGGATGTGAGACGGTTTCCTTTCATTCGGCAGCACGACAGCATGCAGTGCGGGATTGCGTGCCTTGCCATGGTGTGCCGCCATTACGGGCGCAACTATGGCATCGACGAGCTTGAACGGCTGTGCCCAGCCTCGCGCGAGGGGGTGTCGATGCTCGGCATAAGCAATGCCGCAACTGCCGTGGGGCTGCACACGGTGTGCGGCCGGGCAACGACCGACTATCTGCGCCGTGCCGTGCTGCCGTGCATCTTGCACTGGAGGCAAGACCACTTCGTGGTGCTATACCGTGTGAGCCGTGGCAGTTTCTACGTGGCCGACCCCGCCATAGGGCTTGTAAAAAACACCAATGTCACCTACCAATTTGTGACCAAGATGCAGGAAATAAAACTGCAAGGCTGCGAGCAACGGCGGCGTTGGGAGTGAGAAGACGTGCAGACCGACCTGTTTGGGGTGAATATGCGCTCGTTGCGGCTGCAACAGTCGCAGGAAGTGGGCGGAGTATTTATCAACGAGCTAAAAAACGCCATCGTCACCGTGGTGGCATCATTGGCCGTGATTGACGGCGGAATGACACTGGGCATGATGCTTGCCGTGCAATACATCATAGGACAGCTTAACGCCCCCGTGATGCAGATAATGAATTTCATATACTCGCTGCAAGACGTGAGGATAAGCCTCGACCGCATCAACGAGATACACCGCATGCAGCCCGAAGATGCCGACGGCAGCGGGCTACGCCGCATAACCGGCAACGGCGACATGGCAATGAACAACGTCACATTCCGATACGACCCAAACAGCCCACGCCCAATACTCGACGGCGTGACCATGCTCATTCCATATGGCAAAGTCACAGCAATAGTCGGAGCCAGCGGCAGTGGCAAGACGACCATCATGAAACTCCTATTGGCATTCTATGCGCCGCAGTCGGGAGACGTGACACTCGGCGACCGTCCACTCAGCGACTTCAACAAGCGATGGTGGCGCACCCGGTGCGGCGTGGTGATGCAAGACGGCGCACTATTCAGCGAAAGCATTGCCCGCAATATCGCCTCCGAAGACGGCGAAATCGACCCCGTGCGGCTCACCGAGGCGGCACGGGTGGCGTGCATCGACACATTCATCGAATCTTTGCCACTCAAGTACAACACCGTCATAGGCGACAACGGCGTTGGCGTGAGCTTAGGGCAGAAACAACGCATACTCATAGCCCGAGCCGTATATAAAAATCCCGACTACATTTTCCTTGACGAGGCTACAAACTCGCTCGATGCCAATAACGAACGTGCCATAGTCGATAACCTTGCCCGTTTTTACCGGGGTCGCACGGTGGTTGTCGTAGCCCACAGGCTGAGCACAGTGAAAAATGCCGACCAAATAATAGTGTTCGAAAAAGGGCGCATAGTGGAAACCGGCACCAACAGCGAACTCGTGGCTCGGCACGGGAAATATTACGAATTAGTCAAAAACCAATTGGAATTAGGCTCTTAACATCATGGAAACCGATGCCGCCAACATAGAACTTCGCAGCAAGAAAACATCAAGCCTGCTTGCAAGCCGTCCGCCATGGATAATACGCCACGGCATCTCCATCGTGTTCTTGGCAATGGCTTTGCTATTTTCAGCGGCAGCATTCGTAGCGTACCCCAAATGCGAGAGCGGCACCGCCACTGTCACAAACGGAGGGAATTGTATTGAAATATTGCTTGAATATGGCAAACGACATAAAATCCGCCCCAAACAGAAAACAATGGTGGAAATAGACGGATACCCTGCCAACGAATATGGACGTGTACAGTGCGAAATAACATCGGTCGGCTCTGAAGTTGTCGCAATATCCGGGAAAAATTACTTTGTTGTCACCGCCACAGTCAAACAACTGCCCACAGGCATGGCACTTTCAGACGGGCAAAAGGGAACAGCCACCATACAGGCGCACCAAGGCTCTCTCTTGTCATACTTGACAAAACAGAGCCGATAATGGAAACTTTTTTATATCTTTGCCATTAGGAGAGATTTCCAACCTAATGTGCCATTAACAAACCATGCAACCCCGATGAAAAAAGTAAATGTGTTCATAGCATCGTCGGCCGAACTTGACGAGGACAAAACGCGGCTCGACCTGTTTTTCTCCGAAAAGAACAAAATATACGAAAAGCGCGACATACTGTTCGTGCAACGCACGTGGAAAGACTTTGAAAGCTCGCTGCACAAGAAATTCCTGCAAGAGCGGTACGACGAATACATACGCAAGTGCGACATCGTGCTGTTCCTGTTCCACACCCGGCTCGGCAAATACACCCTGCACGAACTTGAAATAGCCAGCGAGGTATTCAAACAGAGCAAGCAAGAGCGACCGCGCATTTTTATCTTTTACCGAGAAACCGAACAGCAATCCACCGAACTTGCCGACTTCAAGCGATTTTCCGAACAGACCTACGGACACTTTTGCGACACCTACGGTGATTATCCCGAGCTATTGCAAAAGGTTGACAAACAATTGCAATTGCTCGAAAACAACGGTTACATCAAGCCTGACCATTTCAACCCTCGCAAGGCGATAAAATATGCCATCTTCTACATTTTACTGCCACTCGTGGTGCTTGCATCGGCTTTCGCCGCATTCCACTATTATAGCGACTTCGACTTCACCGTGCGAGTGGAGGAAGACAATAGCTACTGCATTCCCGGGCTGCCATTCAACGAAGGCTTGCTCGAAGTACAGTATGGCGATGGCGAGGCGCAGACATTCTCCATCGACAGTCGCCACCTCGATGCCGTGATAAAAGGAGTCCACTCCAAGTTTCGCGGTACCGACGCTCGTCTGCGTTTCACTGCTGCCGGATACCTACCCATCGACACGCTGTTGCCAATGTCGAACGAATGCCTTACATTGCCCGTCAGGCGCAACAACGACCTTGGCTGCATATTCGGGTCGATAACCGACGAAAACGGTCGTCCGCTGGCTGGAGTGGCAGTATCGGTGCAGGGAATAAGCGTGGAAAGCGATGCCAGTGGCAATTTCCAAATCGAAATACCACGAGAAATGCAGGCCGAGGAACAACTGCTTGCCGCATTCCAGCCGGGGTATGAGCGTTGGACTTTTACCGCCCCCGTAATGCCTGGCGTTCCTTGGAACATAGTGCTTAAAAAAGACAATTAATAACATGAAACTGCGACACATCACCTTTATCTTGGCCATCGCTATGGCGCTGTCTCCATTGCAGGCACAAGTGCGGCAGCGGGGGGAAGTAGTATTGCAAAACTCGGGGCGGCAGCCGCTGGCCGGTGTGCAGGTACGCGCAATGGGTGCCATTCCGGCCACAAGCGACGCCGCCGGGCGTTTCGACTTGCACTTCTCGAAGTCGCGTCCGGGGCAGCTGCTCCTGCTCGACGAGGTTTACAAGGACGGCTACGAATTGGTCAACGAAAAAGCTCTGGAACAGTGGACGGTTTCCCCGTCGAGCAAGCTGCCGATAGTGATGTGCCGAAAGGGGGCTTTGGCAGCAGCTCAGGAAAAATACTACGAGATAGGACGCAGCCACAACATGGAACGGTATGCCGATGCTTGCCGGCAACTTGATGAACAACTGGCGCAAAACCTACTGACCGAGCAGCAATACAATGCCTGGCTCGACAAGCTCTCGGCTGACTACGTAAAGGCCATGGAACGCCTTGAAGCATACGCATACGCACTGGCCTGCTACAACCGCGATGACCTCGACCAAATGAGCATCGATGCCCTAACCCTGGTGGAGCAAGGACGACTGGACGAGGCTCTGGAGAAATACCGCGACGCACAGCTCGGAAAACTGCTGCAAGGGCTCGACTTCAGACACGAACGCGAACGCCGCGAGATGGAGGCGATGATACCCTCCCTGAGCTTGAACGCCGACCTATGCTGCTTTGCCGGCGGCGAGGAAAACCTGCAACGTGCCGGCGAAATATACCGCTCGATAGCCCTAAGCGACACCACCAACGCCTCTTACGCCATCGACTACGCCTCATTCCTCACCGAAATAGCAATAAACTTAAACGAGGCTCAGCAATGGCTATCCACCGCCCTACGTCACTCCACCGACAGCCTGCAACGTGCCGAACTCTACACCGGGCTGGGCCTGCTGTGCACCTACATCCCCGATGCCGATGCAGCCCTGCGACATCTACAAAAGGCCGTCACAATATACGAGGCACTGAAACGACATGAGGAATATAGCGAAGATGCCTACTTCAATATGTCATACACGACCTACGCCATTGCCGAATCGCGCTACTGGTTGCTAATGGGCAAGATCGCCAACGCAGCAAATATCATGACCAAAGGAGTTGACTACGCCAACAAGGGTTTCGGCTTGCAACCAGACAAATATGCTTACCCATATTTGGTATTTGTGTCAGAATCAATAGGTGCATTCCACGAATTCTTCATCGAATATAAATTAAAAACGGCTGAAAACTTGCAAATACTAAAATCGTTAGCCAATACCGCCGCAGTAGTAGCCCAATGCACCGACAAGAAACAACGCATAAAGACTGCACAATGGCTGGCAGGGTGTTACAGCACGATGTCTGTAGCAAGCTCTAACTGGATGCAAGCCTATGAAAGCGACCTTTATGCCGACTCCTGTCTCATGATTGTAGATAAGTATATGGAACTAAATCCTGTGCTTTTTATAAAATTGAAAGGAGAATGCCTGTTGGCAAAAGGGCAAAACCTCATACTTTCCAAAGATTACCCAAAAGCTGCACAAGTGCTTGTCGAAACATACGATATACTTAAAGATGCTCCGTATGCCACCAAGTGCATCATGAACACACTGAACCTGCTATCAATTGCGTCAATCTCGCTCCCTGAAGAAAAAGCACTGCCCTACTCCCGCATTGCACTTGAATATATGCGCTCGCACCCGTTGGCAGTGGAAACTCAAAAGATGCTCGACGTATATTGGGCATACCTGTTCACCCGAACCATGTCGGGAAAAGAACTCGACGGCTGCGAAGACATAATGCTCGAAATGCTCGATTTCATAAAGACAAACGACACTTCGAGGAACTGGCTCCGCGACTCCCACATCGAGCAATTGCAATATATGCTTATCGGAATGTACCACCTGCACGGCAAGCATTTTACCGACAAGGAGAAAAAACGCCAAGTTTTCTCGGCTGCCATCGACATCGTGGGGCTGTACTCTCAACTAAGCGACATGGAACTAAACAAGAAAGTAATAACAGCACTATGGGAAGAAATAGAATAACCCATATTATAGCCACCGCCTTTATGTGCGCTGCCACTGCCAGCAGCGCAGTGCGTCAACACGGCATTGCACTGCTGCAAAACTCGGGCCGCCAACCTTTGCCACAAGTAACGGTGATGGTATCGGGTGCCGCCCCGGCCACAAGCGACAGCCATGGGCAATTCAGCCTGCACTTTGCCACACGCAACGAGGGCGATGCCGTGCGCACCGTGGAAATCGGCAAAACCGGATATGAACTGGTAAACACACGTGAGGTGACACTATGGAACATTTCGGCAACCGACACCTTTACCGTGGTACTGTGCCCTCGCGGCTCGCTTGCCGAAAGCCGCCGCCGATATTACAAGTTGGGTGAAGACCGCTATCGCCGCCTTTACCGGCAAAAATTAGCAGAACTCGACAAAGCCTTGACCGACCGACAAATCATCGAGCAACAATATCGCGAAAAGATAATGGAGGCGGGCGAACAGCTGCAACGGGCACTCGACCGACTTGAAGAATTTTGCGACCGTTTCGCACGCATCAACCGCGATATGCTAAGCGAACTCGACCACCGAGCTTTGGCTCTGCTCGATACAGGCGACATCGACGGCGCAATCAAGGTATATGAAGAAGCTCGGTTGCTGGAAACATTCAATGAGAAACGACTACTACGCGACTCAATAGCCGCACAAAAAGCCCACGTGACTGAAAAAGTCATGGAAGAAATACGCCTGCTTGAACGCGAAGGCTCCCAGCAATCACTCGCTCGCCGCGACAGCCTGCTACAACTAATCGAGAAGTAGAATTCCTTCCCCACCAAGGTGGGAGGCTTTCAATAAAAAATGGCGAACACCAAAGCATTTTGCAGGTGTTCGCCGATATATTAAGTCCTTTGATAGGGTATGCAATCAATAATTGCGAGCAAAGATTACGCGCTGAGCCGATGGGCGGCCAGTAACCATGCACACACCAGGAGTCTTGTCTCCGTCGAGGGGTATGCAACGTATCGTTGCCTTCGTCTCCTCCTTGATGCGTTCCTCGGTTTCGGTGGTACCGTCCCAGTGGGCAAGTATGAACCCACCCTGCTCGATTTTTTCCTTGAACTCGTCGTAACTGTCGGCAGTGGTGGTCTTCGACTCGCGCAGGGCAAGAGCCTTCTTGTATATGTTGGTCTGCATATCTTCGAGCAGCTGCTGCACGTGAGCCTCGATGCCTTCGATTGGCACAGTCTCCTTTTCGAGCGTGTCGCGGCGCATAAGCTCTATTGTACCGTTCTCCAAGTCACTGGCTCCAAGCGCAAGGCGCACAGGCACACCTTTCAATTCATAATCGGCGAACTTGAATCCCGGACGTTTATTGTCGGCATTGTCATACTTCACGCTAATTCCCATCTTGCGGAACTTCTCTACAATAGGAGCCACGCGACGGCTTATCTCGTCGAGCTGTTCCATGCTCTTGTATATGGGCACTATCACCACCTGTATTGGAGCAAGGTGCGGCGGCAGAACCAACCCGTTATCGTCGGAATGCGTCATGATAAGCGCACCCATCAAGCGTGTTGACACGCCCCACGAAGTTGCCCACACATATTCCAATTCATTATTCTTATTGATGAACTTAACATCGAAAGCCTTGGCAAAATTCTGCCCAAGGAAGTGCGACGTACCCGACTGCAAAGCCTTGCCGTCTTGCATCATTGCCTCGATAGTATAGGTCTCAAGCGCACCGGCAAAGCGTTCGTTGGCCGACTTTACGCCCTTGATAACCGGCAGTGCCATATAACGCTCGGCAAAATCGGCATATACGTTAAGCATACGCACGGCCTCCTCCATTGCCTCTTCACGAGTGGCGTGGGCAGTATGCCCCTCCTGCCACAGGAACTCGGCAGTGCGCAGGAACATACGTGTACGCATTTCCCAACGGAATACATTAGCCCACTGGTTGCACAAAATGGGCAGGTCGCGATACGACTTTATCCAATTCCGATATGTATTCCATATAATCGTTTCCGACGTCGGGCGTATAATCAGCTCCTCTTCAAGCCGAGCCTCGGGGTCCACAACCACACCTCGACCCTCGGGGTCGTTCTTCAGGCGGTAATGTGTCACCACTGCACACTCCTTGGCAAAACCTTTTACATGGTCGGCCTCTTTGCTAAAAAATGACTTCGGGATAAGAAGCGGGAAATAAGCATTCACATGCCCGGTTTCCTTGAACATACGGTCGAGTTGCTGCTGCATCTTTTCCCATATAGCATACCCGTATGGCTTAATTACCATACACCCTCTCACGGCCGATTGTTCGGCAAGGTCGGCCTTTACTACCAATTCGTTATACCATTGCGAATAATTTTCCGATCGCTTGGTTAAATCTTTCAGCTCTTTTGCCATTATTCTATGTCTTGTTTTTATGGAGCAAAGTTAAACACACTTTTGCTTTTATACAAAATTCAGAGTATAATTGTGCCGCACCAGCCTAATTAGGCCAAGCCCAAAATAAACCTGCCACTCCCCCCTATTCCTGCGCAGCCTGTTCAAGCATTCCATCGCCTGGAACAAGCAATATTTCTATGCGGCGGTTTACCGCACGATTGTCAACAGTATTGTTGGGCAGCAACGGGCTTTCATTACCCATGCCAAACTCCATTATCGACTGGCTCCCCGTCAACTGGCGCAAGCGGTCGGCCACGGCCACAGCCTGCTTGTCACTGCGCCTCAGGCAGTAAATGGGCGAACCCGTATTGTCGGTATATCCGGCCACAACTATATTATAAAATCCGTGTTCGCCAAGATAAGGCAACACTTCCCTTAACCGCCGCTCACCTTTTGCCGATATTTCGGCACTGCCGGCATTAAACAGTTTCATGGTGGGAATGATTATTACCACCACTTCACGGTGGCGCATCATCTCAACCTCAAACCCAGCTTTCACAAGCGACTTTGCCCTCGACATCTGGTAGTCACGCACATACGCTACGACCTTCTCATCTTCATCAAGCGCAGGCGACATCACAGCATTCTTATAATCCTGCGTCGGCACATGCTGCCCGCCACCTTGCCGCATGGCAAATGTCGGTGCGGCACAAAACATTGCCGCACCGACTATTATTGATAATACACCTGTTTTGGCCGAAACACGACCGTTACTCATCTTCAAGCGTATTTTCATATTCCAATTCGCCTTCCACCAAATATTTTATGTCGTCAACATCTATCTGGTTGTCGGGATCCTTGCGAAGGTTCTTCTTGACATAATTGACAATTTCATTGATGTTGTATTCATCGGCATCGTCATCGTCATACAACACTTCGTCCTCATCGCCTTTCTCAAAATAGTCAAACATTGTGTCAATCAAAAGCAGTATGTCATCATCGCTATACTTGTTCTTGATTTCGGCTGGCACATAATTTCTGATGAACGATATTGCATCATTTTCATCAAACTCCTTAGTTTCCATTGTGTTGTTTTCTAAGATAATTGTAATTAGTTAGATTAATGTGAATTATACTTTTTTTATTAGGATTTTTACATATCAAGCAGCCCCACAGGCAAAGCCATGGTTATAGTCTTGCCGTCAAGGTCTATGTCGGTCACCAGGTCATCGGCGGCAGGCACAAGCACAGTAGCACCGTCGCCGCGCTCCACTACAAAAAGCACATTCTCGGTGGCATCGTCAATATCGACTATTTCGCCCACAGGCTCAGTACCATTATATAAAGTATAGCCTATGAAATAATCGGTCGGCACTTCGTCGGCATCGGCATCTTCAAGCAACTCGTCATATTCACGCCTCAGCACATACACCTTCTTGTTTACAAGGCGGCGCACAGCCTCTGCACTGTCCATGCCGTCGAATTTCAGCAGCAGTGTCATTGCACCCTTTCCGCGTATTGCAGTGGCGAAAAACGGGACAAAAATGCCATCAATGTCGCACACGAAACACCCAAACTCGCTTGCCACGTCGGCATCGCAGTCGAATGTCGCACTTATTTCACCCTCCACGCCATGCGGCTTATTGAAGGTGCCAATCTCAACCAACTCGTCGCGTGTAATCATGAAGTTCTGATGATATTTGCACCAATGGCATTCAACCGTTTGTCGATGTCTTGGTATCCGCGGTCGATTTGGTCGATGTTATGTATATAGCTCGTCCCACGTGCCGACATTGCTGCAATCAGCAATGCTATGCCAGCGCGTATGTCGGGCGACACCATATTGGCTGCTCGCAACGCATCGCGGCGGCCAAGCCCTATGACGGCTGCACGGTGAGGGTCGCACAAGATGATTTGCGCCCCCATGTCGATTAGCTTATCGACGAAAAACAGGCGACTCTCAAACATCTTTTGGTGTATCAGCACACACCCCTTAGCCTGCGTCGCCACCACAAGCATCACGCTCAGCAAATCGGGCGATAATCCTGGCCACGTGGCATCGGCAATGGTCATTATGGAACCATCGATGAAAGTTTCAATCTCATAAACATCCTGAGAAGGTACATGTATGTCGTCGTCAACAACTTCGAGCTTTATACCAAGCCTTCTGAAACTGTCAGGAATGATACCGAGGTCTTTTATCGACACATTTTTCAGCGTCACGTCCGACCCTGTCATTGCGGCCATTCCTATGAAACTACCCACTTCAATCATGTCGGGCAATATAGTGTGCTCGCAACCATGCAAGCATTCGACGCCTTCTATCGTAAGCAGGTTCGACCCTATGCCGTCAATCTTGGCACCCATTGCCACAAGCATCTTTGAAAGCTGTTGCAGATAAGGCTCGCAGGCTGCATTATATATGGTGGTAGTGCCCTTGGCAAGCACGGCGGCCATCAATATGTTGGCCGTGCCTGTTACCGAGGCCTCGTCGAGCAACATATATTCGCCATGCAGTCCGCTTTCGGCCTTGATTTCATATAAGCGCCTACTGGCGTTGTACTCAAACGTAGCACCAAGTTTCATTATGCCAAGGAAGTGCGTATCGAGCCTGCGGCGGCCTATCTTGTCACCTCCAGGCTTAGGCAGTATGGCATATCCATAACGAGCCAACATTGGGCCTATAATCATAATCGACCCACGCAGCTTCGACATTTTGGTGCAAAATTCGGGCGATTCGAGGAATGTGGTATTTATATCCTTGGCGCGGAAAGTGCAAGACGATTCCCCCGTCCTTGTCACTTCCACCCCCATATCCTTCAGCAAGGCTATAAGGTTATTCACATCAAGAATATCGGGCAGGTTGTGTATTGTCACCTCGTCGTCGGTAAGCAACGTGGCGCACAATATTTCCAAAGCTTCATTTTTGGCACCTTGCGGCACTATTTCTCCGCATAACCGATGCCCGCCTTCAACGACAAATGTACTCATGGCTTTCGTGTGTTATAGAGGTTTTGGGTATTAATCTGCTTTTGCAAGCCGGGGATGCTCCTATTTTTTCTTTTTCTTCTTTCCTGCCTGCTGAGCGGGAGCTGGAGCCTCCTTAAATTCCCGCAACTTGTAGGTGGCTGGATCAAGATTTATTTTACCTTTCGAATAATGGTAAAGGTCTTTAAGTATCTTTTCGTCCTCCACGCCATCCTTGTTTATCGAGAATATAAGTTTCTTCATGTGGTTGGCGATGAGTGACACAAGCGCATTCTTCTCGTCCCCTTCGGGGTACTTGCAGGCTTCGTCAATCATCATTTCTATCAGCTTGCCGTAGTGGCGGTATTTTATATGGTCGAGCTTATACTCCACTTTCTGAGGTTTGCTTTCAAGGTTCTCCTTTTTCACCACTTCGTATGGGAAATCTATGTCGAGCTTGAAATCCGACATTATGGCAAGGTGATCCCACAACTTGTGTTTATAGTCGTCGGAATCCCTTATCTGAGGGAACAAGTTCCCCATAATTTGGATTATGGTATAGGCGCACCGAGTGCGTTCTTCCCTGTCGGGAATAGTGACGCAATAGTCCACCATTTGCTGTATGTTGCGCCCATATTCGGGCAATATCAATTTCTCTTTTTGAGTATTGTATTGTAAGCTCATTTAAGCAGTTTGTTAACAAATAAATATGAGTACAAATATAAATAAAGTCGGGCATATCGCAAAAAATCACCGCCAAAAACGCAGCCAGTATTCAATCGACCTAAAACTGTCGCGTCAAATCAGTTTCTTTGGCGTGGTTGCTTGGAATTCTTTCAGATAAGCCGGGGTGGAATATGCCACGTCCAGGAACTCCCCTTCACGGAAATGTTTCTCGGCAAGAGCCATCATATCCACTGCAACAGGTTTCACGCCTGGAATAAACCGCAAGTCCTGGCCTGGCGACAATATCTCGTGAGCCTTGTCGGAACCGTTGCCCATCAACACAAGCGTGTGGCTGCCGTCGCGCAACTGCGACAACGAACCGGCATCGAGTATCATCGGCTGCGGCTGAACGATTGGCTCCAGTGCCGGGGTGTAAACTGCCGTATAAACCTCCTTGCGCCGCGCATCGAGCATAGGCACGTAAAGCAGATTGTCATCATCAAAGAAATTGGCAAACATTGTCGATACCACCAAGAGTTGCAATGTGTTGACCCCTATCAGCGGCACCGATAAGCCAAAGCACAACCCCTTGGCCTCAGAAAGTCCTATGCGCAGGCCTGTGTAAGACCCAGGGCCTATGCTCACGGCAACGGCATCGATGGGTAACTCGCGAGTCCGGGCGTATGCCACGCAACTCTCCACAAACCGGCTTAACACCACTGCATGGTTGTGCCCTTGGTAATCCTCGTGATGCTCAAGCACCTGCCCATCTTGCGTCAATGCCACCGAACACACATCGGTCGAGGTCTCTATATTTAATATTGTAGCCATTGTCTCATAAAAATTTCGTACAAAAATAGTTATTTTCCACGATTTATGCCGCATCTTTCTTTTTTTACATTAATTTTGCAGAAAAAGCACGACAATGATTTTATCAATGACCGGATTTGGCAAGGCTGTGGTTATTTTCAACAACAAAAAAATAACAGCCGAAATCAAATCTTTAAACAGCAAGCAGTTAGACCTTGCAATACGCCTACCACAGCAGTACCGCGAAATTGAACTTGAATTGCGCAACATGGTGGCAAAAATGCTCGAACGTGGCAAAGTTGACCTATACATTTACACTGAAACCACCGATGCCACCACCACGGCAGCAATCAACATACCCATGCTGGCAGCCTACAAACAGCAACTGCAAGAAATGGCACGGGCATTGGAAATCCCCGAACCGCAAGACTGGTTTGCCACACTGATGCGGCTGCCCGAAGCCATAAAAAACGATGCCGGCAACAGCGAACTTGAAGAAGAAGAAATTATTGCCATAAAGCAGGCTACCGAAAAAGCAGCCATGGCACTCATCGAATTCCGCCAGCAAGAAGGCCACAGGCTTGAAACCTTCTTCAGGCAAAAGATAAGCAACATAAGGGGGCTGCTCAACGAAGTCGGTCCATACGAAACCGAACGCATCGCCAAAATAAAGGCACGCATACTCGATTCACTTTCCAAGCTCGAAGGTGTGGAATATGACCATAACCGATTTGAACAGGAAATGATTTTCTACATCGAAAAGCTCGACATCAACGAGGAAAAATTGCGTCTCGCAAATCACCTCGACTATTTCATCGACACACTCGACAACGGACACGGGCAGGGTAAAAAACTTGGTTTCATAAGCCAGGAAATGGGGCGTGAAATCAACACGCTCGGCTCAAAGTCGAACCACGCCGAAATGCAGATACTGGTAGTGAAGATGAAAGACGAGCTTGAGCAAATCAAAGAACAAGTGCTAAACGTGATGTAACACAGCAACGGCAATGAAGAAAGGAAAACTTATAATAATCTCGGCCCCATCGGGATGCGGGAAATCAACCATCATCAATGAAATTATCAAGAATCCCGACTTGAAACTTGAATTTTCAATCTCGGCCACCACTCGCGAGCCGCGGCGCGGCGAGAAAAACGGCGTAAACTACTACTTCATGACTGTCGATGAGTTCAAACAGGCAATAGCCGATGACCAACTCATCGAATACGAGGAAGTATATCCCGGCCGATTTTACGGAACCCCACGCAGCGAAATCGACCGCATACGCAACTGCGGCCGCAACGTGATACTCGACATCGACGTGATGGGCGGAATAAACGTAAAGCACAAATTTGGCAACGAGGCGTTGTCGATTTTTATCCAGCCACCAAGCATCGAAACGCTGCGGCAACGGCTCAATTCACGTGGGACCGACTCGCCCGAGGCAATTGCGCAACGGGTGGAGAAAGCCGGATATGAAATCGCACAATCGGGCAAATTCGACCGCATCGTGGTCAACGACCGCCTCGACGTGGCTGTAAAGGAGACTGAAGACCTAATAAAATCGTTCATCAACGAATAACACCGCCCACAACAAGAAGGAAGACACAATCACACACATGAAAATAGGCATTTTCGGCGGTTCGTTCAACCCAATACACACGGGACACGCCATACTCACAAACTACCTAATTAACGAGACCGACCTTGATGCAGTGTGGCTGATGGTAGCACCATGCAACCCCATAAAAACAGGACATGACCATGCATACGATGTGCACCGCCTGCGCATGACCGAGATGGTGGCAAGCCGTTTCGACGGCGTAATTACGTCGGGCCTCGAATTTACCCTGCCGCAGCCATCCTACACCATCAACACACTGCACACACTAACGGCAAAATTCCCCGACGACAAGTTCGTGCTCGTCATCGGTGCCGACAATTGGTCGATATTCAAGCGGTGGCGGTGCGCCGACGAGATAGTTGCCAATTACGAGATATACGTATATCCTCGCCGTGGATATGAAATCACCATTCCCGATGAACTAAGCGGCTCTGTAAAAGCACTAAATTCACCATTGATAGAAATTTCATCGACAATGGTACGCGACAAATTGTCGCGCGGAGAAAATCTTTCGTATTATTTGCCCGACGATGTTTATCAATACATTCTAAAACACAATTTATACACAGCAAAACAATGAATGACGACAATAGCAACATAAGCCCCAACAACTTGGCATTCATAGCCCTCGCCAACGAATACTGCCATTCGATAGAAAATGTTTTCGACTTCGACCAGGAAGAGCAGACATTCGTCGCTGCTATGCTGCGACTGCTTCCGCGGATTTACATTTCGGCATCAGACATCAAAGTCGGAGACGACCATGACAATGGCAGCTACCTCGACAGCTACCTCGACGAAAACGACTACGACACCGTGCGCGCCAACATCAGCCGCATGATAGGCGAAGATGACATATACCTTGAAGTCTTCATCGACGACATGAAATATTCCGACACTCCCATAAGCACAAGCATAAGCGAAAACCTCGCCGACATATACCAACCTCTTTACAACTTCGTGGCAACAGTGAAAGATGCCACCAACGAAACAATCGCCGAGGCAATTGCCGCAATAAAAGGCGACTTCGACACTTATTGGGGTCAAACGCTGTGCAATGTGCTCAGAGCTCTGCATTCAATATATTACAAAAACTAATACCCACTATTTTATGAACCGACACATAAGCTCTCTGCTCAACTTCCTCGACAACAGCCCGTGCAACTTCCTTGCTGTGGCTACGGCCAAGGAACTACTTACCGGAAACGGGTTCACCGAGTTAAAACTTGGCGACAAATGGCAATTACGCACAGGCGGAAAATACTTCACCACAAAAAATGACTCTGCAATATTCGCATTCACATTAGGTGAAACGTCTATAGCCGATGCCGGGGTGAAAATCATTGCCGCACACAGCGATTCACCTGGTTTCCGCATAAAACCTCATGCGGCAATAAGCACCGAGGGCGGCATAGTGAAACTGAACACCGAAGTTTACGGCGGCCCAATACTATACACATGGTTCGACCGCCCACTGTCAGTGGCAGGCCGTGTGATACTACGCGGCAGCGACCCACTGCACCCAGTAACAAAACTCTTGAAAATAAACCGCCCGATACTCGTAATTCCCCACTTGCCCATACATTTCAACCGCAACGTCAACGAAGGAAACCCACTTTCAAAGCAGAAAGATATGCTGCCTGTGCTGGGGCGAATCACCGACATGACCGAACACGACAACCTGCTTTTGAACCTCATCGCCGACGAACTTAAAATAAGCACGACCGATATTCTCGATTTCGACCTTACCCTATACGACACGCACCATGCGACACTTGCCGGACTGGGCAACGAGTTTATATGCTCAGGCCGCATCGATGACCTAAGCATGGTACACGCCGCAATAACGGCGATAATCGAGGGGAAAAGCACCAAGGCTACACGCATTGCGGCAATATTCGACAACGAAGAAACCGGCAGCGGCACCAAACAAGGCGCAGCATCGCCAGTGCTTGCCAACATCATCGAACGCATAGCCATCGCTCAAGGAACATCGTCGCACGAGGACTTCCTGCGCTGCATAGAACGGTCGTTCATGATTTCGGCCGACAATGCCCATGCTTTCCACCCAAACTACCCCGAGAAATTCGACCCCACCAACCACCCGGCGATAGGCGGCGGCCCCGTGATAAAAATCAATGCCAACTGCAAATATATGACCGATGCGCGGTCGGCGGCAATATTCCGTTCCTTATGCGAAGAGGCCGGCTCGCCCTGCCAGTATTTCGTCAACCACTCCGATGTGGCCGGAGGTTCCACACTGGGCAACATTCTCACCTCGCAAATCGACATCGAGGGCGTGGACGTGGGCAACCCACTATGGGCAATGCACTCGGTGTGCGAGACAGGTTCGACCGACGACCACATCAATATGACAAAAGTGTTCACGCACTTCTTCGACTAAAAGGTACAACTATCGCAAATGCCCGATACTTTTTTACCCGTTTCTTACATTCGAGTGGAATAGATTTGGCAGCGTGTGCAAATTTTCTTATTTTTGTTACGGTTTATCAAGAAATAATTAACATCAAAAATACCTTTAATATGGACGAAAATCAACAATTACTGCAAAATGTAATCGCAAAGGCCCAAACTTGGCTCTCCGACGGTTACGACCAAGAAACAAAAGACGAAGTGAGGAGAATGCTTGAGGCTGACGACAAGACCGAACTCATCGACTCATTCTACAAAGACCTCGAATTCGGAACTGGCGGCTTGCGCGGCATAATGGGCGCAGGCTCAAACCGCATGAACATATACACCGTCGGGATGGCCACCCAAGGACTGTCAAACTATCTGAAAGATGCTTTTGCCGACCTCGACCAAATAAAAGTGGTGGTAGGCTGCGACGTGCGCAACAACAGCACAAAATTCGCAAAAATCGTGGCCGACATTTTCTCGGCAAACGGTATCAAGGTGTATCTGTTTGACGCTCCGCGTCCTACACCCGAAACATCTTTTGCAATACGTTTGCTTGGCTGCCAAAGCGGCGTAATTATCACTGCATCGCACAACCCCAAAGAATACAACGGCTACAAGGCATACTGGAACGACGGCGCACAAATGATTTCGCCGCACGACACCAAGACAATAGAATATGTCAACCGTGTGACCAGCGTTGACCAAATCAAGTTCAAGGGAGACAACAGCCTGATTGAAATAATAGGTGAAAACATCGACAAGCAATACATCGACCAAATCAAGACTCTCTCGCTCAGCCCCGATGTAATCGCCCGTCACCACGACCTGAAGATTGTTTACACGCCTATCCACGGCACAGGCAAGTTCCTAATTCCGCGCTCGCTGGCCAACTGGGGATTTACCAACGTGATACACGTTCCCGAACAAGATATTCAGAGCGGCGACTTCCCCACCGTTGACTCGCCCAACCCCGAAAACGCATCGGCTATGGCTATGGCAATAGAAAAGGCCAAGGAGGTTAATGCCGACATTGTGATGGCCTCCGACCCCGATGCCGACCGCATAGGCGTGGTTATCAAGAACACCAAGGGCGAATATGCCTTGCTCAACGGCAACCAGATAGTGATGATTTTCCTCTACTACCTCATTGCACGCAACAAGGAACTCGGTCGCCTCACTGGCAACGAATACATTGTAAAGACCATCGTCACGACCGACACCATCAAGTCGATAGCCGAAAAGCAGGGAATGGAACTCTACGATGTGTTCACAGGGTTCAAGTGGATTGCATCGGTAATGAAAGAAAACGAAGGCAAGAAACGCTACCTTGGCGGCGGCGAAGAAAGCTACGGATTCCTTGCCGAAGACTTTGTGCGCGACAAAGACTCGGTATCGGCAATCTCACTGATGGCTGAAATTGCAGCGTGGGCCAAGGACAAAGGCATGGATATGAACGAAATGCTCATCGACATATACATGACCTACGGATATTCAAAAGAAAAAGGCGTGTCGCTCGTGCGCCCGGGCAAGACTGGTGCCGACGAGATTGTAGCCATCATGAAGAATTTCCGCTCCAATCCTCCTAAGGAATTGGCAGGTTCGCCCATTGTGACCATCAAGGACTTCAGCACGCTTGAACAAAAAGATGTGAAGACCGGTGCCGTCACCAAGCTTGTGATGCCAGTAACATCTAATGTGCTGCAATTCTACACCGAGGATGGCACAAAGGTATCGGTGCGCCCGTCGGGAACCGAACCAAAAATCAAGTTCTACATCGAAGTACACGACACCCTTGCCTCGGCTGCCGATTACGATGCAACCAACGAACGCGCCGACAAGAAAATCGAGCAAGTCGCAAAAGACCTCGGCATCTAAGCCAACAGCGGCATAGAATATAAGTAGCAACAATCAAGTTGCCACATTTACAAAAACAGTTTCGGAGACCTAAACACTAAACGGGTATCTCCGAAACTTTTTTGCACATTAACAAAATTTATCAGATACAAAAATCATTCATACATAACAATAGTTACCAAGCAGTAACTATCTGGCATCAAAGTGCCTGCTTGAAGAAAGTGAAAGAGCTGCTCAATGCAAACCACACGGCACAAGGTTTCATCGAGGCAATAAAAGCCGCATATCCTGGTTTGCCTGGAGAAGCAGGACTGGCCGATTTGGGCAAGGCATTGCACTCCGGGAAATAATAACACACTTTATTCCTGCAATAAGCCTCACATTGCCTGTGGGGCTTTGCTTTTTTCTGCCATAAGCGACAAGGCCAAACTAAGCACAGTAAGGACTACAAAAATCACCGACGAAGATATAAATATATTGCCAACTCCCACAAGCGGCGAGGCTATTCCCCCCACCAAGTACCCCATTGCACCGAAAAAAGCCGACGCTATACCGGCATTCTCGCGCTCGGCATCCATGGCCACCGTAGTAGAACCTGTACAGACAGCACCCACAAACAAGTAAAGCATAAACAACGAACCCTCGTAAGCCCAAAATCCCACGCCAAGCACAAGCGAACAGGCCAGCAGCAGCGATGCCGCCACCATGCCCGCACTTGCATAACGCATCACCACGCGCATCTCCTTGAACCTCGATGCCACGCCCGATGAAATTGCAAGAGCAATGGAATTTATGCCAAACACGATGCTCGTCTGCTCGGCCGACAACCCGTAATTACTCATTATGAACGGGCAAGAAGCAAGGTTGACAAATATTATGGCCATTACCAATCCGTATTGCACGGTGGCATTGACATACACCTTGTTCACTACTATCCTTTTTATATCATCGAGCAATGCCGTGGGTTTTAGGCTTATGCGATTGGCCACGGGCAACGATTCCTGCATCACCACACCGCCCATCGACATCACGATGCCTATGCCAAACAATGCCACGAACACGGCTTTCCAGTCAAATGCTTCTATCACAAGTCCGCCAAACACAGGAGCCAAAACAGTGGAAACACCGTTAATCATACCAATTATGCCATACATCCGCGCCAATTCGCTGCCACTGTAACAGTCGGCGGCTATCGACCGTGAAATAACCACCGCCCCAGCGGCTGCGAGCCCTTGAAAGAAACGCATAGCTACAAACAGCCATATCGATGGCGAAACTATGCACCCAAGCGTGGCCACAAGGTATATCCCAAGCGACAGCAACAATGGCAACCGGCGGCCAAAACGGTCGCTGACGGTACCAAAAAGCAGCTGCCCCAGGGCAAGCCCTATGGTGCAAGTGGTTAACGATAGCTGAACAACCGACGGCACCGACTGGTAAAAACTCATTATCTGTGGGAATGCCGATATGTACATATCCATCACAAACGGGCCGAATGCGCTTAACACGCCGAGGAATCCTTCAAGGAATATGCGGTTGTTTGCCTTCCGTCTTACATAAGAATATAACATAAGTGCTTGGTCTATTTTTTTCGGGTGCAAAGGTACTCATTTTCTATACAAATGTATATTCCAAAGTTACGCCAACTTATTTCATTTTCGGAACAAACAAGCCAACAAATTCTAAAAAATTGGCTATTTTTGCGGCATATAAAGACTGAAGCATGGATAACAAGGCAGAAAGACAAACGCAAATACAATACCGAGAGACAAATTTTGCCAACCTCGAAGACCACCCATTGCGAATGCGAGACGGCATATACATAGCCGTGGTTTCGGGTACTGCCACGCTCAACACCGGGGCAGAAACCTATCACCTTGTGCCACAAATGGAACTGTCGTTCATATCGGGCTCTCTTGGGCAATGCTCAGACCGCTCCGACGATTTCAAGGTAAGGCTGTTCACATACACCCCCGAACTGCTTGCAAAAACCACACTGCAAATCGACCACATATATTTTGAATACAATGAAACGCACCCCACCTACATCCACACCCCCGACCCACGCAGCCAGCGTACATGGAATGAAATGATGCTGTGGATGGACGTGGCAAAAATGTTGTTCGGCAACGACAATTACCCAAAATTCCGTGAGCAGCAGGAAGAAAACTTCTTGCAAAGTTTTTGGATGTGGGTATTCGACACCATACAGGAACGAATCGACACGAAAAACAATTTCACCGGCACACAGCTGATAGCACACCGTTTCATAAGCATGGTAAAAAACTCAGCCGCCACACATCACCGCGTGGACTATTATGCACAACAGCTCAACATATCGCAACGCTACCTGAACCGCATAGTGTGGAGGCACACGCGTGGTCGCACACCCAAACAAGTAATCGACGCGCAACTTGTGGCCGAAATAAAAGAGTTGCTTATTGACTCCACCTTGTCGGCGACACAAATTGCCGAACGGCTGAACTTCCCCGACCAGTCATACCTGAGCCGTTTCTTCCGCCGCCACACAGGCCTGTCGCCAGCACAATACCGCAGCCGCCGCTCCTTGCACTGGAAATATTGACCACAAAAAAACAAGGCCCCCTGCGACACACTCGCCGCAGGGGGCAAAACATTCCGTTTCAATTAACCACAAAGCAACCTAAGTTGCACCCCAGCCGCTTGTCACATGAACAAGCACGGGCAAATTGTTTCAAGAAATTAATCGTCGATGCCTTTACGCGCACAGTAGTGCCTTCAACTTGGTTCTTATGGCTTGATTTTAATAGAGTAGAGCTTTTACCCATAGGCATACAATTTTTTAATTAACACTATTAAAACGCACCGCACCGTAGCTTTATTACATCGCACTCAATTATTTTTCGCACATTTTTTTCGGTTCAAACACACCAACTATGCCAAAATAGTGGCATACCCGGTTGCAGGGTTGGAAAATGAATAGTATTTTTGCATCACTTTTTCATAACAATAAACGATAACACCATTATGTTAAAAAAAATACTGTCGATCTCGGGCAAACCGGGACTGTATAAGTTGATTTCATACGGGAAAAATATAATTGTAGTGGAAAGCCTTGCCGACAAGAAACGTATGCCGGCATATTCCTACAATAAAATAATATCGCTCGGTGACATAGCAATATACACCACCGACGAAGAGGTGCCACTTGCCGACGTGATGGAAACCATATATGAGCAAAACGGTGGCAAGGTACTCGACAAAAAAGCATTGACCGCCGATGCCAATGCATTGCACACTTTCTTTGCAGGAGTTTTACCCAATTACGACACCGACCGCGTGTATGACACCGACATCAAGAAAGTAATTGCCTGGTACAATATCCTTGTCGAGGCAGGTTTTACATCATTCAAGAGCGACGATGACAAACCAGCCGAAGAAGATGACGATGCCGAAAGCAAAGAGGCTGAAACGAAAAAAGACACTAATAAATAGCTGTTTCATAATTATAAAGTGATTGGAGACGGGGCAGGACACCGAGACGGAATGTCCTGCCCCTATTTTTATAGACAACCACAGTTTTGCAATGTCGCACAAAAAAGCTACATTTACACAATTGAAAAACGATTATGCGGCCAATTATTCCCCATATATTATTGCTCGTGGTATCATTTATGTTATGCGCAATGGCATCGTGCCGGTCGCACAGCAATGCCACTGCCGACTGCTACCGCGATCGCTATTTAGGGATGGAAATATCCGAGGCCGACAACCACAAGCTATACCACGAAATTAAAGGCTGGATAGGTACTCCCTACCGTTATGGCGGCAACACTCACGATGGTGTTGACTGCTCTGGATTTATTGTAAATGTGTACCACAAAGTGTATGGCGTGAAATTGCAACGTAGCTCGGAATTGATATACAAAAATAATTGCTCCAAAATCGAGAAAAGTCAATTGTGCGAAGGCGACCTCGTATTCTTTAAGACTGGCAAGGGGAAACGAATAAGTCATGTGGGGATATACCTCAAAAACGGCAAATTCGCACACGCCTCGACGAGCCGCGGTGTCATCATCAGCAGTCTTGGCGACGACTATTATCGACGCAACTTCCTGCAAGCAGGCAGAGTTAAAAAATAGCCATGTCCGCTACAAGCCACACGGCACTCCCATGCGCAGTACCACGAGGTTCAAGTCATATTGCCGTGCCGCCTCCTTTTCATTATCCAACGGCTCATCCCACCGATGGCGGGCAAGGGCATACTTTGAATGGTGCATAGTTATCACACGCTTGGCACCAATATCACGAGCCGCCAAGCCAAGCTCCTGCGGCATAGTGTGGATATATCGCCAGTCTTCATTATACTGCCCGTTTTCGAGAATGGCAACATCTATGCCCGGGAAACGTGTGCCTATATCCCTGAAATGCCTGCCATACCCTCCGTCGCCTCCCACAAATACGGTGAGCGACGGGGTAGCCAGCAGGAACGAGGCCCAAAGCGCCTTGTTCGATTGCAACCCACGCCCCGAAAAGTGCCGTGCAGGCAGGCAATGCACTGCAAAGCCATCGATGAGCTGCGAACTCTCGTTCCAATCGAGTTCCACAAGTTGCGACTTGTCATACCCCCAATATTCAAAATGCTCACCTACTCCAAGCGGACATATAACCTTGTCCACACGGCGGCGCAATTTAATGACCGTTTCATAGTCCAAGTGATCCCAATGGTCATGCGTAATAACCAAGTAATCGATACGCATAGGCAAGTCCTCGGGGCGGTAAATATCAGTGCCGGGGAACGGCCTGTTGACAAACAATACAGGCGATGCCTTGTAAAACACGGGATCTACAAGGAAACGCCGCCCCGACAATTGCAACAAGTAAGATGAATGCCCGAACCACACAATCAAATCGCTGCCGGCAGGCAATTCCTTTAAGTCGGCCTTTACTGCATCCATTGGCAATTCAGGCACAATCCCTTCGGGCTTATCGACTAAAAAACGCCACATGGCCTCCCAGCGGCTATACTTTGATGTCATCGTTGCCGTGGATTCCAAATTATGGAATTGCCCGTCACGGAAATTAGGAGAACGGCTTATCCGTTCAAACCGTTCTCCTTGCGGCAGGCGGCCAAAGCTTGGTTGATTCAAGAACAGCAATATTGCCACTATCGCAAACAATACAATGCCCAATACAATATATATGGCTGCCATAATGCGTCGTCTTTTCATTTTTGTCCTATCTGTGTACTGCACTGCAAAAATAGCAATAAAATCATTGCTGCCGCCTTTCATGCCTTTACCAGAATTACTGAGATGTTTACCTTTATTACCGATAAAGGTGCGTAACACGCAATCATGCCACTTTTTCTGCATATATTTGCACAAGTAAAAGCAATTGCAACGCACCATGATGAAAGGCATACTCGACATAAAGACCGTGCATGAATGCAACTGCTGCCTTGGGGGCAAGACACTGCACCCACAGGTCGGCGTCATACGCATCGATGACAGCACCGATGTGGAACAGCATGGCATACGGTTCGACTTCTACACGGTATTGCTAATCGATAACCGCGCCCCTGGTAAATGCTGCCGTTGCTGCGGTATGAAAGGTTACGACTTCTCCGATGCCACTATGGTGTTCCTTTCCCCCGAAAAAGCATTCGACATGACGCACGAGCGCACCCTGCCGCGCAAGGGGTGGCTGCTTGCATTCCATCCCGACTTGCTATGCGGCACCACACTCGACCACACACTTGGCAGCCGCTACACCTTCTTTTCATATAGCAAGAATGAGGCTCTGCACCTGTCGGCAAAGGAATGCGACAAAATCGAGTGTTGCCTGCAAGGCATCGACGAGGAACTACACCACCCCATCGATGCGCACAGCAGCACCATAATCACACGGCACATAGAATTGCTGCTCGACTACAGCAAACGATACTACCAGCGGCAATTCATCACTCGTGGGGACAAAAACAACTCCCTCATGGAGCGACTTTGCAGTTACGTCAATACCTATATCATGCAAGGGCGACTGGCCGATGGAATATTTCCCTCGGCAGAAAAGTGCGCCGAACACCTAAATTTATCGACACAATATTTCAAGGACTTGCTTAAATTCGTCACTGGCAATACACTGCGAGAGTATGTCGAGATGACACGTTTGGGCATAGCCAAGCAAATGTTATCAAGCGAAGAATACTCCCCGACACGCGTGGCAAGCTGCCTCGGGTATCCATCCGTTCGTCAATTCAGCCTAATGTTCAAGAAAATCACCGGCACGTCACCTGCCGAATACAAGTCGGCACACAATTAAGAGACTACGCTTTTACTCGGGCAGCTGAAGTTTCTTTTTGGCTTTTGCCCCAAGTTCTTGCAATGTCTCCACCTGGCGCAGTATGTTGCCGCGTCCGTCTTGCAACTTTGCCATTGCCTTGTCGTATGCCTGCCGAGCCGAGGTTATTCCTTTGTCGATGCCACGCATATATTCCACAAAGTCCACAAAGCGGTCATACAGTTTACCTGCCTCCTCGGCAATCTTCAGCGCATTCTTAGTCTGCTTGTCGTGCCCCCACAATTGCGACACCAATTTAAGCACCGAAATAAGGTGCGTTGGGCTGATTATGACCACGCGTTTGTCGTAGGCATATTCCCATAAGTGAGAGTCGGCATGCATGGCTGCAAGATAAGCACCTTCATTGGGAATGAACATCATAACAAAGTCTCCCGACTTGCGCACATAATCTTGGTAACTCTTAGTGGCAAGCTCGTCAACGTGCTTCTTCACCGATGCGGCATGCTCGCGCAATTTCTCTTGCTGTGTCTTTTCATCGGTGGCATTCACATAGTCGATGTAAGCCCGGAACGACACTTTTGAATCTATGATAATATCCTTTTCATCAGGCAGGTGCACTATCACATCGGGGCGGAGCCGGTTGCCGGCCTCGTTGGTAAGCGTGTTGCCAGCCTCGTCACGCGTCACCTGCACCTCGAATTGCTCCCCTTTTATAAGGCCCGAAGTTGACAATATATGCTCCAACATCTGCTCCCCCCAGTTCCCCTGAACACTGTTGTTACCTTTCAAGGCATTGGCCAAATAGGTTGCATCCCGGCCTATTTGCGTGTTCAAGTCGCGCAGCAACCCAATTTGCTCACGCAGCGAGGCGTGGTTCTCCGATTCTTTTATAGACCGCTCGTTGATTTCCTTTTTCAGCTGTTCTATTTTCTCTTTCAGCGGGTTGAGTATTTCATTCAGCCTGTCGTCGCTTTTGCGTGTTTTGTCATCGAGAATTTTTGTGGCCAACTCGCTAAATTGCAATTGCGCCTCGCGTTGCAGCCTCTCCTTCTCGTTGTTAATAACCGACAGCCGCTCACCAAGCTTGGAATTTTCATTGGTCAGTTCAATAATCCGCTCATTAAGCTGTTGCACCTGTCCTGCGCTCTTTTCAAGCTGGCTACCGGCATCGGCTACACGACTCTCAAGCACAGCTACCGATGCCTGCCCTGCCGCCACAAGGGCATCCCGTTCGGCCACGCCCTTTTGCAAGGCCGTCACCGTTTCGTTAAGCCTGCCGTTTTCTTCACGCAAAGAGCGGACTTGCCTCTCCCCTGCCGACAGACGCGATGCAACCCATGCCGCCGCGGCAACAGCCGCGACAAGCAGCACCGCCAATATCACTTCCATTATATACATACGAACAATATTCTATTTTTGAGTTACAAAATTACTCACATTACCTCAAAACATAAAAATTGACCGAAATTTTAATTCAGTTGAAATAATTCAATCGATGTTACGTTTATATTTTGGTGAAGTCTTTTTGACGCTTTGGAAAAAATTTGGCGTTACATACCAGCCTTGTTGATGGCGGCATTGTTACTTCTTGGCACTGCGTGCAGCACCAAGAAGAATACTGCCATGTCGCGCTTTTGGCAGTCGTTCACAACTCGGTATAATGTATATTTCAATGGCTCGGAACATTATAAGCAGCAATTGAAGGAGATGGAGACCGACTATGAGGACGACTACACCAAGCAGATATATATCCACCCTGCCGAGGCTTACCAATACCCTACAAGCCCGCAGCCATCGGCCGACTTCACTCGCACGGTGGAAAAGATGCAAAAGGCCATACGCCTGCACTCTATAAAAAAGAAACCCAAGAAGAAAAGCGGCAAAGGCCGCGACCCAAAATACAAGGAATGGATGAAACGCGAAGAATACAATCCGTTCCTGCACAACGCATGGCTCATGATGGGACGTGCCCAATACATGAAAGGCGACTTCATGACAGCCGCAGCCACTTTCCACTACACTGCTGGACACTTCAAATGGCTGCCCGAGGTGGTAACCGAGGCTCGCCTGTGGGAGGCCCAGTGCTACAATGCACTTGAATGGACTGCCGATGCCGAAAACATAATCTCAAGGATTAAAGACAAAGACCTGACTAGTGGGAAACTGCGCGACCTATACAACCTGTCGATGGCAAACTATCACATCAAGGTTGACAGTGCCGACCGCGCACTGCCATACCTGGCCCGAGCCATCGACCACGCCGGGGGCGCACAAAAAGTGAGACTGCGTTTCTTGTACGGGCAACTGTGTGAAAAGTCGGGAAGACAGGCCGACGCATACATCGCCTTCAAGAAAGTGAGCGGAGCCAACAGCGCAACTTACCGCACAAAGTTCAACGCCCGCATAAAGCAAAGCGAGGTTTACACCGGCAGCGACATAGAAAAAGAGGTGAAATCGCTGCGCTCGATGGTGAAATACGACCGCAACAAGGACTACCTCGACCAAATATATTATGCAATTGGCAACCTATACCTGTCGCGGCAAGACACCACCCATGCCATAGAGAATTATGTGCTCGCAGCAGAAAAAAGCACACGCAACGGCATAGAAAAGGCCATAAGCCAACTCACGCTTGGCGCTATATATTTCAAGCAAGGGCGGTACGACCTTGCCCAGCCTTGCTATGCCGAGGCAGTACCGCTTATAGGTGAAGATTATGCCGGTTACGACAGCTTGAAAAAACGCTCCGACGTTCTCGATGAGTTGGCCGTGTATGCACAAAACGTGGAATTGCAAGACTCGCTGCTGCGGCTTTCGGCCATGACACCCGACGAGCAAAAGGCTGTGGCCGAAAAACTTATTGCAGAATTGAAGAAACAAGAGGAGGAAGCTGCCGAGGAAGCCCGGCGCGAAGAATACTTGGCACAACAGGCAGCACAAGGTTCCATGCTCGGCAACAAAGACAATGCACCATCGACATTTACACTCAACACCGACGATTCATGGTACTTCTACAACACTACCACCAAGAATGCGGGCAAAACGGCTTTCCAAAAAGCATGGGGGAGCCGCAAGCTTGAAGATGACTGGCGGCGCAGGAACAAGGCAACATTCTCGATGTCGGAATTCGACGAGGTGGACTATGACAACATGGACGAAGACGGAAACCCGATAGACGGCGGCGATGCGGCCAACGACTCAATCTCGCCAGCCGAGGCCGACTCGCTCAAGCGCATCGAGGACCCACACTATGTGGAATATTACTTGGCACAAATTCCAAAGACCGACGAGGAACGCCAAACGTGCAACGACATTATACAAGAAGGGCTGTTCAACATGGGCGTGATACTCAAAGACCGCCTCGAAGACTTCAACGGCTCGATAACGCAATTCAATACACTGCTGACGCGCTACCCCGACAACATATACAGGCTCGACACATACTACAACCTGTACCTAATGTATGTGCGCATGGGCAATATGGCCATGGCCGAGCGTTACAGGCAACTGATAATTACCAATTTCGCCGAATCGGGTTACGGACAAGCCATGCAAGACCCCAACTATATAGAAAACTTGCGGAACATGGAGCGCGACCAGGAACAAATGTATGCCGACGCATACGACGATTACCTGAACAACCGCAACGACAGCGTGCACGAGGCATACGCCGAAATGATGCGCCGCTACCCGTTGTCGAAAATAATGCCCAAGTTCATGTTTATCGACGCACTGTCATACCTCACCGAAAAGAATTACGACAAATTCAAATCGACATTGCGCGAAATGCTTGAACGCTATCCCGAGACCGACATAACACCCACAGCCTCGGAAATAATGCGGCAGATAGCACAAGGGCGCAAGCTCGAAGGCGGTGGCAGCAACCTGCGCGGAATGTTCTGGGCCACACGACTCACCAACGACTCAATCGACCCCAACGACACTTCACGCCACGCAACACCATTCAAGTGGGAACCTCAGTCGCCACACTATTATGTGCTTGCTTTCTCTCGCGACTCGGTTTCGGAGAACCAGTTGCTTTTCGACATCGCCCGTCACAATTTCTCGACCTTTGAAATAAAAGACTTCGACCTTGAACAAATGAATTTCGGTCGCTTGGGCTTGCTTATAATAAAAGGTTTTAATAACTTTGAGGAACTTGTTGAATACAAATCGCTACTCGCTGGCGACGACAAGTTGCACCTGCCACCCAGTGTGCGACACGTGATGATAAGCGTTGATAACTTCAACCTGCTCGTTAACGAAGGACGGTCGCTTGAGGAATATTTCACATACCTTGAGCAACTTAACCAAGCACGCGGTGATGCCATGATGGACGAAGAAAACGACACTGGGCCGAACGATGACGAAAGCCCCGACCAATAACGACGGAAAAGAGAAATGAACAACGGATTGATATTATGGGCCGATGACGAAATTGACTTGTTGAAGCCCCACATACTGTTTCTAAAACAAAAGGGATATGACGTGGTAACGGTATCCAACGGGCGCGACGCACTCGATGCCGCAGCCGAGCGCAATTTCGACCTCATAATCCTCGATGAGAATATGCCCGGCCTTAGCGGCCTCGAAACCTTGTCGCAAATCAAGGTCACTTCGCCCGAAGTTCCGGTGATAATGATAACCAAAAGCGAGGAAGAAAACATCATGAACCAGGCTATCGGCAACAAAATCGCCGACTACCTGATAAAGCCCGTCAATCCAAACCAGATATTGCTGTCGATTAAAAAAAACTTGCATTCAAGCCGGCTCGTGGCACAAAAAGCCACACTCGACTACCAGCAAGAATTCCACAACATAAGCATGACCATCAACAATGCGGCATCATTCGCCGACTGGTGCGAGGTATATAAGACTCTTGTACATTGGGAACTTACACTTGCCAGCACCGACACCAACCTCGACGAGCTGCTATTGTTGCAAAAAATCGAGGCAAACTCGGCATTCTCCAAGTTCGTCAAAAAAAATTACGAAACATGGGTGACAACCGACCGACATCCACTCATGAGCCACGAAGTGATGAAAAACAAGGTGTTCCCCCTGCTCGACGCAGGCGAAAAGGTGTTTTTCATCGTCATCGACAACTTCCGCCTCGACCAGTGGCGTATGGTGAAACCCATCGTGAGCGAATACTTCAACATCGACGAGGACGAGCTGTATTGCAGCATCCTGCCCACGGCCACGCAATATGCCCGCAATGCCATCTTCTCGGGGCTTATGCCAGTACACATCTCCAAGATGTTTCCCGACCTGTGGGTAGATGAAGACGAAGAGGAGGGTAAAAACCTTAACGAGTCGCCATTGGTGCAGACGCTGCTCGACCGCTATCGCAAGCGGTACAGCTTTTCATACAACAAAATAAACGATTCAGCCGGCGGCGAAAAATTGCTCCAGAACTTCGCCAACCTCTCGGGATACGACCTCAACGTGCTGGTGATAAACTTCGTGGATATGCTGTCGCACGCGCGCACCGAGTCGAAAATGATACGCGAACTGGCTTATTCCGATGCCGCATACCGTTCGCTCACCGAGTCGTGGTTCAAGCATTCGGCAGTGACCAACCTGCTTAAACAAATCGCCTCGCATGGCTACCGCGTAGTCCTCACCACCGACCATGGCACTGTGAGGGTGAACAATCCAATAAAAGTGATAGGCGACCGCGCCACCAACACAAACCTGCGGTACAAACTCGGCAAGAACCTTAGCTACAATCCCAAGCAGGTGTATGAAATAAAGCAACCGCTTGCCTTCGGGTTGCCGTCGCCAAACATATCCACGACCTACATTTTTGCCTCTAACCGCGACTTCTTTGCTTATCCAAACAATTACAACCATTACGTGCAATACTACAACGACACGTTCCAGCACGGCGGCATATCGATGGAAGAGATGATAATACCCATTGTCACCATGTCGAAGAAATAACATCGGCACGTGTGCCATAGCTTTTTTCGGTAGATTTACTTTGCTCGGCAACACAGTTGCATTAACTTTGCAAAATAGTTACACACACATATATAAATTATATGCAGGAGAAAATAATAATTCTTGACTTCGGGTCACAGACTACGCAACTCATAGGCCGCCGTGTACGCGAGCTGAATATGTATTGCGAGATAGTACCCTACAACAAGTTCCCGCACGGCGACAAGTCGGTAATTGGTGTGATACTTTCGGGCAGCCCGTTCTCGGTTTACGATGAAAAGGCTTTCCGTATCGACTTGTCGGAGATTAGGGGCAAATATCCCATATTGGGAATATGCTACGGGGCGCAATTCATGGCATACGCCAATGGCGGCAAAGTGGAACCGGCTGCAACTCGTGAATACGGACGAGCAAACCTGGCCAAATTCGACGGTGAAAACCCATTGCTGAAAGGCATAAGCCCAAATTCGCAAGTATGGATGAGCCATGGCGACACCATCACAGCCCTGCCCGAAAAATTCAAGATTATTGCCTCGACCGACAAAGTGGCCGTCGCAGCCTACCAGGCCGAAGGCGAAAAGCTGTGGGGAGTGCAGTTCCACCCCGAAGTTTACCACACCGTTGACGGCACACAAATCCTGAAAAACTTCGTCGTGGGAATATGCGGCGGCAAGCAGGACTGGAATGCATCATCGTTCATCGAAACTACAGTAGCACAGCTCAAGGAGCAGCTTGGCAACGACAAGGTGGTACTCGGTTTGAGCGGCGGCGTTGACTCGTCGGTAGCTGCCGTGCTGCTCAACAAGGCCATCGGGAGCAACCTCACCTGCATCTTCGTTGACCACGGGATGCTGCGCAAAAACGAGTTCAAAAACGTGCTGCACGACTATGAATGCCTCGGACTTAACGTGATAGGCGTTGATGCAAGCGAAAAATTCTTCAGCGAACTTGCCGGAGTCACCGACCCCGAACGCAAGCGAAAAATCATAGGCAAGGGGTTCATCGACGTTTTCGACGAAGAGGCCCGTAAAATCGAGGATGTGAAGTGGCTCGCACAGGGCACCATTTACCCCGACTGCATAGAATCATTGTCTATTACCGGCACAGTAATCAAGAGCCACCACAATGTGGGTGGTCTTCCCGAAAAGATGAACTTGAAACTGTGCGAACCGTTGCGCCTGCTCTTCAAGGACGAAGTAAGGCGTGTGGGGCGCGAACTCGGTATGCCCGACCACCTCATCAAGCGACACCCGTTCCCCGGCCCTGGGCTGGCCGTGCGAATCCTTGGCGACATCACTCGTGAAAAAGTACGCATACTGCAAGATGCCGACGACATATTCATACAAGGGCTGCGCGACTGGAACCTATACGACAAAGTTTGGCAAGCTGGCGTGATATTGCTACCCGTGCAAAGCGTCGGAGTGATGGGTGACGAACGTACCTACGAACGCGCCGTGGCATTACGTGCCGTGACCAGCACCGATGCAATGACCGCCGACTGGGCGCATCTCCCCTACGAGTTCCTCGCCAAAGTAAGCAACGACATCATCAATAAAGTGAAAGGCGTAAACCGCGTGTGCTACGACATCAGCTCAAAGCCACCGGCAACCATCGAGTGGGAATAACCCCATCATAGTGGTCACCACAAATAAAAGATTGTTACAAACAAAAAATAAAGGTTGGTTCAAAAGCCAACCTTTATTTTTTCCAGCAGGGCGGTTACTTGCGGCAGCACTGCACTTATACCATCGTTTACTATTATCGATGCGTCTTCGCCGGGCTCCTCGCCGACTTGTGCCTTGATGCGAGCCTCCACTGCCTCGCGCGGCAATTCATTGCGTTTCATCACACGCCCCACGCGCACTTCTACGGGCGCATGCACATTCCATTCATGGCTCACAAGGTCGCGCAAATTGCTATTGCGCAATATGGCCGTTTCCACAAACACACAGCCGCATCCACAAGCTGCTCCATCTGCCACCCATCGCTGCAAATCCTGCCTAACGGCAGGGTGGACGATACCATTGAGCCGCCGCAATGCCTCGCCGTCGCCAAACACACGTCCGGCAATATACTTGCGGTCAATTTCCCCGGCAGGCGATACTGCGTCTGCTCCAAACTCGCGCACAAGTTTGTTTTTTATCTCCTGCGAACCGTCCATCAACGACCGAGCACGACTGTCACAGTCATACACCCTGTATCCCATGACTCGCAACATGGCCGATACCACACTCTTGCCACTGCCTATTCCGCCGGTCAATGCAATAACCTTCATGTATTCCTTTATTTCTCGACTATATACTCCACACTGTCCGATGCCAACGAAATGTTACGGCATTCAGCCGGAACTTCTATTATTTTCACAGCCACCTTGCTGGCCGAATCAGTACCTGCAAGCCGCAGAATATCGCTGTAATTTACCACCGCCTTTATATTCATAACCTTGCTATAAATACTCTGTGGCACCAGGAACGATGCCTCGACCGTCGATGGGAAAGTGATTACGTTCACCCCTATCGGCAAGTTCACTACATCGATGTTCACCTTTTGCTTTTTGGCGATAAGCGGCTCAATAGGCACTCTCACAGTTGTCTCGGCAGGCACCACCTTGGCACCGGCAATCGGCAGAAAACCCACAGTCTGCGTAAGCGTGTCGGTAAGCCCGGTGTCCGCTATTCGCCGCGTCTGCACCACCGACACGCCTGCAAGCGTGTTACGGTCGGAATACACCGTTACCGAGTCATCACCTACCATTGTCGCACCGTTTATAACATAACCGAATGCTGCCGACACTTTCACGTCGGCCTTTACAGGCACACGCTTGCCCGGCAAGTTGGTGTATTTAACACTAAGCGAGTCGGGCGACACAGCCACCACTGCCGTAGTGTTGTTGAACAGTTTCCTCACACGCGCAAGCATCTCAATCGATGATATTTTAAGGCTGCCGTTGCCATCGGCACACTCTAAGAAATCAACTGTCATAGATGGCTCATTGCCGAAATCATAACGCAGCAACGATGAGCCCTTGTCGCGCACACTCACTTTCACCACATCGGGCAGCCCCGAAATTATGGTGGTGCTGTCGGGCACTGCCGCGAGCCTCAGTGGCAGTGAAAGATCCTTCTGCGTCTCATTATTGAGCGTGAGAAACAGCCAAAAAAGGAACGATATGACTAAGCACGTCAGATATAACACAATCGAATTTGTACGCCGCGAGTGCCTCCAAGCAGCCCACGTTGCCCTGATGCGGTCGATATATGGTTTTAACGGCATAAACATCAATTTTAAAAAGTGAAAAAGCCATTCCACACTCATCGGTCGAATGGCTTTGTTGCTATCTTGGTGGTTCGCAACCGTGGAGTTCTACCACAGGTTACTTCTTGTCGGCAGTCGCCGCTGCACTGGCATTTGCATCTTCGGCCGAAGGATAAACCGAATTCTTGTCGATGCGGATTTTTACATTGTCGGAAATTTCAAGCAAGAACGAGGTTTCCTTTATATCCCTGATTTTACCATAAATCCCACCGGCAGTAATGACCTTGTCGCCAACAGAAAGACCTTCGCGGAATTTCTTGATTTCCTTTTGCTTCTTCGACTGCGGACGTATCATGAAAAAGTAAAAAATAGCTATAAGAGCTATAATCATGAGGAAACTTTCCCAGCCGGCAGCACCGCCGCCTGCGGTACCTTGAGCAGCTTGCAATAAAATGAAGTTTAATACCATGATGTGTGTATGTCAGTTATAACAGTTAATATTCAGTGTGTGCAAAAATAGCAATTTATCTCATTCCTTTACAATGATGCGCTCGTCTTTTAGATAATTTATAATAGAATTTAATATTCCATTCACAAATTGGCCGCTGCGCGGTGTGCTATAATACTTGGCTATCTCTATGTATTCGTTCAGCGTCACGCGCGTAGGTATTGCCGGATAATTCAGCACCTCGGTTATGGCCACATCCATCACCACGCGATCCATGAATGCCACGCGGTCGGCATCCCAGTTCTCGGTAACGATGAAACGGTTAATGAGGTTGTCGCAACGGTCACGCCCGAGCACCGCCTTCGTGAACAGTTGCTCGCCAAATAGGCTATCTTC
Organism: uncultured Muribaculaceae bacterium; assembly: GCA_944320595.1. GTDB lineage: Bacteria > Bacteroidota > Bacteroidia > Bacteroidales > Muribaculaceae > Avimuribaculum. The sequence continues at coordinate 34,468 of CALUIB010000001.1, read as the reverse complement.
CTCGTCCTTGTACATGGGCATGAAAGCCTTGCCGTTACCCGTCTCAAAGCGTTTAATTGTCTTCAATACAAACGTACCTATGGTTTCAAGGTCGTCATTCCAATATACCGATTTCGATTCAAGCTGGTCGATGAAATCATCGTCGATGAACACCACCTTCTTCAGCAAGTCGCGCCACAGTTCGCAGTCGGCAGCGAAATCATTGCCCGGTTTAGACATGTAATCGGTATATGTCTCCGATTTCAATATCTTGTCGAGGAGTAATTTCAAGAAAATATCGTCATCGTGCCATGTGAGCTTGTTCTCCTTTTGGTACTCGGCATATTCATTGCTCGAACGCAGACGTTTAATGAACTCATTGTTGACAAACTTCATATTGGGGTGCAAATCCTCTTCGCTTGGCAGATACTTGTTTTTTGCAGCGTCAAGACGACGGTCTTGCATATCGGTCAATTCCACCATCAGCACAAAGATATAGTTGTAAAGACGGTAAGCCATTTCAAGGCTCTTTTTCAACTCTTTTTTCGCATCGGCAAACGACTTTTCCTCTTGTGTAAGCAAATAGGAATACATCATTTGCACCACTTTAATCCTTATCAATATGCGGTTTATCATAAAAACTTTATGTGTGTTACGTTTCTCAAAAAATCGGGTGCAAAATTACCAAAAAATGCGCAATTATGAAAGAACTTCACTCCGCGCTGCCGTTTAAATTGCGCTGCCGCACCACTTCATATACCATTATGCCTGCTGCTACCGACACGTTGAGCGAATTTATATGCCCGTATTCGGGAATGGCGACAAGGCCGTCGCACAGGCGCAAAATCTCATCGGATATGCCTTTCTCCTCCGAACCAAGCACAATGGCCACGGGCGACGTGTAATCGGGGGCAAGGTAACTTTGTGTGGCTTTTTCCGAAGCCCCATACACTTTATATCCGCTATCTTTCAAGAATTTAACCGCCCACACAAGGCTATGCTCGCGGCACACGGGTAAATAGTGCAACGCACCAGCCGAAGTTTTCACGGCATCGGCACCCACGCTCACGCTGCCGCGTTCCGGAATTACTATTGCATCTACACCGGCGCAATCGCACGTGCGCGCTATGGCACCGAAGTTGCGAACATCGGTAAGCCCGTCGAGCAATACCATGAAAGGCACACGCCCATCCTCATAAAGCTGAGGCACAAGATGCTCAAGCCTGTAATATGTAACAGCCGACAGAAACGCCAGCACCCCTTGGTGGTTCTTGCGAGTGACGCGGTTGATTTTCTCTACTGGCACTTTTTGCACCACCACCTTGTTTTCACGCGCCACGCGCAGCAGTTCGTCGGCAAGGTCGCTTGCAAGGTCTTTTTTCACTAAAATCTTGTCAATCTCCTTGCCTGCCTCGATTGCCTCGATAACGGCACGTATCCCGAATATATATTTATTTTCTTCCATCTCTCTATTTTATGTTTAAAAGTATTTTAGCATTATCGATAGCAGCATCGCTCACACGGTCGCCGCTAAGCATTGCGGCTATCTCCATCACCCGTTCTTCGTCGCCAAGGCGGCGCACCGATGTATGGGTGGAATCGGCAGTGTCTTGCTTATAAACCTTGAAGTGGTTGTCGCCCTTTGCTGCCACTTGTGGCAAGTGTGTGATGGTTATGACCTGAATGTTGCGGCTTATCTCCTTCATTAGGTCACCCATGCGGTTGGCAATGTCGCCCGATACTCCTGTATCAACTTCGTCAAATATAATCGTCGGCAACTTCATGCTCTTGGCAATTATCGACTTTATACACAGCATCAACCGGGAAATTTCACCTCCCGAGGCCGTAGTCTCAACCGGCATCAGCGGTTGCTGTTTGTTAAACGAAAAGAGGAACTTCACGGCATCGATGCCTGTGGCCGAAAACGGAACTTGCTCAAACTCTATCTTGAATTGCAAGTTTTTCATGCCAAGAGGAACGGCAAGAGCCTTCAGCTTTTCCTCAAAAATGGCCGAAGTCTCATGCCTGCGGCTCGACAATTCGGCAGCTATTCCGGCCACAACGCCCTCTTGCCCCTTTAGCTCCTTGCCAAGCCGGGCTATTTCATCATCGAAATTATCGATTTCGGCCAATTGAGCCTCATATTCGTTTTGCAATGCTATCAGTTCGTCAACCGACTGCACCTTATGCTTGTTTTCAAGCGAATATATGTTTCCAAGCCGCTCGCTCACACGCGCAAGCTCGGCAGGATCGTCCACGAGATTGCTTTGCAGCACCGACACCGTGCGCGCCATGTCTTTCAAGTCGATGATTATCGCATCGAGCCGGTCGCCCATATCGCCCACCTCGTCGTAAATCTGCCCTAAGCGCGACAGGCTTGCCGCCACCGATGCAAGTCCACCAAGCACCGACACGGCATTCTCATCGTCACCGTCGAGCAACTGTTCGCATTGCCACAATCCGCTTTTTATCTCGTTGACATTGCTCAAACGGCGTTCGGCGGCCTCAAGTTCGGCATCTTCACCCGGTTGCAAATTCAGTTCCTTGATTTGCGATAATTGGAAACGCAAGTAGTCTTCCTCTTGCTTGCGGCGAGCATTGTTCTCTGTCAATTCCTTGATTCGAGCCTCTATACGGCGGTATTTTTCATACTCACAACTATAACGAGCAAGCAACGACTTGTCGGGGTGCAAATTATCGAGTATGCTTAGCTGGTAACGGTGACTCGACAACAGCATATTGCTGTGCTGCGAGTGTATGTCGATAAGCTGAACCGACAGTGCTCTCATCACCGGCAGCGTCACCGGCGTGTCGTTGACAAAGGCTCGTGTGCGACCTGTGGGTGAAATCTCCCGGCGCAGTATGCACTCACCACCATCGTAGTATTCAATATCATTGTCGGCAAAGAATTGTTGCAATCCATATTCCTCGATGTCGAAAACCACTTCTATCACCGACTTTTTGTCAACTGTCCTTATGGCTCTCGACTCGGCCTTGTCGCCCAAAATAAGCGACAAAGCACCCATCATTATCGACTTTCCTGCCCCGGTTTCGCCTGTAATAATGGTCAGCCCCGGGCCAAACTCTATATCGAGCTTGTCGATAAGTGCATAATTCGATATTTTAAGCTGCTTTAGCATAGCTACGGCATTTCTATTTCTTAGGTTCTTTTATCTTGTTGAGCCGTGTGCCATCGGTTGGATAAAGCGGATACAGCAATTCATACACCTTGGTTTTCTCGGTAGTTCCCGCCTCGGAATATATGTTGACCAATTCGTCGAGCTTAGCATCCCTGAATATCGACAGGCACACACTCATGGGTGCGGCATCATATACCTTTTTCAATTCTTCAAGGCACGCTGTTATCGTAGCCCTCCCCTTGTCAACACTCACAACCATTTGGTCGAGGCCAAGACGGTGATAATTATACAAAATGGTGCGTATGCCGCTGGTGGCATTGTCGGTATATGCGCTTAGCACCGCGCTGCGGTTCTTGTTATCCTCGAAAGCTTTCCACCCTGTCTCGCCCGAACTTTGCGCAAGCCGCACCACATTGGCAGCCAACTCGTAGTAAGGCGTTCCTCCCTGCGGCGAGAATGTATCGAAATCCATGGCTATAATCATAAAGCAATAGAAATTGATGATGGCCGTCAGGTTGCTCTCCATCGACATTTCGGAATACACAAGCGGTTCATTTTCAATATATGTAAACTCTACGTTGGTATCCCGAAAGTTGAGTACGGTGGTAGTGTAAGAACTGTTATACACCGGGCGCAACGACTGCACCTGCAACTCGCCAGTCATCTTGTCGCCGTCGTAACTTTTTATAGTGAAAAACATACGGCACTCTATCTTCTCGTTGGCCGCAAACTGCGCATTAGTCCACTTGTTGGTGTTCACATATTCGGCAATGGCCTGTTCCAACGTCTCAAATACCTCCTTTGATGAATTTTGTATCTGGTCGGCATTAACCTCGACTGTACAGTTAAGTTCCTGCGCACCAGCAGTGAATAAAGCCGACAGGCAGGCCACCGACAACAGGCACCAAAAACGCTTAATATTAGCCACCTCAAGCCTCATTCCATCATCTCCTTCATTACATCTATAATGTCACGAGCCACAAGACGCTTGTCCTTCAGTTCATACTCACGGCTTGCTCCATCACGGTCGATAATAGTCACACGGTTCGTGTCGGTCATAAATCCCGCACCCGGCTCGTTCGGGGAATTAAGCACAATGAAATCAAGATGCTTGCGATGCAACTTCTCGGTGGCATTGGCCACGCCATTGTCGGTTTCAAGTGCAAATCCCACGAGCAGCTGCCCCTTGCGTTTCATTGCGCCGAGCGCAGCAGCTATGTCGGGATTTTTTCTCAGCCGTATCACCGGCACTTCATCGTGTTCGCGCTTAATCTTGTGTGCTGCATAGTTCTCCACAGCATAATCGGCTACTGCCGCACACATGACCGCCGCATCGCAACCGGGGAAAGCCGATACAGCGGCATCGTGCATTTCTTGAGCCGACTCCACGTACACCACATTGATGCGGTGATGCCTGGCCTTGATTGAAACAGGGCCGCTTATGAGTGTAACCTCGGCACCGCGCACGGCACACTCCTCGGCTATGGCATACCCCATCTTGCCCGAAGAATAATTACCTATATAACGCACAGGGTCGATTTTCTCTCGCGTAGGACCTGCAGTCACCATTATTTTAAGTCCGGCAAGGTCTTGGCCTTGGGCAAAAAACTCCTCCACGGCCTTTAATATGTTTTCCGGCTCTTCCATACGTCCTTTCCCCACGAGGTGACTTGCAAGTTCACCCGACGCTGGTTCTATTATATGGTTGCCATATTCCCTGAGCAATTGCAAATTACGCTGGGTGCTCGGGTGTGCAAACATATCAAGATCCATAGCCGGGGCAATGAACACTGGTGCCTTGGCCGACAAATAAGTGGTAACAAGCATATTGTCGGCAATGCCGTTGGCCATTTTACCAATCGTTGACGCAGTGGCCGGAGCTATTACCATAGCATCGGCCCACAGCCCGAGATCGACGTGGCTGTTCCAACTGCCCGTGTTGGCCGTGAAAAACTCGCTTATCACAGGCTTGCCACTAAGCGACGAAAGTGTCACCGGCGTTATGAACTCTTTCCCAGCCGGGGTTATGACCACTTGCACCTCGGCACCTGCCTTGACAAATAGCCGCAACAGGTAAACCGACTTATAGGCAGCAATGCCGCCGCAAATTCCCAATATGATATGTTTCCCTGCAAGCATAATGCAATATATTTACGCTTTGGTACGCAATTTTATGGCTGTTATAACATTCTTTGTGTTCTGTGGGAAATCGCCCTGCATCATCCAACCGTAATATCCGGTGTCTTTCTTAAATACTTCCTCCACGGGCATCCCTTTGTACTTGCCAAAGTTGAACACCTCCACGTCCTTGTCGTTGTAAACTATGCGTCCGGCAAAATCGACATTGCGCGTCTGGGACGAAAACTTCGACAAAAACTCCACATCGTTTTCAAGCGACGGATACCTGTCGAGCTGCGCTTTGAGCACCTCGTATGTGGCACGGGTGTCGGCGCAGGCCGAATGCGCATCGTCAAGCTCCTTATTGCAGTAAAAGCGGTATGCAGCCGACAGGGTGCGCTGTTCCATCTTGTGGAAGATGGTCTGCACGTCGATAAACTTGCGTTTCGACAAGTTGATGCTCACGCCGGCATTCAGGAACTCCTCCACAAGCATGGGTATATCGAAACGGTTGCTGTTGAACCCGGCAATGTCGCAACCCTCAAACACCTGTTCAAGGGTCCTGGCCACCTGCTTGAACGTGGGGCAATCCTTAACGTCATCATCGGTGATGTGGTGCACAGCCGTCGATTCGGCCGGTATGGGAAATCCTGGGTTTATCCTCACGGTTTTGCTTTCTTCGGTACCGTTGGGGTAAACCTTTATGTATGAAATCTCAATGATTTTGTCTTTCGTGACATTAAGCCCAGTGGTCTCAACGTCGAAGAATATGAGCGGATTTTTCAGTTTCAGTTCCATGAAATCTCACAAGAGTGTGTTAAAGCATCATCGGCATGAGCAACATCAGCACATCTTCGCCTTCGGGTTGCGAATCAGGCACAAATATGCCGGCACGAGTGGGGTCGAGCAACTTCACAACCACTATGTCGCTATTGATATTCGACAATATCTCTATCAGTTTTTCATCATTGAACCCTATGGCCATTTCTTCGCCATTGTAGTCGCAAGCAACCATCTCCTCGGCCTTCTTCATGAAATCGAGGTTTTCGGCAGTCAGTTTCAATTGGTTTTCGCTTATGTCGAACTTTATCATGCCGCCCGCGCTTGAGAACACCGACACGCGCTTTACGGCATTAAGCAACGACACGCGGTCAACCGAGATGACAAACGGATTGTTTTGCGGTATCACCGAGTTGTAGTTGGGGTACTTGCCATTGATGAAACGGCAGGTGAGCGTGAAATTCTCGGTTTCAAATGTGGCACTTTTCGAGTCGAATGTTATCTTCACGTCGCCATCGCTCTTGCTTATTATCCCGTTCAATATCGATGCCGGTTTCGACGGCAATATGAACGACGATGTGATGCCAGGTTTCAGGCGCGAGTTCTCGAAACGTACCAACTTGTGGGTATCGGAAGCCACAAATGTGATATTGTCTTCCTTTATATCCCAGTATATACCCATCATTATGCGGCGCATCTCCTCGGTACCAACTGCAAACAGCGTATAATCGATACTCTCCTGCAATTCCTTTACAGGCATCACAATCGACTCGGCAGTTTCGCCATGCTCCTCTTTCTGTGGGAACTCGTTGCCATCGATACCCGAAAAATCGAAGTGACCGTTCTGATATTTTAGCTCAATGGCAAAATTCTTGTCAACAGTGAACTCAAGCGGCTGGTCGGGTATCTCCTTCAACAGATCGAGAAGACTCTTTACGTTGACGGCAAACATACCCTCGCCGTCGGCAAAATTCACATCGACCGACGTCGTGAGTATAGTCTCCTGGTCGCTACCCGTAATTACGAGTTTGTCACCTTCGAGGCTGAATAAGAAATTGTCTAATATCGAAATCGTGTTCTTAGTGTTGACCACCTTGCTCACCACCGACAAATGCGACAGTAGCAATTTGCTGGAAATGCTGAAATTCATATATCTAACAGTTTTTATTATTTTCTACAATAGTGCCGCACGGCGCACCGCACTCTCACGGCATTAACAACTTACAAATATACGCAGATTTTTCTGATATTCTCCCCCTTTGATGCAAAAAAAGTCGGCAGCCGCACACACGCAGCTGCCGACTATTATTAACCGTTTTACTCGTATTACCAAATTACCACACGCTCTTCCACAGGCAGGAACATATTGTCGCCAGCTTTTATGCCAAAGGCATTGAAGAATGTGTCGATATTACGCAACGTGGCGTTCACGCGCAAGCTACCTATCGAGTGCGGGTCGATTTTTGTGCGGCGCAATATATCTTCCTTGGTGATATTGGCTGCCCACACATTGGCGTATGCAAGGTAAAAACGCTGATCGGGAGTGAAACCGTCAATTGCTTGCCCGTTCTTGCCCTGCTCGGTCTTCTTGAATGCGGTGTAAGCCACGCGCAGGCCGCCTTGGTCGGCAATGTTCTCGCCGAGCGTGAATTGGCCGTTGGCATGCACATCATCGGCAACCACGATTGCGTCGAATTGGGCCACAAGCTTGTCGGCAAGAGCTTTAAACTTGGTTGCATCCTCGGCAGTCCACCAGTCGGTCATGTTGCCGTTTTGGTCGAAGTTGCGGCCTTGGTCGTCAAATCCGTGAGTCATTTCATGGCCTATCACCACTCCTATTGCGCCATAGTTGCTGGCATCGTCGTTGTTTATATCGAAATACGGCGGTTGCAGAATAGCAGCCGGGAAACAAATCTCGTTGGTAGTCGGGTTGTAGTATGCGTTCACCGTCTGCGGAGTCATGCCCCACTCGTCGCGGTCAACAGGCTTGTTCCAACGCTGGTAATTGTCTTGTGCAAGGAACAGGCTTATGCCCTTGATATTCTCCCAATAGGTCTTCGTCGGGTCAACGGTCACACCGCTATAATCCTTCCACTTGTCGGGATAACCTATCTTCACAGTAAAGCTGTTGAGCTTGACAAGGGCGTTTACCTTGGTCTGGTCGCTCATCCATGTAAGCCCGGCGATATGCTCGGCAAGGGCTTTCTTCAAGTTGCCCACGAGCTTTAGCATACGCTCCTTCGACTCGGCAGGGAAATACTTCTCAACATAAAGTTGGCCCACAGCCTCACCAAGCATTCCGTCGGGTACCGACAGCGCACGTTTCCAACGCGGCTGCATCTCTTTCTTGCCCGACATCGCACGCGAGAACATATCGAAGTTGGCTTGAACGAAATCGTCGCTCAGGTAAGACGATGCCGACGAAATATACTTGCACAGCAGGTAGTCCTTTATTTCACGGTCGCTCAGCTTGCCTATAAGCGTGTTGACCTCGGCAAGGAATTTTGGCTGCATCAGGCACACCTGGTCGAGCGCAGGCAGGCCGATGCCGGCGAAGTAATCAGTCCAGTCAATGTTGGGGAACTCGGCCTTGAGCTGGTCGATGGTGTAGATATTATACTGGATTGCATAGTTGCGCGACTCTTCGCGAGTCATTGCAGCCTTGGCCATCTCGGTTTCGATTTTCAGCACGTTCTTGGCAGCCTTCTGGGCTTGCTTTTTCTTGAAACCGGCAAGGGAAAAAATCTTTTCGATATACTTCACATACTCGTTGCGGATATTCACCGTGTGGTCGTCGTTTTCAAGATAATAGTCGCGGTCGCCAAGTCCGCCTGAAATTTGTGCCACATACATGATGTTAAGGTCGGCGTTCTTCAGGTCGGCCATCACGCCGGTACTGAAGAATGGCGATGCGATGCCGTTGTGCAGCCACGAAATTATGCCTATAAGTTCGTCGCGCTTCATGCCGTCGATTTTCTCAATGTCGGCTTGCAATGCAGCAGCTCCCTCGTTGTTGAGGCGCACGCTGTCCATACCCATTTCATACAAGTCGCTCACTTTCTGCCCCACCGAGCCAGGTTTATGCTCGGTCTCGCTCAAGTGCTGCACGAGGGTCTTCACCTGTTCGCGGCTGTTCTCGGCCAACTGGTCGAAAGTGCCGAAACGCGAATATTGTGCAGGCAGTGGGTTGTTTTTCATCCAACCGCCACACGCATACTCATAAAAATCCTCTCCGGGTGACACTGTTTCGTCGAGGTTGGCGCGGTCCACGCCTTTCACCTCCTCTGCATTGATGTTGTTTGTAGTCATTGTCAATGCCAAAACTGGGATAATGTACTTTAAAATTTTCATTATTTATATATTAAAAAAATCTACTTTTTCGATATTCATTCGTTTGTTATGGTCTCAAGGTCGTTGCAAGCCAGTTCCCACACGCTCATTGCATTTTCAAGTTTCTTGTTAAGCTCTGCATGACGGTCATAAATGTCGGCAGGCAGGTCGCCACCGGCAGCCATTTGCTCCTCAAGCCCCTTTATCTGCCCTTCTATATCGCTGATTTCGGCCTCACAGGCGGCAACGCGTTTTTGCCTGCGCTTCACCTCGCGTTCATGTTCCTTCTGCTCGAAGTAGCTGCGGCGAGCCGCGCTCTTGCTGTCGGCAGGTTCTGCATCGGGTTTCACCGCAGCCTTTGCTGGAGAAGCGGCCTTTGCTGGGGCAGCGACTTCGAGCTGGCGCAACGATTCAATCTTTTTAGCTTCAAGGAAATCATATATGCCGCCCAAGTGTTCCCTCACGCGGCCACCGCCAAATTCATAAACCTTGCTTACAAGCCCGTCGAGAAATTCACGGTCGTGCGACACAACAATCACCGTGCCGTTGAAATCTTTTATCGCCGCTTTCAATATATCCTTAGTGCGCATATCCAAGTGGTTGGTCGGCTCGTCAAGAATTAGCAAGTTGACCGGTTCAAGCAGCAACTTAATCATTGCAAGCCGCGTCTTTTCTCCACCCGAAAGCACTTTCACCTTCTTGTCGGATGCCTCCCCTCCAAACATGAAAGCCCCGAGCAAGTCGCGAATTTTCGTGCGAATGTCGCCCACAGCCACGCGGTCGATGGTATCGAATACCGTCAATTCGCCATCGAGCAGCTGTGCTTGGTTCTGAGCAAAATACCCTATCTTCACATTATGGCCAATCTTGAGCGTACCTTCAAAAGGGATTTCACCCATGATGCACTTCACAAGCGTTGATTTCCCTTCACCGTTCTTACCCACGAATGCCACCTTCTCTCCACGTTTTATGGTGAACGTGGCTCCGCTGAACACCAAGTGGTCGCCATAGCTCTTGCTAACGCCATCGGCAATGACCGGATAGTCTCCCGAACGCGGCGCAGGCGGAAACTTCAGGTTGATATGCGAATTGTCAACTTCATCTATCTCTATGCGCTCGATTTTGGCAAGCTGCTTGATGCGGCTCTGCACCTGCACCGACTTGGTGGCCTTGTAGCGGAACCGCTCAATGAACTCCTCGGTGTCTTGTATCTGTTTTTGCTGGTTAAGGTAGGCCCGTGTCTGTTGTTCCACGCGCTCCTTGCGCAGTTCCACGAACTTCGAGTAATTCACGCTGTAGTCATATATCTTGCCACACGAAATCTCTATGGTGCGATTAGTGATATTGTCGATAAACGCACGGTCGTGCGACACCAGCATGACGGCATTTGCCTTTGTCTTTAGGAAATTTTCAAGCCACTGAATCGACTCTATGTCAAGGTGGTTGGTCGGCTCGTCGAGCAACAGCACGTCTGGTCTGCGCAGTAGCAGCTTGGCAAGCTCTATACGCATGCGCCATCCGCCGCTGAACTCCGATGTCGGCCGGTCGAAGTCGCTACGCTCAAACCCAAGTCCGATGAGAGTCTTTTCCATTTCGGCATCGCAATTGTCCGACCCCGCCATCACAAGATGCTCGTTGAGCAAAGTCACGTGTTCAATCAGCTTTGCATACTCGGGGCTGTCGTAATCGGTGCGCCGGGCTATCTCGTCATTGGCCTCGGCAATCTCGGCCTGCAACCGGGAAATGTGACTGAACGCCTTCTTCACCTCGTCGCGCACCGTGGTGCTGTCGGCAAGCACCATCTGCTGCGGCAGATAGCCAATCACAGTGTCGGCAGGCACGGCAACCGTCCCTCCCGACGGCGACTGCAATCCTGCTATTATTTTCAACATAGTTGACTTGCCTGCGCCGTTCTTCCCCACAAGTGCAATTTTGTCTTTCTTATTGATGACGAAACTTGCCCCGGAAAATAACGGAACACAATTAAACTCTACCGACAGATTTTGTACAGAAATCATCTATTCTACCAGTGCTTGACTTTTAAATTCACAATCATTGCCCTGCGGAAACGCAATACGCGCAACTCCACACTCTAATAGGGCTATAAAATCGTGCAAAGTTATCGATTTTTGCTTAATGTGCCTATCATTTCGGCCTCCATACACTTATTTTTACGATACTCTAACATTTCCACGTGCCACCTCGCTGCGGTAAAACCGTTTCAAGAAGTCATATAACAACAATTCGTTCACACGATTCTGGCTTTGCAAGTCGCACAGGAAACGATACAAAGGAGTAGTATTGCCCTTGTAATTATAGGCCGACGTTAGCCGCGGAATAATCTCCTTTTGCAGCCTTCGCGACCGCAGCACCACCTTGCGTCCTTTCACCGACACCATCAAGTCACTTGCTGGTATCACGTGCTCGTCATCAAGCGTATTACCTACGAGATAAGTTATTTCATAATCCATGATATGTGGGCGAAAAAGTATGTTGCCCGTCCGCGATTCCGATATGTGGGCAATTTCGGCAACTACATCTTGTCAAGCAACCCATCGGCTACGGCCTCATACCGCCCATCTATTCGGGAGCAATAATACAGAAACATAATTTCCCCGAAGTCGCCGCCAAGCAGGCTGTAATTGCAATACCGCTTTGCTTACAGCCTGCTGGCAACCTGCTCGGCCAAGTCGTGCAATATATCATTGCGAACGCCATCCATAAAGCAGCATTTTTAGCGTTTACGGATTTGTGTCGTGGTATGCACCAATTCACCGTCGCCAGTAACGCCTTCCACCAACACATCGTAACGAGTATTACGGTTGTCGTTGGCATAAAATTCAACCATGGCATTGCCATCGGCATCAATCTTCACGTCGGGATCCCAATAAACCGTGCTGCGCAGGTCGCCACCGTCGGAATTGTTGCCGAAATCCTTGGCATACTTGGGGCTGTAAAACTCGGCAGGCTGCTGGTAGCCGAGCGGCATGATATATTTCATGCCGTAAGGTTTCTCATCTCCTATCTCCACTCCTTCCTTCAAGTCTATGGCAATAGCCGCATTGCCTTCCATTGAGAATGTCAGGGTGGCATTCGGCGGCAAGAATGATACCTGCTTTATCATGTCGAAGGGGATAGCATCTTCCACCTCCCTCAACATACCACGAGAAGATGTGGGATAAGAAAGTGCCCTCATGGCTGCCGCAAATGATGCCTCGGCCACTGCCCCTCCGCCGGCACGTGCGCGGCGCCGGCGGTTTTCCCCGTAATTCGCAACTATGTCGCCTGCGTCGGATGTTCCCGAAGGGGAAAACACCATTTCATCGACCAAGAACATTACCGGCCTGTTGCGGTAAACCACATCCCCGTTGCCTTTCACCAACACGCCTGGCAATTTCCTTATTATTTCTTCTAAAGTGGTAACACCTTCTTCTTCAAAATAATCTCCGTCGAAAGTCTTGCTTGCCATTATTTCGGTTATTGATTTGTCTCCAAATTGCGGAGCATGTCCCTCTACAACAAGCTCGTTTAATATTATGTTATACACGCCCGATGCAGATAGTCGCATCTGTTCAACTGCATCATCATTATTGGCAGTACCATCATTATTTGTAGTCGGCTTGTAATCTACAATTCCGCCTATCGGTTCTATATCTGGGTATATGTCATAATCTATCTCCACATTGCTCTCGGTGTCGCCCTTCTTGTTCACTGCTTCCAACTGATAAGTGGCGCCATCCACGTTGTCAAAGCCCTTGAAGTAGAACCGCCCCACGCTGTCGGTCTTCACCGCACGGGCAAAGCCTATCTTCTTCGACAATATCCTCACCGTGGCATCGGCAAGCGGCTTGCCTCGCCACAGGCTCTTTACGGTGCCGCTTATCTGCTGGCTCTTCTCTATCGCCGCCGTCGGGTACTGGTATTCGCCGCGCAGAGAGGCAGGGATGTCATAACGCCGCCAGCCCTGCGTCAGCAGCAGCGCGTCGAGCGAGGCCCGCCGCACGCTGTCGTCGGCCTCGAAGTAATACGCCGGATTTTCTATGTGCCCCCGCAGCTCCGATTGAAGCAGCAGGTTCGACAGTATGTTGCCGCCGCCCGTCTCGTCGCCAAACAGGCGGTCGGTGACCGAAACGGCCACGTCGCCACCGGCATTGGCGTAACCGCCAAGCCTAAGGTTCAGTATCACCTTGTCGCGGCTGCCGTAGGTGGGCCTCTCGGTCGTTACCGCCGCCGTGCGGGTGTCGGCTGCCCTCACAAACAGCAGCCGCTCGCTCAGCGCGTTCAGTGCGCCGTCGAGCAGCAGAACCTGCACCACACCGCTCTGCAGCCCGCCGCAGCCTATGCTCACTTCGCGGCGCCCGCCAAGCCTGCCGGCATACACCAGCAACCCGCGCTCCTGTATCGCAACAACCGCGTCGCCGGGGCAACGCCCCTTGACACGCAGGTCTATAACACTGTCGCCGCGCAGCGAGGCCGACACTACCGCCGCACTGTCGTTGACCGCCGGCAGGGCGAACGATGCCCGCAGGCTGTCACGGGCCACACATTCCGCACGGTATGCCTCGCCAAGGCGCGGCGTGAACCTCAGCACACCCATCCCGCCGTGCAGGCTCTCGAACCGGGTCACTTCGTTATTGCTTGAATCTACGACCCGGCCGCGCACTGCTATGCCGTCGCCGTAGCTGTCTATCGCCTTGAACGCCACGCGGCACTCCTCACCGGGTACCAAGTAGCCGCCCTCCGGGTGGAACGTGACATCAAATCCGCTCTCGTTCTTGGGCAGCCTGATGTACTTGGCATAGTCGTCGCACATCACCAACAGCGAGCCAGCCATGTACTCCTCGCGGTCGAGCTTCACAGTCTCGGTGCCGCTCTTGCGCCAGCTCGGCCGCCAGTCGGCATCCTTTATCGTGCGGTAGGTGAACTTCCGCTCGCGCTCCTCGCCGGTACTCCGGTCGCGGTAGTCGATGCGGCACACAAGCCGCTCGCCGCCCTCCTCCCACTCGAACTGCGACAACAGGTCCATACGCAGCGAGTAGGCGTTGCGTATGTTAACCGGCTTCTTGAAGAAATACGCCTCCCCTGCGCTATTCATGAAGTTGGTGTAGGCCACAAGCGTGTAGTCGCCCTCAGGCACCCTCATGTCGAGCGGAACATACCCGGCATATACGCTGTCACGCTCCATCACCTTGATACGTTGGTCAACAGTGTTGTAAGGCGTCCGCAGCTCCACATACATATATTTGCTTACTGCCACTGGCTCATGAGTGGATGCCCCAACAACGAATCCACGAAACCATATCGTATCACCTCCCATATAATGATTACGGTCGGTCATCACATGGATTTTCTCCTGCGGATATTCGTAGCACTGCTCATTAAGCCGTGCAAACAACGTATCGGCAAGCCCCTGAGAAAATGCCGAGAACAAGCTCGCAAAAAATGACAATAAAACAAATACACGTTTCATAATCTACTCTCCTTCACAAGTCAATTTAGTGATACACCCTTCTGTATCCTCATAGCAAAAGCACTTTGATTCTGCCATATTCTCGTCTGTATATGGTTGCGGCTCACATTCAATAACAGTCACTTGGCAAACATCAATAGTGTGTTGACAAATATGCACCGACTCACACGTTTGCGCCGTTGGACAGAAATTTTCCGTATATTTCTCGCACACGTCTGTTTTGGGCAGTTCGCAACACAGACCTTGAGATGCTGTTGGTACACAGGGGTCGCTAGGGCATGCCATGTTTTCACTCGTACATAAGCACACACTTTGGAATGTTTTACACGTACCCGCTTCTTCATCATCAGAATGGCCAGGGCAAGTCAGTTGCTGGCAACCTGTCACACAAGTAGGATCAGTTGGAGCATCAAAAGGCACTTGCGACAAATCGCTATTGAGTCCCGAAACCGTTTCCTTGTCTAACGACAAGTCCTTTTTGCTAATTTTTTTCATAATATTACTTTTTAATGTTTGTTCCCAAAGATATAGTTTTAATACCAAAATCGCAATATTTCACAGCAAAAAATACTTCAATTGTCATTATTTAACAAGATTGTTTATTTTCTCAAACTTTAATATTTTGAGATTTGCTGTGGTGGCGCGCACCAATTCGCCGCCACGGGTCACCCCTTCCACCACCACGTCGTAACGGGTGTTGCGGTTGACTCTGCCCGGGTGTTGCGGTTGTCGTTGACGTAAAACAGTTTCGAGCGATTTTTTTGCGTAAGCCGAAAAGTGTTTCTAATTTTGTAACTTGTTTTTGGCAAGGAAATGAAAAAGGTAATAAAGGCACAAGACGTGGAACTCCACTACACGGTGGAAGGCACTGGCAGCCAGGCTGTCATACTCATGCACGGCTGGGGGTGCAACCACACCACGCTGGCAAGCATAGAGCAGCTGCTCACCGGCAGTTTCACCGTTTACAACGTGGACTTCCCCGGATTTGGCGACAGCACCGAGCCTCCCGTGGAATGGGGCATGGAGCAATACACTGCCATCATGGAACAGATGGTGAAAGCCGAGCACATAAGCCGCCCCATCATGATGGGGCACTCATTCGGCGGCCGGGTGGGCATAATGTATGCCTCGCGCAACGATGTGGCCAAGCTCGTGCTTATCGATGCCGCCGGAGTGAAACCGCGCCGCAGCCTGAAGTATTACTTCAAGGTATATAGCTACAAGGCATACCGCCGCCTGCTGCCACTAATTGTGGGACGTAGCCGTGCCGACAAGATAATCGACAACTACCGCCGCCGCGTGGGCTCAAGCGACTACAACAACGCATCGCCCATGATGCGCCGCATAATGAGCCGCGTGGTCAACGAAGACCTATGCCACCTGATGCCGATGATAAAATGCCCCACCCTACTGGTATGGGGGGAAAACGACACCGCCACCCCGCTGGCCGATGCACGGAAGATGGAACACCTTATTCCCGATGCTGGCCTCGTAACATTCAGCGGCGCGGGGCACTACAGTTTCCTCGACAATCCCTACCAATTTGCCGCCGTAATACGCAGCTTTTTAAGCGAAGAAATGAAACACTCGTAACACTAATATGATAGGACTCGGAATTATAATCACAATATACGCACTGCTCGCCGCAGTGTCGGTGGTGCTGTTTGGCACAGTCGTAACCCGCGACTTGCAAATGCTGCAACAAAACTCCTACCGCAACGAGCGTTACTCGCGGTGGATAACCACAAGCGGCGACACCCTGTCGCCACGCCGCCTGCTGAATGCGGCACTATTCATACTGATGATTTCCATGTTTGCCCAATCGATATTCGTAGTGGGCATAGTGCTTGCAATCATGGCCATCGAGTGCGTGGTGATTATGACACGCAAGTCGAAGAAACCGCTCGTGTTCACCAAGCGCGTGTGGAGGCTTTTCGCCTCCGTCAACCTGCTCACATGGTTGGTGGCCGCACTGGCAGCAATATTTTACAGCAGTGCCGACAGCATAGGCATATTGCACACCTTTGCACTCGTAATGATGCTTGCAACGGCACTGTCATCGGCAATAACGCTTGGGGTAAACTGGTTGCTCAAGCCGGTGGAAAAAGCCATAAACAACCGCTATATCGACGACGCACGCCGCATCCTTGCCCAAATGCCCGGCATGACGGTAGTAGGCATCACCGGCAGTTATGGCAAAACGAGCACCAAGCACTACCTGTACCGCATACTCAGCGAAAAATACTCGGTATTGATGACTCCAGGCAGTTTCAATACGCCCATGGGCGTTGTACGTACCGTGCGCGAAATGCTACAGCCCTACAACAACCTTTTCATTGTGGAGATGGGGGCAAAGAACATTGGCGACATTCGTGAAATTTGCGACATAGTGCACCCCCAGTACGGCATAGTGACAGCCGTGGGCGAACAGCACTTGGAATCGTTCAAGACCATCGAGAATGTGCAGCGCACCAAGTTTGAACTTATCGATGCCTTGCCCGCCGACGGTTTCGGCGTACTCAACAACGATTTCCCATACGTGGCCAACCGCCCGGTGAAGAACGTGGAAGTGAAACGCTACACCGTGAAACCCGCCGATGGCAGCGACTATCACGCCGAAGATGTAACATACTCGGCACGCGGAACGTCGTTCAAGGTGGTGGGCGAAGGCAAATCGATAGAACTAACCACACGCCTTGTGGGAGAATGCAATATTTCCAACCTGATTGCCGCCGTCATCATGGCAATGCGCCTTGGCGTGCCCGACAGCAAGATACAATATGCCGTGAGCAAAATCGAGCAAGTTGAACACCGCCTCAACGTGAAACGCACTCCTGCCGGCATCACCATAATCGACGATGCCTTCAACTCCAACCCCGACGGCTCGCGCATGGCCCTTGACGTGCTCGCAGGCATGACCGGTGGCCGCCGCATAGTCATCACCCCGGGAATGATAGAACTCGGGCAAAAACAGGAACACTACAACGAGCTCTTCGGCGAACACATAGCCGAAACATGCGACGTGGCAATCATCGTGGGCGAATACAACCGCGAGGCTATACTATCAGGTATCAAACGTAAACAGCAGTCGGCGAAACTCGACGTGCGCACCGCCGCCACATTTGCCGAGGCGCAAAAAATGATGCTCGGCATAGCCCGTGCTGGCGACACTGTGCTATATGAGAACGACCTGCCCGACACGTTCAAATAACTCAGAAATCAACATCACAACATATAAACATAGAAAATGAAAACAACTATCGGAGTGTTCTTTGGCGGACGCTCGACCGAACATGAGATTTCGGTAATCTCGGCTTCACAGGCAATGCACGCCATCAACGCCGCTAAATATGACGTCGTACCCATCTATATCTCAAAGCAGGGCAAATGGTACACCGGCGAGGCGTTGCTCGACATAAAAAACTACCGTAACACCGCCGACCTGCTTGGCAAGGTTGAAGAAGTGTATATGGAACCGACATTCGGCGACTATAACCTATACAAGAAAAAGCGTGGCCTGTTTGGCTCGGGCGTGGTAAAGCACCTCGATGTGGCAATACCCGTGCTGCACGGCTCCAACGGCGAGGACGGCACATTCGAGGGCCTGCTCGAAACCATCGGCATCCCATACGCCGGTTGCAACACACTGTCGAGTGCCAACGGCATGGATAAAATCACCATGAAGATGATACTGAAATCATGCGGCATCCCGGTGGTGGACTATGTGTGGTTCACCGACAAGGAATGGTTTGCCCGCCGTGACGAACTTATCGACCGCATCGAGAAAGAGATTGGCTACCCCGTAATAGTGAAACCAGCCAACTTAGGGTCGAGCGTGGGAATAGGCCGTGCATGCAACCGCGAGGAACTAATCGAAAAAATCGACGGTGCCGAAGTCTATACCACTCGCATCATAGTGGAGGACATGGTTGAAGACCTGCAAGAAATCAACTGCTCGGTGCTGGGCGACTGCGATGAAAACCAAGCATCGGTGCTTGAAGAACCCATCAAGAGCGGAGAAATATTGTCATACGAAGACAAATACGTGGGCGGCACAAAGGGCGCAAAAGGTATGCAGGCCGCACAAAAGCGCATACCTGCCGACCTGCCTAAGGCTGAAACCGAACGCATTCAATTCCTTGCCCGTGAAACATTCCGTGTGCTGTCATGCCATGGCGTGAGCCGCGTCGATATGATTATCGACCGCAAAACGCGCGACATCTATGTGAACGAAATAAACACCATTCCAGGTTCGCTATCGTTCTACTTGTGGGAGGCCACAGGCATAAGTTTCGAGCAATTGATGGACCGCTTAGTTGAACTGGCTATCAAGCGCAAGCGCGAGCAAGGCATGAAAACAGTATCATACGACCACAATATCTTCAACCTGAGCGGCGGCATTAAGGGCGGCGTAAAAGCCAAACAATGAATCTCAAATATAGCACAAAAAAAGGTGAACGCCTAATCTTGGCGTTCACCTTTTTTACAATGCATTTGCCTATCGATTAATTATCCACAACCGAGGGGCCAAGGTACTTGTCGCCGATGCCTATGCCGAAGAGGGCGAAGTCGTAAACCACGGGGTCGGCTGGGCGCATTTGGCGCAATACCCCAGTAAGCTCCTCGACGGTGCGGCGATCGTTGGCACGGCGCGACACCAAGCCAAGCGCACGGGCAGTATCGCCCACATGGACATCGAGCGGTATAAACAGTTGCGACGGCTTTATGCACGTCCACACGCCCATGTCAACGATGCCGTCGTTGCGCACAAGCCAGCGCAGGGCCATGTTGACACGTTTCAGGGCTGTCGTGGCAAGCTGCCCGGGCAGGCAACGCGAATCACGCAGCCCGCCATTGGCTCCGGCAAATTCGTCCTGCATCAGTTCCACAAGCCTCCATGACGGCGCATCACTGCCGCCCACGTCGAAATGTGCGGCAAAGTCGTGCAACGAACCATACTTCTCGAATATTGCACGGAAACCTCGCAGCATATACTTGAAATTGCGCACAAAAAATGTGCGGTGTATGTTAAGCCCGTCGGGCAACTGCTCGTATGCGCCGTCCATCACATACCCCACAGGGTCGCCCTCCATCATTGAAAGCATCTTTTCGCAATTGTTGCAAATCATTTTGCGGTTTCCCCAGGCAATAGTCGCCGAAAGGAACGACACAAGTTCAATATCCTGCAACCGGCTGAACCGCCGTGGGAACTGCACCGGGTCGTTGTCGATAAAACCTATATTGTTGATACGCGCAGCCTCGGCATCGAGGAAGTCGCGCAGCCTGCTGAATTCTTCTCCATTCAATTCCATACTACTCATTTTTTACGCCACGAGGCAATTTGCAGTTTCAACCTTCGATAACCTTCCACACCAAGTATAGTCAGACCGCCATACTGCGCAGTCTTGGCAAGCCCAAAGAATATCACCCACAGCACACCTTTCACCTCGACGCTTGTGGGCAACATGAATTGGAGAAACGACAACGCATAAAACGGAATGCACAATAGCAGAACCGCCACCCCCGTGCGGAACGACAATCCCGAAAGCCACTGCTTGATTTTTTTCATGACGCAAATTTAATAAATAACCGCGAATTGTCTTAAATTTGCACCCATTATGGACGAAAACACCAAATTACAGATAGAAGAAAAGATAGTGATGCTGCTGAAAACCGTGTATGACCCCGAAATACCGGTTGACATATACAGCTTGGGCCTTATATACGGCATCGAAGTGGAGGCAGACGGCAATGTGAAAATCGACATGACGCTCACTGCACCGTCGTGCCCGGCATCAGACTTCCTCATGGAGGACATTCGCACCAAAATAGAAAGCATCGACGGCGTAAAAGGCGTGGATGTGCGCCTCGTCTTTGAACCAGAATGGAACCAAGACATGATGACCGAGGAGGCTAAACTCGAATTAGGGCTGCTATAACACACCGACACAACATGGAAAAAAAGAAAGTGTTCTTCATATCCGACTTACACCTGGGCGCAGGCAACATGGCCGACACCCACCGTGCCGAACGCCGTGTGATTGAATGGATAGACTCGGTGCGCGACGAGATGGCCGAATTATACCTCATGGGCGACATACTCGACTATTGGTATGAATACCGCTATGTGGTGCCGCGCGGTTTCGTGCGCTTCTTTGGCAAGCTTGCCGAGCTGAGCGACAGCGGGGTGAAAGTACATTGGTTCATAGGCAACCACGATATATGGATATTCGATTACCTACCCCGGGAACTCGGGATAGAAGTCGTTGACGGCACCTTGGTGCGCGACATCATGGGTCGCCGTTTCTTCCTCGCACACGGCGACGGCGTGGGCCGCCAGTCACGTATGCTACATTTCCTGCGAGCACTATTCCGCAACCGCCTTTGCCAACGCCTATACTCGGCCATACATCCACGATGGACAGTGCCGTTTGCACACGGGTGGTCGAGCCACAGCCGCCACTCGCACAAGGGCGAACCAACCAAAGAGCATCCCGATTGCATCGGCACGATGCGCTACATCGAGGAATATTCCATCTCGCACCCCGAAATAGACTTCTACATTTTCGGCCACTTCCATATCGTCGAGGACATTCGGCTACAATCGGGCAACGCCCGCATGGTGATACTCGGCGACTGGACCAGCAAATTCTCGTATGCGTCATTCGATGGCACCGACCTTGAAATTGGCTACTTCAAGAGCCGATACAATCGTTAATCGATTAGTAAATTTTAAACAATTTTCTTAAACAGCCATCTCGTTGCATTTTGCAACCAACAGGCATTGAAAATCCAATTATTTTCGGTAAATTTGCATTGCTTACTAAAAAAATCAGCCACAATGGAAACATTTTTCCATTGTAGCAGCAGAAAAAAGGTTGGTTTTACAATATTTAACTTTGCAAATATTTGAAAACGTCAAACCAATAAACATTTAAAAATAAAGACATTACGCACACCTGTCATAACACTCTTTAACGGCGACAAGAAAAACATAGTTTTTAAACATATATTTTTATTTGCCGCAATCAAAAATAAGGGTGTACATTTGCAACATAAACCTAAAACAATCTTTTTTACCTTAAAAAGTTATACCTATTGAAGACCTAAAAAGGGACTTTGCAGAAAAGTTCCTTTTTACTTTTTTATCCCCCCGCAATCTTCCCCACCACTTGCACGAAACGCCGTTTTTTATTTATTTTGCAATAACAACGAACGGGGAAAACACCCCATACTTAATCAACAAGAATAATGACACGATACGCGATAATAGTGGCCGGGGGGTCGGGCAGCCGGTTTGGCTCAACTATCCCAAAGCAATTCCTCCCCCTTGCCGGGCTGCCGGTACTGATGCACACCATCACACGTTTCACCGATGCAGGCGCATCGGTCATTTTGGTATTGCCACAGGCACAAACCGCCTATTGGCACCAGCTATGCCAACAATATGCCTTCACCCTCCCGGTAACAATAACCGCAGGAGGCGACAGCCGGTTCCAATCGGTGAAAAACGCCCTCGACGTAATCACGGCACAAACGGGCGACATAATAGCCGTGCACGACGGCGTGCGCCCACTCGTGTCTCAAGAAGTAATCGATAACGCATACTCCCAAGCTGCCAAGCATGGCTCGGCGATACCGGCAGTGCCGGTGACCGACTCCATCAGGGAAACATCGGACGACGGACTGTCGAAAGCCATCGACCGCTCGCACTTAGTGGCAGTGCAAACGCCGCAAGCTTTTGATGCCATGATGCTGAAACAAGCATACAACACACCATACGACCCTGCATTCACCGACGATGCCTCGGTAGTGGAACGTACCGGCCACGCCATTCACCTCATTCCCGGCGACCCGTACAACATAAAAATCACACACCCTGGCGACATAGAAATAGCTGAAATTTTGCTCAAACGAAGTGGAAGAACTCGCTAAACTCGATATAAAATACCTGCACGGTGTGGGGCCGAAACGTGCCGAAGTGCTTGCCCAAGAATTGGGCATACGCTCCTATTACGACCTGCTGTATCATTTCCCGTTCCGCTACATCGACCGCAGCAAGATACACAAAATCGCCGACCTGCGGCGATTGGGCGAAAACGGCGGCGATATGCCCTACCTGCAACTGAAAGGGCAATTTGCCGCCTTTGCCACGCACGGCGAGGGCGCACGGCGCAGGCTTAACGCGCTGTTCTATGACGGAACAGGCTCAATCGACGTGGTGTGGTTCAACAAAGTAAAAATCATACAAGAAAGCCTGCACACGGGTGTCGAATACATCATATTCGGCAAACCAACGCCATACAATTCCCGCTACAGCATGACGCACCCCGAAGTGGATGCCTACAAGCCAGGAATGGAATCGCAGGGATTGACAGGCGTGTACAACATCACCGACAAAATGCGCAACCGCTCGTTCACATCGCGCACCATTAAGCAATTGGTGCAAAACCTGCTTGCCACGTTGCGCCATGTGGACGACCCATTGCCACCCGACATAATTGCCCAATACCGTTTCTTGCCCCTGCACGACGCGCTTGCCGCCATACACCTGCCGCCAACCGTGCAAATGCTGCAACGTGCGCAATTCCGCCTGAAATACGACGAATTGTTCTTCTTGCAGCTCAACTTGCTGCGATACTCCAAGTCGCGTTCCATCAAATTGGGAGGATTGAGGTTCGCGCACGTTGGGGAACATTTCAACAATTTCTACCACCATGTGCTGCCATTCCCCCTCACCGGGGCGCAAAAACGCGTAATAAAGGAGATACGAGCCGATATGGGCAGCGGCCGGCAAATGAACCGCCTGCTACAAGGCGATGTGGGGAGCGGAAAGACGCTTGTGGCCCTAATGACGATGCTGCTCGCCATCGACAACGGCTACCAAGCATGCATAATGGCCCCGACTGAAATCCTTGCGCAACAGCATTACGAAACAATAAGCAGCCTCGCCTCGAAAGTGGGCATCAAAGTGGCCTTGCTCACAGGCTCAACCTCCAAAAAAGAACGCGAAACCATACACGCAGGACTGCTAAACGGCGAAATAGGCATCACAGTAGGCACACACGCGCTTATCGAGGACAACGTGGTTTTTGCCCGCCTCGGCATGGCCGTCATAGACGAACAGCACCGATTCGGGGTGGAACAACGCTCCAAGTTGTGGCACAAAAACACCGTTCCGCCACACGTGCTTGTGATGACGGCGACCCCCATACCGCGCACACTTGCAATGACGGTATATGGCGACCTCGATGTGTCGGTAATTGATGAATTGCCTCCGGGACGCAAGCCGGTGCAGACGGTATTGCGCTACGACAATCACCGCCAACAAGTGTATCGTTTCATTTACTCGCAACTGAAAGAGGGTCGGCAAGCCTACATAGTATATCCGCTGATACAAGAAAGCGAAAAGCTCGACTTGCGCAACCTTGAAGAAGGCTACGACATAATACGCGAAACATTCCCCGACTATCGCGTGTGCTTCATACACGGCAAAATGAAACCAAGCGAGAAGGAGCATCAGATGCAGCTTTTCGTCGAGGGGAAAGCACAAATAATGGTTGCCACCACCGTCATCGAAGTAGGCGTAAATGTGCCAAACGCCACTGTCATGCTGATAGAGAATGCCGAGCGTTTCGGGTTGTCGCAACTGCACCAGCTGCGGGGACGCGTGGGGCGTGGCGCCGACCGCTCGTATTGCATACTCATGTCACACATGAAGATAGCAGGCACCACGCGACACCGCCTCGAAGTAATGACACAAACCACCGACGGGTTCGTAATAGCCGAGGAGGACATGCGGCTACGCGGCCCAGGCGACATGGAAGGAACGCAACAAAGCGGCATAGCGTTCAACCTGCACATAGCCGACATAGCCAAGGATGGCCAAATAATACAGGCAGCCCGCGATGATGCCATGCGCATCATCGATGACGACCCCACACTTACCAAGCCCCAAAACATGAAACTGGCACGACAATTGCAATTCTTGTATAGCCGAAATCAAGACTGGAGCCGCATAAGTTGACACATTGTTAAAATTCACATTTTTAACAATCGAAAAGCAAAAAGGGAACAGAGCAATTGCAACAAGCCCTAAAATATGTTGCAAAACATATTTTGCTATATTGCACTACAAATCAATACATTACTACCAAATTCAAGCAACCGACGCAAGGCGTTTAGAATATTTAACAGCAAGAAAAAACCGCCACGATTAGAAAAATGAGTAAATTTGAAACACGAGAAAACAGAACCGGTTTCTGTTAACAAATCGAAGTCTCAAAGCAAACCATTTCAACCATTTAAATCGCATAAAAACGTGGAAGCTACATTAGTAATTCTGAAGCCCTCTGCCATAGGCCGGGCTATCGCGGGTGAAGTCATTTCCCGCTTCGAGAAGAAAGGTCTGATAATAGCAGGCATGAAAATGATACAACTGACGAGCGAAATCCTCGACGAGCATTATGCCCATCTTATCGACCGCCCGTTCTTCCCCCGCATAAAAGCCTCCATGATGGCGACTCCGGTGGTTGTGATGTGCATCAAGGGCAAGGATGCCGTGCAAGTGGTAAGGTCAATGACAGGTGTGACCAACGGTCGCAACGCAGCCCCGGGCACCATTCGCGGCGACTACAGCATGAGCGGGCAAGAAAATATAGTGCACGCCTCCGATTCGGTAGAGAATGCACAAATCGAGCTTAACCGTTTCTTCAAGCCCGAAGAGATTTTTGATTACACGCCGTCGGGTTTCAACTACCTCTACGCAAGTGACGAAATCTGACCCACACACACACTACTACGACTATTTTTATCACACTAACGGAAAAATGAAATTCAGAAGCATTTTTGGTTATCTAAGCTTAACTTTTGCCGCACTGTCAACTACGGCATCGGCACAAAATCTACAATCGGTATCTAATTATTCACAAGCCCACGAAGACTTGCTGGCATCGCAATCGCATATCCTCGACCAAATCAATGTTGACGAGGTGCAGGAATTTGCCAACAAGCTCTACGAGGATCTTGAACCAGAATCTGAAGTGTTCTCGATATGCTGGGATAGCCCGCATGTTGACGCATACGCCGGTTCGGGCATAGCAATCCCCGACAAGCAGGACATCGACGTGAGCGACTATTGCATGCCTTGCACCAGCAACGTAATCACAAGCAATTATGGATACCGCCGCCGTTTTGGCCGCATGCACAAGGGCATTGACCTGCGTGCGCATGTAGGCGACACGGTTCGTGCAGCATTCGACGGCAAAATCAGGCTCACCAAGTATGAACGCCGCGGATATGGCTACTATGTGGTGATGCGCCACGAAAACGGGCTTGAAACCATCTACGGCCACCTGTCGCGTTTCCTTGTAAAGCCCAACGACTATGTAAAAGCAGGCGACCCGATAGCATTGAGCGGCAACACCGGCCGTAGCACCGGCCCGCACTTGCACTTCGAGACACGGTTCATGGGATATGCAATCAACCCCACCGCTATCTTCGACTTCAAGAACCGCACCACCCACACCGACGTTTACACGTTCAACAAACGCACTTACAAGCGATCGCGCAACTATGCCCCATCGAGCTACGCGTCGAGCGGCAAACAATACCACAAAATACGCCGCGGCGACTCGTTAAGCAAGATAGCCATGCGCTACCATACCACGGTAAGCAAGCTATGCGCACTTAACGGCATCTCGCGCAACTCGACGATACGTGCCGGGCGCACTTTGCGTGTGAGATAAGAACTTGCGCATAACGCAACAACCAAAAATGCAATAATCTTTCATAAAAGGTGGGGGTGCATCAATCAGTCGTGATGCACCCCCACCTTTCGCATAAAAAATAGAATAAACAGAAATATTATACAAAGCCCAGCAATATGGAATCACCAAAAGTTATAAAACTCGATAGTATCGATGACTATAGCCGACTGTTTGGCTTGGAGACACTGCACCCACTCGTGAATGTGGTTGACTTGAAGGAGGCAACCCACCACCCCAACCACTTCAAGGTGAATTACGGCATATACACTATGTTCCTCAAGGACACCAAATGCGGCGACATACGATATGGCAAGCAAACCTACGACTATCAGGAAGGCACAGTAGTGAGTTTCGCCCCGGGGCAGATTGCCGAAGTGGAAATGGCCGACAACATAAAGCCGTCGGCACTCGGCATAATGTTTCACCCCGATTTCATAAAAGGCACATCACTTGGCCGCGAAATAAAGCAATACTCGTTTTTCTCTTACGAATCGTCCGAGGCTCTGCACCTGTCGGAAGAGGAACGAATGATATTCGTGGACTGCATGAACAATATCCGCACCGAGCTGAGCCGCCCCATCGACAGGCACAGCCACCGACTTGTGGTGCGCAACATAGAGTTGCTGCTCGACTACTGCATGCGTTTCTATGAACGCCAGTTTGAAACCCGCACCAAAGTGAACCGTGACGTACTGACACGTTTCGAGGCTCTACTCGACGAGTATTTTGCAAGCGGAACGTCGCAAGAAGAGGGTCTGCCCACAGTAAGGTACTTCGCCGACAAAGTGTGCCTGTCGCCCAACTACTTCGGAGACTTGATAAAGAAGGAAACAGGGAAAACGGCCCAGGAATATATCCAAAACAAGATTATCGACATATCAAAGGAAATGATACTCGGCACCGAAAAAACGGTAAGCGAAATAGCCTACGACCTCGGTTTCCAATACTCGCAGCACTTCAACCGCATCTTCAAGAAAAACACGGGCGTCACCCCCACCGAATACCGCAAGCAGTCGGCCACAGCATAAGCAAGAATGGAATAAGCACCTATTTAAACTTCCCTTTAACTTCTTGATATAATTTTAGAGCCTGCAAAATTTAAGCAGGCCTAAATACAAAAAAATAGGGTTGCTAACTTTTCACAAGGTCTGCAACCCTTAAAAAACTTAATGTATTTATTATTGAATAACCAGTGTGTCTGTGTTTAGAACTTTCCGCCTACGCCCGCGGACAGCTGCGCGGTCAACGCAACTCTTCGTCGTCGTAGTCGGCGAGGTCGCCCAGCTCGTCCTCGTTAAAGCCGTCTTCACCGTAGAAGTCCTCGTCAATGTCATCGAGTGTCAAGTCGCCCATGGCGGCAGCCTTTGCCGCAGCAGCCTTGCTGTTAACCTCGTCGATGTCGATGAATTGCGCAGGAGCCTTTCCTTCCTTGCGCTGGCACAAGGGATCCTTGAGGTTCTTGCCGGGAACGCACTCCTTCATTTCCATGAAAAAGCACCTGTCGGTCATGTAGTCAAATACATAAATCAGCTTTTGCCCTTCATCCTCGATGAGTTCATTCAGCTGGGTATCTTCCATCAGCCATATATCTTGGTCGGAGTCGGAATCCATTTCCACCAACGTGATTTCTTTTTCCTTGCTCCAATCTTCGTCGCAAATAAAGAACGAATCCATCTGGTCCTTGGTGTAGCCCACCGAGTCGAGAATGGCATTGCGCAAGCGCAAAAATGTATCGTCGGCATCTATGGCGATTTCGCGCTTGAAGTTGTCAACTTCATCCGATACTATACGAAATTTATAAATCATCTCTTTTGAACAGTATGTTTTATATAAGTAAGTATTTCCTTAATGCAGTTTTGACGTTGCGAAATTAGTAATATTTTTTCACTCGCAACACTTCGGCGCACATTTTTTTCGCTCTACTTTTCAAATGTAAATTCGCGCGATGCCAAGCGATAGTCATCAAGGAACAGTTCCACGGTGTATGTACCGGCATTGAGCGTGGTATTTACGTTCCAGTAAATGGCCATGTCGGGGATTTCCTGACCAGCATATTCAAATGTCTTGCGCTCGGTATATGCTACATTGCCGCCCTCAAACGGGAAAGTACCGTTTTCGCCCAACAGGTAACCTTCGGGGCTGGTAATGCGCATATATATGGTCTTCTCTCCCACTGGCGTGGAATTATTTTGCGGGATTGTAAACATCACCATCAACTGTTTTGCCTTGGTTATCCTCTTTTCGTTCTTGCCGTTG
Organism: uncultured Muribaculaceae bacterium; assembly: GCA_944320595.1. Lineage (GTDB taxonomy): Bacteria > Bacteroidota > Bacteroidia > Bacteroidales > Muribaculaceae > Avimuribaculum. The sequence goes on along the minus strand of CALUIB010000001.1, from coordinate 5,627 downwards.
CTTTTCAGTGCCGTGAGCGTAACCCCCGATACGTTCAGTTTCTCGGCAAGCGTCATGCGTTTCGACAAGTCTTCATTTTCCTTTGTGGCACGGCTCACTTGCGAGGTCAGCTGGCGATTTTGCGAGCGTATTTTTTCATTCTCGGCTTTCAGTCCGGCATTCTCTCGTCCCAGCGAGTCAATCACCTGCACATAATGCCGCATGATGCCGCGCAAGGTTTCAATCTCGCCCTGCAACTCCTTGATGCGCTTGTTGCTCGTTATGCGCTGAGTGCGCAGTTCGGTAAGCAATTTTTCTACCTTGTCTTTCGCCTCACCATATTTTATGAGCAACGAGTCGTTATTGAGAAACCGCGTCTGGCTCTCATAATTCTGGAATTCGGCGCTCAAGTTCTCATATTCCTGTTTCAGTTGCAGCTGTTCATTCTGCAACATAAGCTGCTCGTTGGCAGCCTGTGCATCGGCTATCTGCTTTTGTGTGTAATATACGAAGAACGACACCACGGCCACAGCCACCAATGCGCCCACTATAATCAATGCTTTCTTTTGTGAAGGAGCCATATCAATCCTATTGTAATTTTTTTCAAGGTGCAAAGTTAAACATTCTGAGCCTAAACATGGAAAAAAACTTTGCAAAAAGATATGGAACCCGTTTAAATTTTGCTCAAGATTATTTTAAAAAACGTAACGATGCGGTCGTGGCGTTCCGCGTCGAGTATGTCGAGTGCCGCACGGGTTTGTGTCAAGATTGCTTCTCGGTCGGTAATGCCGTTAGTCGTAATGTGTTTGCTATATCAGTGCTTACCGGCACAGTAAACACATGTTGCCCACTGCTCGATGCGAGGGAGTCGAACAGTTGTGTGCCAAGGTGGTATCCTCGCGCCTACACTTCGTGGTCACTTATTTCGGGAATCCAGTCGGCAATGACACCGCCTTGCCACTGCGGGTATATCAGCCTTATTGTCTTCACCCAGTTGCAATTGTTTTTTAATCATGCTTTCTATCCGTAAAAACAAGCAAATTATACGATGCATACAACATTCGCTGTCTAATTGAAACTATGTTATGGCAGCATGATGTTTTTTGCAGTGGTTTTCTGCGGCGATTATATGGATTTTAGCTAAATTTGTAGCCGCCAAAGTGTGTCGCGAATGCTTTTTTGTGCGCCATACAATGCTTTATATTAACGTCACAAATAAAAATTATGCTTGATTTTATCACGTGGACGGCTAATCCCAATTTCATCGACAGCTTTGTCACCATCAGATGGTATGGATTGGCTTTTGCGATAGGTTTCTGGATAGGATATGAGATAATGTACCGAATCTTCAAGCACGAAGGTGTGCCCGAAAAGTGGATAGGCGCATTGCTTATATATGTGGTACTTGGCACTATAATAGGCGCAAGGCTCGGCCATGTGTTTTTCTACGACTGGGATTACTATTCGCAGCACCCTGGGGACATTATCAAAATATGGGAAGGCGGGCTGGCGAGCCATGGCGGAACGATAGGCATAATGATAGCCATACTGGTGTATTCGCGATATGTCACGCACCGCAGTCCGTTGTGGACGTTCGACCGTTTGGTTATCCCCATTCCGCTAGTGGGCGCGTTGATTAGGCTTGGCAACTTGATGAATCATGAGATATATGGCGGCCCCACCGACTTGCCGTGGGCTTTCCGTTTTGTGGAAAACCTTAATTCGTGGATGGCCGGTGCGCAACCCGTCTTCAGCGAGCCGTCGCACCCCACGCAGATTTACGAGGCGTTGGCCTATCTGGCATTGTTCGGGCTGCTTATGTGGCTTTATTGGAAACGCGATGCCGAGCGGCGGCCTGGCTTGCTTTTTGGCATCTTTTTCACGTGGCTGTTTGTGGCACGGTTCTTCATCGAGTATCTGAAGAATGTGCAGGAACCTTGGGAATACGACCTCATTGCAAGTTGCGGCATGAACATGGGGCAGCTACTCAGTGTGCCGTTCATTATCATAGGTGTGGGGCTTATAATATATGCCATGCGCCGCAAGCCAGTGGAGATAGACTTCCCCAACCGCTTTGCCGACGAGCCTGCACAAAAACAACGGAATAAAAAGTAAAAATCATAAATACAGCAGAATGAATAACAGACATATCCTTGTTGCAGCCATGGCTGCATCGCTCATGGCCGCATCGTGCGGCGGGGACAATGAGTTCCGCGTAGGCGGAGTGGTTGAAGGTGGCAGCGACACCGTGAAGATGGTGGTGGAATTGTCATCGAACGGTCGGTGGCTGATTGCCGACTCTGTAGCAACCACAGGCAACGGAGAGTTTTCAGTGAACATACCAGCACCGACCAATCCCGAGGTTTACCGACTTCGTTACGGGCGCAATGCGATTTATTTCCCCATTGACAGCCTCGACCAAATAACCATAAACACCGGCGTGAAGAACTTCGCCACCGAATTTACAGTGAGCGGCAGCCACGATGCGGTGAGCATGATGAACATCGACAAGCGCGCAATAGAGATAGGCGCGATGAAGGGCGAACCTCGCACCAAGGCTGTTGCGGCATGGAAAAAGGAGCTGGTTGACACTATCCTTGCCAATCCGTCGGGCATAATCTCTTACTACATAATAAACAAGTATATAGGCAGCGACCCGCTTTTCGACCCACTTGTGAAGGAAGACTTGCGTATAATAGGTGCCGTAGCCAATGGGTACTACACTTTCCGCCCCAACGACCCTCGTACTGCCTACCTTGTGAACGTGCTGCGCAATGGGCGCATGTACCACAACCCCAATGCAACGGTAAGCGACACCTTGCAGCTCGACGAGACTTCGCTGCTCGACATCACGCTGCAAGACAACGACGGAGTGGAACATTCGCTTGCAGCCCTTGCCCGGGAGAAGAAAGTGATATTGCTTAGCTTCACGGTTTATACGGCAGAATTTTCTCCATCGTATAATGCCATACTCGCCGACGTTTACAGCAAGAACAAGGGACGCGGACTTGAAATATTCCAGTTGAGCTTTGACGGCGACGAGTTCCAGTGGAGGCAATCGGCCGTGAACCTGCCTTGGATAACGGTGTATGACCCTGCCGGGGTGCAGTCGGCCAACTTGGCTAAATATAACGTGACGCAGCTGCCGCTCACATACGTCATCGACCGCAACGGGGAAATCGTGGAGCGTGTGAGCGACCCCTCACAGCTTGCAGGCATAGTGGCGCGGTATATGTAATGACGCACTGAAAACATGAAACAACAAAAAGACAACAACAAGATAATGAAGAAAATCACTATTTTATCGTTAATTATGATGCTGCTTGCGGCTTTGCCGGCGGCATACGCGAAAAAAATGGAAAAATCGAGTAAGAACCCTTTCTTGGAGCCATACACTAACCAGTATGAAATTCCTCCCTTCGACAAAATCACCTACGACGACTATCTGCCTGCCATCGAGGCCGGCATAGCCGAGCAAAAGCAGGAAATAAATGCAATAGTAAGAAACCGTGCAGTGCCCGACTTCGACAATACTATTCTTGCACTCGACAATTCGGGACAGACCCTCAACCGGGTATGCTACGTATTGTTTGCGCTCACCGAGTCGGACAACACACCCGAGTTTGAGGCTATTGCTGCCAAGGCCATGCCCATGATTTCGTCGGCAAGCGACGAAATCAGCATGAACGAGGCTCTGTTCCAACGAGTAAAGCAAGTGTATGACCGCCGCAAGGAGTTCAACCTTGATGTGGCACAAACTCGCTTGCTCGAACATTATTACAAGGACTTTGTGCGTGGCGGTGCATTGCTTTCCGCAGCCGACAAGGATTCACTGAAAGCCATAAATCAGGAAATATCCAACCTGTTCCTCGACTTCAGCTCCAACGTGCTGAAGGAAACAAATGCTATCAAAATCGTCATCGACAACGAGGCCGAACTGTCGGGGCTGCCAGCTAATACCATAGCACAGGCTGCCGAACTTGCCGCAAAAGATGGCATGGCTGGGAAGTGGGTGTTCACAGTGCACGGGGCTGTGCGCCTGCCGGTACTCACATACGCCGACAACCGCGAATTGCGCCGCAAGATGTATGAGGCTTATACCCATCTTGCGATGAACGACAACGAGTATAACAACTTCGCAATCATCAACAAAATTATAAAATTGCGTACTCGCAAGGCCAACCTGCTTGGTTTCGACACATTTGCCGACTATCAAATAGACAATGTGATGGCAAAGACAGTGGAAAACGCCGAAAAACTGCTTTACCAAATTTGGACTCCAGCCGTGGCCAAGGCCAAGGAGGAGGTTGCCGATATGCAGGCCTATGCCGACGCTCATGGCGACAGCATCACCATAGAACCGTGGGATTACTATTACTATGCCGAGAAGGTGAAAAAAGAGAAATTCAACTTCAGCGAAGATGAAGTGCGCCCATACTTCAGCCTCGACAACGTGGTAAAAGGCGTATTCTTGATGGCCAACAAGCTCTATGGCATCACTTTCACCGAGATGAAGAAAGCTCCGAAGTATAACCCCGAAGTAAAGGTTTATGACGTGAAGGATGCCGACGACTCGCACCTTGCAGTGTTCATGACCGACTACCTGCCGCGTGCCTCGAAAAGGCAAGGCGCATGGATGAGCGAATTCAAGGGCGAGTATAACTATGGCGGCGTGAGCGAGCGGCCTATAATCTTTAATGTGGCCAGCCTCACGGCTCCCACCAAGGACACCCCGTCGTTGCTTACCATCGACGAGGTAAAGACCGTGTTCCACGAGTTCGGACACGCCTTGCAGGGTATGCTCACCAAGGCTTCGTTCCGCGGACAGGCTGGTACCAATGTTGACCGCGACTTTGTGGAACTTGCCTCACAAATCGACGAACACTGGGCCATGGCTCCCGAATTTCTGAAAGAATATGCGTTCCACTACAAAACAGGCGAGCCAATTCCCGACAATCTCATCGCCAAAATCGACGAAACGGGCAAGTTCAACCAGGGTTTCATGACTGTGGAACTCGTGGGTGCAGCCTTGCTCGACTTAGAATGGCACAAGGTCAACTATTGCAACGGCGACATCGACGTGATGAAATTCGAGCAGTCGGTGGCCCGCCGCATAGGTTTGCCGCGCGAGATACAGTTCCGATACCGCAGCACCTATTTCAACCACATCTTCGGCAGCGACGGTTATGCGGCAGGTTATTACACATACTTGTGGGCCGAGGTGCTTGAGGCTGATGCATTTGAAATGTTCCGTCAGCATGGTATTTTCGACCCGGCAACTGCCAAATCGTACAGGCAAAACATTCTTGAACCCGGCGGTAGTGAAGACCCGATGATACTGTTCGAGCGTTTCCGCGGTCAAGCACCCACAGTCGATGCTCTGCTTGAGAATCGTGGACTGAAATAAATGATTTTATAAAATATAATTTTTCGTTTAAGGGCATTATTTTTTTTAATCATCAGCAAGAAATCCATTTTATTGATGGAAAATATTTTCCGTTATAAAATGGATTTCTTGCTTTTGTTTTTGTGGAATTAAAAGGTTATATTTGTAGTCGCAACTTGTTAAGAATTAAGAAACTGTTTAAATTTTATTCAAAAATAATTTTATGGCAGCGATATGCATCATGGCTTCGTGCGTATCGGCC